>JACQOP010000149.1 GCA_016202485.1 Chloroflexota bacterium | reverse complement strand
TTCCAAAACCGGCCTGGAAGCCCCGAAAAACAATCCGTCGCCCCCAAGCTGGCGGAGCCTTTTCCCAGCTAGACCCCCCCTGTTTTTTTTGAAAACAACCCACTTGATACCGCTTCAATCAAAGGAGCTTCTCCCACCCCCTTGCCCTATCTGCTAAGCTAATGCCCAAGCCCTTTTGGAGGACTCCATGCCCTTCACCACCGACGAAGACAAGCCAGCGAACAAACAGACTCTCCTCATCGCCACCAACAATCAGGACAAGGTGGTAGAGTACCGCCAGGCGTTGGAGGGTATGCCCTTTGAGCTGACCTGGCCCGCAAAAGAAGGGTTGCAGGGAGACCCCGAGGAGACCGGTGCTACCTATGAAGCCAACGCCCTGCTGAAGGCCCGCTTCTTCGCCCCCCTTGCTCCCACCTTCTGGATCATTGCTGACGACGCGGGGCTGGAGGTGGACGCCTTGGGCGGCGCCCCAGGCGTCTATAGCAAGCGCTACGCCGGACCTGAAGCCACAGACGCCGACCGGAATCGCTTGCTGCTGGCCAAACTGGAGGGTGTCCCGTGGGAGCGGCGCACCGCCCGCTTTGTGTGCGTCATTGCCCTGGTGCGGCCCGGCGGGGCCGAGTCCACCTTCACCGGCGTTTGCAATGGCTACATCGCCTTTGAGCCGAAGGGGGGCGACTTCGGGTTTGGCTATGACCCTGTTTTCTACTTCCCTGCGATGGACAGGACCTTTGGTGAGTTGCCGCTGGAGGTAAAGAACCGCCTGAGCCACCGGGGGCTTGCGGTGGCCAAACTGGCGGCGGCGCTGCGGCAAGAATAGGGGCCGCTCACAGCATCACGCCGCATTTTTTCAGGAGTTTTTCAGGAACATTTCTCCAGAACAACCTTTGCACAACCAGAGTAGACAGACTGGCTTGCCTTCACACAGCAGTCACCCTCTGTCATAATGCACCCGCCTGAATATGCGAAGCTATAGGAGTGGAGGCCAGCTATGAAACTTGTGCTGTACCAGCAGGCCCCCGGGGGGCCGGACGCCACCCTTCATCCGGGGCTCCTGACGCCCGATGGCGTGGTGAATATAGATGGGGCGACCCGCGGGTTTGACCGCACGACGCCCTCCAACCTTATGAAGGCCATCATTGACAACTATGAGCGGATCAAGCCGGACCTGGAGCGCCTGGCCGGCGGCGGCCCCCACATCCCCATGAACGCCGTGCGCCTGCGGGCGCCCATGCCCAGGCCCGGCAAGATGCTCAACTGCATCGGCAACTACTGGGAGCACCAGCAGCGGGACGCCCGTCCCCTGAATATGTTCCTGAAGAACCCGGACGCCGTCATCGGCCCCGGCGATACCATCGTGCTGCCCAAGTTCACGGAACCCTATGTCTTCCAGCATGAGGCGGAACTGGGGATTGTCCTGAAGGGGCCGTCCAAGGAGGTCCCCCGGGGCGACTACCTGAAGGCCATCTTTGGGTATACCTGCGTGATAGACGTATCGGCGCGAGCGGAGGGCCGCAGCACGTGGCGCAACGGGAGCTGGATGGGCAAGAGCTTTGACACCTTTGGCCCCCTTGGGCCGTGTATCGTGACCGCCGACGAGATACCCGACCCCAACAGCCTGGAGGTGCGGTTCTGGGACAACGGGGAGCTACGGCACGAGTACAACACCAGCGACATGGAACACCGGGTGCCGGAGCTGATTGAGTGGGCCTCCACCATCATGACGCTGAACAGCGGCGACGTTATCTCCTGTGGGACGAACCATGAAGGGCTGGGGCCGCTGCAGGACGGCGACCAGGTGGACCTGGAGGTCAAGGGCATCGGCAAGCTGACGGTCAACGTGTCGGACCCGCTGAAACGCACCTGGGAGCGGGGCGTGTACATGGGGGTCAACTCCACCAACCCGGCGGCGGTAGCTGCCCGCCTTGCCGCCGGCCTACCCGCCCAGGAGCCGCCCCGGAGGCGAGGTGGCGGGGAAGGATAGGTTATATCTGTCGTTCCGAACGCAGTGAGGAACCTCTCCTGGTGGGCTGTGGAACGGCACGGGCCTCTATCAAGCACGGCCCGCCTGGGTAGGGCAGACCGGGAGAGGTTCCTTGGTCGTTGTCTCCCTCAGAACGACAAGAGGGGGAGTTTTTCCTTCCCGGCAGTACTCTATTATCTATCATTTGCAATTCCTGCACTTTCCGTTACCATATTCCTAGGCCTCTTTTGCGGCACGACCTCCGCTCTTTTGTGTTGCCATGCGTCTTACCACAGAAGCCCAGACAGTAGCAGCCCCTCAGCCAACCCAGGGCGTGCTGGACCGTTTCACACGCCCGCTGCAGGACCTGCGCATCTCGGTGACGGACCGGTGTAACTTCCGGTGCGTCTACTGCATGCCTGCGGAGATTTACGGGGAGCGGTACAAGTTCCTTCCCAAGGCACAGCTCCTGACCTTTGAGGAGATTGCCCGCCTGGCCCGGGTCTTTGTGAAGCTGGGGGTCCAGAAGCTGCGGCTGACAGGAGGGGAGCCCCTGGTGCGCCAGGACCTCCATAAGCTGGTGGCGCTGCTGAATGAGGTAGAGGGGATAGACGACCTGACGCTCACCACCAACGGGTACCTGCTGCCCCAGCAGGCCGAGGCCCTGTGGGACGCCGGTCTGAGGCGCATCAATATCAGCCTGGACAGCTTGGACGAAGAGGTCTTCCAAAAGATGAACGGACGCGGGTTCAGCGTCCAGCGGGTGCTGGAGGGTATCCGGGCGGCGGAAGAAGTGGGCTTTGGCCCCATCAAGATTAACGCAGTGGTGATGAAGGGTGTCAACGACCACACGGTGGTGGACCTGGCTCGCTTCTGCAAGGCGAAGGGGTACATTGTCCGCTTCATAGAGTACATGGACGTTGGGAACCTGAACGGCTGGAAACTGGACAACGTGGTACCCTCCAAGGAGGTCATCCGGCGCATCAGGGAGGTGATGCCGCTGGAGGCTGCCGACAAGAGCTACCAGGGGGAGGTAGCAGACCGGTGGCGGTACGCAGACGGCTCTGGGGAGGTGGGGGTGATTTCTTCGGTGACGGAGCCCTTCTGCGGCGACTGCACCCGCGCCCGGCTGTCCCCCGAGGGCCACCTGTACACCTGCCTCTTCGCCAGCATCGGCCACGACCTGCGCGCTCCCCTGCGCAAGGGGGCTACGGACGAGGAGCTTGAGGACCGCATCCGGGGCATCTGGCGGGTCCGTGACGACCGCTATTCCGAGGAACGCACATTGATGACTGGGCCTCTGCCGCGGAAGAAGGTAGAGATGTACCACATTGGGGGGTAAGGCGACGGCAAGGTGTGGCCTTCCCTGCATCTTTGATAGAAGTATTGCATCTAATGATAATAGCTTGGATAATGGACAGATGGTAGCCGTTTGAAAAGCGGGAGCAGGCTGCCGGCTGGGATTGTACAGGCTTTATCTGGGGATGCTCCTCTCTGAGGGAGTCCTGACAGAGGGGACTCCCGTTCCGTTACCACAAGTATGCGTTTCAATCAGCCCAGGGAGCACAGGGGACGCCACGTCCCGACTGTGCCCTGGGCCCACATGACGAGGAGGAAAACACACAACCCATGATCAACCTCTATACCGACGGCGCCTGCCTGGGCAACCCTGGTCCTGGCGGATGGGCAGCCGTCATTGTGGACGAACAGGGGAACAAGACTGCAATTGGCGGGCATGAGGACAGCACCACCAACAACCGCATGGAGATTACCGCTGTTATCAGCGGCTTGCAGCGCACCCCGGAGCGGGCGCTAGTGGCAGTGTATTCAGACAGCCAGTACATCATCAACACGATGGCCAAGGGCTGGAAGCGCACGGCTAACCTGGACCTGTGGAAGGAACTGGACGCAGAAGTGAAGGGACGCAGGGTCCAATGGCAATGGGTACGTGATCATAACGGACACCGGGAGAACGATGAGGCAAATGCTATGGCACAACGGTACTCTCGTTGGCCTCTGACCCGGTCCCTCAGCCACCTGGATGAGCAGGGGCAGGCCCGTATGGTGGACGTTGGAGGAAAGGAAACCACCCACCGTGTTGCGGTAGCAAAAGGGGTGGTACGCATGCAGCCGGAGACTCTGCGCCTGATTCAAGACGGCAAGGTGGAGAAGGGCGACGTACTGACAGTAGCACGCATTGCCGGCATCATGGGGGCAAAGCAGACCTCGCAGCTTATCCCTCTCTGCCATCCCATACCCCTGGACAACGTTGCCATTGATCTGGAGTTGGACGAGGCGCTAAGCGCCGTGAAGATCACTGCAACGGCGGAGACGGTGGCAAAGACGGGTGTGGAGATGGAGGCGTTGACGGCGGTGACGGTTGCGGCGCTGGCCGTTTATGACATGGTGAAGTCTGCCGATAGGGGGACTTGCATTGACCAGGTACGGCTGGTGAGCAAGCGAGGGGGGCAAAGCGGGGATATCGTGCTGGAGGAGTAGGCAGAGGTCTGAAGAAGACGAAGGCCCCGGCTCAGCCGGGGCCTTCGTTGTGTCTTTTGCTCTGGCGCCGCCCGACTTTCCAAATCACCCGGAAGGGGACAGAAACCGGCTGATGTGGGAGGGGAGCCTACATCAATGGAGGCAGAACCTCAGCAGGAGGGTTTTGGGCACAACGCACCCCTGCTTTCCTAGACTAACGCCCTGGAAGGCTGAACCAGGAGATAGGGGGCTTCCTTTAGCGGCCGCCTTTACGCGCTGCGAAGGGCATTGGCTCCCTGGCGGGCGTCCAGCACCTCAATGCCGTGGCGGATAGTGGTGAGGACACTGGCCACGTCCTGCTCCAATTGGTACAGGACTTCCTGGGAGTACTGGTCGGCGGCTTCCCTGCGCTTTTTGGCCTCAGCCTCGGCGGCCTCCAGGACACGCTTCGCCTTGCCCTGGGCCTCAGCCACGAGGCCTTCGGCGTATTTCTGGGCTTCCTTCGCGATGGTGGTCTCGTCCAAGCGGCTGCGGAGCTCCGTTTCGGCGGAGGCCCGGATGCGCCTGGCTTCGTCCAGGCCCTGGCTGAGGAGGTCTTCGCGCTTGCGCAGGACCTCCTTGGCCCGGGAGAAGTCCTCAGGGATGGACATGCGCAACTGGTCCACCAGCTTCATAAGCTGGTCGGGGTCCACGAGGGCCTTATTACTCAGGGGGACCTTCTTCCCCGAAGTTGCGAGCTCTTCAATTCTTTCCACGATCTCAAGGATATCTGCCAAAGCTGCCCCCTTTCCGCGCCATGGCCTTCTCCCGCCATGATAGTGGGTTACACCGCGCGAAACTTAGTCTTTAGTGCGGCAGCGACATGGTCTGCCACAAGATTGGTTATATCGCCTCCAAACCGCGCCACTTCTTTGATGAGGGTGGAGCTGACGAACTGGTATTCCAGGCTGGTGTAGAGGAACACCGTATCCACATTCGGGTTGAGCTTCCGGTTCATCATGACCATGGCGGCCTCATAGTCCACGTCGGTGATGCTACGGACGCCGCGGATCATGGCGGATGCGCCTATCCTGCGGGCGAAGTCCACGGTCAGGTCGCTATAAGGCTGCACCTCCACATTGGGCAGGTCTTCCACCGCTTGGCGGAAGAGGTCCACCCGCTCCTCCGTGGAAAAGAGGAGGGTCTTGGAGGGGGTGTCAAAGATACCCACCACTATTTTGTCAAAGAGCCGGGCGGCCCGCCTGGTAATATCCATGTGTCCTTTGGTCACGGGGTCAAAGGTACCGCTGTACAGGGCTATGGTCATCTAGTTCCTCTCTTCTGAGGGCGGTAATGCGAAGATGGAAAGGGTGGTATCACCGTATCTTCGCTGTGTTCTCCGTACCAGGATACCATAGCCATCTGCCACTGTGTCACGGCTGCTGTGCTCCAGGGCCGCCAGAGCATCCGGGGCCAGCAGACCAGGCCGCCCCAGCAGCAGGAGCACCTCCGGCACTCCTGAAAGGGCATAAGGCGGGTCCAGGAGGACGACCCCAAAGGGTCCCTGGAGGGTGGGTAGCACTTGCTCTACCCTGCCCCGGTGTACCCTTCCCTGTGAGCTGAACCCTATGCGTTCCAGGTTCTGGTGGATGGCCTGGCACAGGCGGGCGTCCTGCTCCACAAAGTCCGCAGAGGCGGCGCCCCGGCTGAGGGCTTCAATGCCCAGGGCGCCGATGCCTGCATACAGATCCAGGACAGCTGTCTCTTCCACTGCCGAGCCAAGGAGCTGGAAGAGGGCGTTGCGCACCCGCTCGGAGGTGGGCCTCAGCTTAGCTCCCCGGGGCACCGCCAGAGGCAACCCCCGGGCTGTACCTCCTGTTATGCGCACGGCTCCGCTCTAACGACTTTTCCCATTTTCACAGCCTTCTGTGACAACGGGAGCACCGCCTGTGATGCACACAGCCCTGCTTTAGGGACAGTTAGTAATCCTCCACAAAATCTGAGGCGGCTCAGATATTACTAGGAATTGTTCAGAAGGTCAACTGATTTTTACTGATTTTTCCTAAGATATTCCAGGCATCGCTTCTGACGGGGTGTTGAAGACCTCCTGCCCACACTTTTTGCCCTCCACCCCGTATACCCCAAGGGGGAATTTTGAATCTGGGGGGCATCCTCCGACGCCCACAGCAGAAGAGGCGAGAAAGCCCTGATTCCCCTATGTCGTGAGACTGCCAACTGCCGCACCCTTCTCTGGGGGATGTATACTACAGGGCGGGGGTACGCCCAAAGGCCCAGAGAGAGGACCCTTATGCAACGTGAAACCCTGGCCCTTGCGTGGGGAGGCCGCGTGTATAGCGAGAATGGTTGGGGCGCCCGGCTTCTGGGGGCCTTCCTGTCTCCAAGGACAGGATATGTGACCCATGTTCTGGTGAAGCGGGGCCTCTTTAGTAAACCGGAAGCCTATCGCCTGGAGGGGGCTGTGGTTGACCAGGACGGAATGCCGGTGCTGAGGGCCGGAGCGGCCGATGCGCCCGGCCGTGGGTCCGTGCGGCTTACGGCGAAGACCATGGTGAGCCTTGGCAGCGTTGTAGTACCCCTGGGCGGGTTCATCGTGGACTTACAGAGAAAGACGCCACGCCGCCTGCTGGTGAGATACCGGGGAAGCCTCCGTGTCCTCGGCTACGATCAGACCCACGGCCTCAGTTCTGGGTCTCCGTCGGCCAGGCTCAGCGCAGAAGAACAGGCGGGGCTGCCTTTCTACCGCCGGGACGCCGATGCCTTGCGCAACGCCATCGTGGCCCTGGGAGAGACATCCTCGCTGGCTGCGGAGACCTTTGCGCGTGTGGAGATGCAGGTCATAGACGGCATGGCGTATCTTGGGGGCAACGTCCGGCTCTCTCTCCAGCGAGGGGAGGCTGAGCGGGTCGTGCGGGGAGCTAAGGGTGTGATTGAGGTGCGCAACGAGGTTGCAAGTGATGAGGAGCTGCGTCTGAAGATTGCAGCAGGGCTGGTGCGTGAATGCATCAGCCGCCGGGGGCTGGTGACGGTGAGGAGCCTCTACGGTGCTGTAACCTTGCAGGGGTGGCTGCCCTCGCAGGAGCTGGCGGAGCGTGCAGCGGCGCTGGCAAAGGGCATCAGGGGTGTGCGTTCTGTTGCCACCGCTTTAGCAGTGGAGGAGACCCCTCAGAGGGGCGAGACCTCTTCTGAACCCGAGGCTGTGCCTGCGGCCAGGGGGTAGCGGGCTGAGCGGACGCCTTTCTTCCCGCCCATCCGCCGTAGTCCCATTCGCTTCCCCGTTCACTGCGTTCAGGGTCCCGACTTCGTGCGGGACTCGCGACAGAGTCGGAGCTTTGGCGGCTGCGGCTCACGGGGGGACGCCTCCAGCAGCCCTCGCGGAAAGGGCTGCGCCCTCTACGAATATCTATGCTTCTGCAGGGTACCGCTCAATCAGGGGGGGCTAGAAGACCCACCAGTTGAACCACTCGCCCAGGGGCATTTCCAGGATAACGATGTCGCTGAGGCGGCCATCCAGGTCTTTCCCGTGGCCGGGGAGGACAGCAACCTGTACAAAACCGATGGCCTCCGCCGCTTTGATGGCGGCGATTTCCTTTTGAGCCACGGCCTGAAGCATGAGGCGCTCCAGGCCGTGTTCGTTGGCGATAGAAGCCAGCTCTTGCATCATAGCCGACCCCAGCCCCATAGTGCGGTACTCCGGCGCTACAAGGATACGCAGCTCACCTACGTGTCGGCGCGCCCCGGCCCTGGTGCGGTGCAAAGTGCCATCGGCCACGACAGTATCTCCCACCCAGGCCAGGAGGGGCAGCGCCCGGTCGTAGTCCAGGTGATGCGTCCACTCTTCCACCACCTGGGGCGAGGTCACATCGTCCTTCATATAGTGGCGCTCGTCGGGCGGGATTCCCAAGAAGAAGCTCAGCAAGGCGTCGCCGTCCTGCTGGCTCATGGGGCGCAGGACAACCTTGGCGCCATCGCGCAGGACAATCTCCTTGGGATACGCGGTGAGGCGATAGACATGGCTGCCGGTCATGGTGTTCTCCGTATGTTAGACTTGCTCATCCTTGGCCCGTATGAGGAGCACAGGCACCCCGGTGTGGCGCACGACGCGGTCGGCTACGCTACCCAGGACCCATCGTCCGACGCCGGTGCGGCCGTGAGTGGTCATGGCGGCCATGGCATTTGGGACTTCCTTGGCTACCTCTATGACGGCTACTGCCGGCTGGCCGTGCATCAGGCGGTGGCTCACCCGGGCGACGCCCTGCTCGTTCAGTTCAGCGTTAAGGTCCTGCAGGTAGCGCTCGGCTTCCTGGTCAACCTCCTTGGAAAAGTCCTGGAAGCGCCCCGCGGGGTACTCCATATAGCGGTAATAGTCCGAAGGGGTCGGTGTAACCCGGACGAGGACGACGCCGAGATTCATTGCTCTGGCTACTGCGACGGCGTGAGGGAGGATCTGCTCTGCCGTCTTGGAGCCGTCCAGTGGCACCACCATGTTCGCGAGGCGTGCCGCTCCCCGGGTGGCGCCGCCCTCCACCGGGTGGATGACGAGCATGGGGTTATCGGTAGCCTCCAGGACCTTGCTGGTGACGCTGCCCAAGACCCAGCGGGTGATGCCTGAACGGCCGCGGGTGGAGATGGCGATGAGGGTGGTGAGTTCCTCCGCAGCCAGGTCCACAATGCGGCTGGCTGGGTCACCCTCATGGACAGCGTGGGAGATGGCGATGCCGCTGTCCCGGACCGGCTTGCTGGTTACTTCCAGGTAGTCCTTTGCCCTGGCCAGCAGGTCGTGTATGAGATGGTCCAAGAAAACGCCTTGAGGCGGAGTGGACAGCTCTCCCGACACTTCCGACCATGGCCGCAACGAGGAAGTCTGGGCCATCAAGCGGTTGCCTTCAGGGTCGGTGGTCAGCTCGCTGGACACCGGCTCAATGCAGCGAAGCATGGTGACTTCTGCGCCCAAGGCTTTAGCGAAGGCGCTGGCATAGGGCAGCACTTGCTCTGCGATGGTGGAGCCATCCAGGGGTACCAGAATGCGCTTATACATGGGCTATCCTCCTCGTAGATGTGGCGGCTCTGCCGGCGCTATGCAGGCGAGGCGACCCAATTTCCACAGTGCATGAAGGGGGCACCAGGAGGCCGGAGCTAGTAGCGGTCCCGGGTTTCCATTTCTTTCAAAGGGTACTCCAAAAAGACCAGGTCTTGGAAGTTCCCCCACTCATCTTGGATCCAGTCTTTTAGGCGGGCAACTTCCTCAAAGTGCTCCCCGTGGGCGGCCATGATGGCGGGGTGCTCCCGGTTCTCAACCAACTGAAATGTTGCCTTGTGCAAACCCAGAGCAGTTGAGATATTCACCAGCTCCCGGATGAGCTGGCGGCCCAGGCCATACTGGCGGTGTTCGGGGTCAACGACGATGCGCAGCTCGCCGATGTGCCGCCGTGCGGGGGCGCGGCTGCGGTGCAAGGTAGCGTCGGCCACGATGCGGTCGCCTGCGACGGCGACGATGGGGATAACACGCTCATAGTCAATCTCCGCGGTCCATGCGTGGATGACCTCCGGAGAGGTGACATCATCCTTCAAGTAGTGCCGGTCGCTGGCGGGGACTCGCTGAAAGAAGCGGTAGAGGTGCAGCTCGTCCTCTGCGGTCAGGAGGTGAACCACCACCTTGGAGCCATCCCGCAGGTTCAGGGTCTTGGGGTACTGCTCCAGGACTGGGATGTCGCTGGTCATGGCCGGCTCCTCAGGATGTTCTGCTTCTCTGGCAATGCGAGTGTTAAGTATCTGACAAAATGCCCTTGAAGCAAAGGGCTGTGTCTCACTTTGTCCCTGATGACACATCGCTTTCTTCCTGCCCACCCACCCATGACGCGGGAGGATACCCCCAGCAGCTCCCCTTTAGGGCTTTCATAGCTCCTATCTACTCCTTTGTAAGGTGGAAGAGACAAAGACTACTTCGGGGGACGGTCCCGGCGATCCTCGCATGAGGGGAAGTTCCCTAGGATGCCCGAGGGTTGTTGGGGGAATCTGTGACCCAGGGCGTTAATAGTATGAGGCCGCCGACATGAACAGGCCATGACAGGGCAAGGGCGGCGGCTGAAAAAGTCCTGAACGTCTTACCCTGTTCCGTGGTGAGGAAATATCCGGCGCTGCACCTCGGCCACCGTCTCCTGGGCAAAGGCTCGTGTAGCCTCCACCATGCCCTGGGGGATGGGCGCCTCCTCCGTGTCCCGCAGGGTGTGCTTGCCCAAAAGCTCCTGCATGGCCGGCGGCGCTTCATCAGGCCAGGTCTGCCCTGCCATGACGCCATAGGCCAGGGTCCAGCAACGGGCCACGGCGGAGAGGTCGTAGCCGCCACCGCCCAGAGCCAGCCAGGGGATGCTACGGGAGCGGGCCGCCTGGGCCAGCAAGGCCACCGCCTGCTCGTAGCCCCGTGAGGTGAGGGCCAGGTGGGTGATGGGGTCCCGGAAGTAGGTATCTATACCGAGCTGGGTCACCAGGGCATCGGGCTTGAAGGCTTCCAGCAAGGGAGGCACGACTTCATGAAAAACCCACAGGTATGTTTCATCGCCGGTGTAAGGAGCAAGGGGTGCGTTGACGGAATAGCCTTCCCCTTTCCCAGCGCCTAGCTCCTCTACAAATCCGGTGCCGGGGAACAAGAAGCGCCCCGATTCATGGAGGGAGATGGTGAGGACGGCGCCGGTATCGTAGAAGGCGTGCTGGACGCCGTCGCCGTGGTGGGCGTCAATATCCACGTAAGCTACCTTCATGCCCCTGGCGAGCAAGGAGTTGATGGCGATAACCGGGTCGTTGAAGATGCAGAAGCCCGATGCGGCGCCTGGCATGGCATGGTGCAACCCACCCGAGGGGCTGAAGACTACAGGCGCTTTCCCTTCCAGCAGTAGGTCGGCAGCGGTCAGGGAAGCGCCGGTGGAGAGGAGGGCTGCCTCGTACATGCCGGCATAGACGGGGTTGTCCCCCGGCTGGCCGAAGCCGTACCTGCCGGCGTTGGGCAGGGCGATACCCTGGCCGAGGCTGCGCACCGCCGCGACATACTCATGGGTGTGGAAGGTCAGCAGCTCCCGTTCCTCGGCCTGGCGCGGGGCCAGGAGCAGAGAAGCGGGCGGACTGAAGGCATGGAGGGCCTCCAGGAGTTCGTAGGTGTGGCGCAGGCGCACCGGCTTCATGGGGTGGTCTGCCCGGAGGACGTGCCTGGAAAGCTGGTCGCTGTAGATAAAGGCGGCGCTGGCGGTCATGACCGGGCGCGCTACCTTTCGGTGGGCATAGGGAGCGTATAGTTGACGAAGACCACGTACTGGGCCGGCTCCCTGGTGAGGTTCTGCATCTCGTGTTCCACATCAAAAGGGACAAAAAAGGTGTCGCCTGCTTTCACGGGAAACCGCTGGCCTCCAAGGATGGCCTCACACTCACCGGAGATAACGAAGTATATCTTTTCCCAGTTGGTGTGGGCGTGGCTCCCGCTAGTAGACCCGGCGGGCAGGGTGAACAGGGTCATGTAGTTGAAGGAGCTCTGGTAGCCCCCTTCCTGGCGGCGGAAGAGGTCCTGGGCAATCTGGCCGTGGGCGTCCCGAGAGGCAGCGTCCCCGGAGTGGACGATGGCAATGGGCTTGGTGGTTGTCATGAGAGTCTCCTTGTAGAGTTGCTGAGTTGAGCCGGCTGGCTATAGATAGGGTCTCGGTGGTGTTCACATACTTCTGGTCAGTCCCCTGGCTGCACACTGCGTCTCAGAGCGTGTTTCCAAATGTCATTACTACGAAAATAGGATTGCACTGCAACAAGAGCACTCCCTGCTGTCATGCTAGAGCGAGGTGGTCAAACCACCCCTGCTGTCTACGGCCTTCGCCTCGCGAAGCACCTCTCAGCGCTCAGATGTTGCGCAAAGGGCTGCGGCAGCAGCCCGCCCTCCTGCTAGTGCCAGCAGCTTTTCATTCTTGAAGGCGCCCGTGGCTACTGGCATGAGAGATATTTCGCCGATGGCTCAGAATGACCTTGTCCCTTACCCTTTGAAAACACCCTCTTAGAGGACGTTATCGCCCTGGCATTATAACCTACCGAGGCGCTGGAGTGAGGGGTGCGTTTTCAGCTTGCGCAGAAGGGATGGCGCAACCCATCTGGTCTTGACACATTCCAGCTCTAGGAGCACAATAAACCCGCCGGTACTGCCAATTCCGGGCATGTACCTGTGGTAAACATAACAGTCGCCAGCCCAAGCTGGCGGGACCTCACAGGAGGTTGCCATGGACTTTGGATGGAATAGTGAGCAGGAAGCCCTCCGCCAGGAGGTCCGCGACTTTATTGCTGAGAACATGACCCGTGTGCGGCAGGCCCGGGTGGAGCAGGGAGAGCGAGAACGCACCGGTGGGCAAGGGGGGCGCGGCCGTGGCCGTTCCGCCGAGCTGATGCAGAAGCTGGAGGAGAAGGGCTGGCTGGGTATTGCCTGGCCCAAGGAGTACGGCGGGGCCGGCAAGGACCGCCTGACCCAGTACATCGTGGAGGAGACCTTCTCCCGTGGAGGCTTTGGAATTGGCGGCGGCGGCAGCGGCGCACCCGCCATCATGGCCGCAGGGACTGAGGAGCAGAAGAACTTCTTCATCCCCAAGCTCATCCGCGGCGAGATTAGCTTTGCCCTTGGCTTCACCGAGCCTTCCGGCGGCGCAGACCTGGCCTCCCTCCAGTGCCGGGCGGTGGAAGACGGCGACTTCTTCGTCATCAACGGCCAGAAGATTTTCACCTCTTCTGCCCATGTCTCCAACTACATCTACCTGATGTGCCGCACAGACCCCGACGCACCGAAGCACCGGGGTATCTCCATCCTCATCTTCCCTATGGACACCCCGGGCATCACCGTCCGCCCACTGTGGACCATCCAGAAC
>JACQOP010000148.1 GCA_016202485.1 Chloroflexota bacterium | reverse complement strand
GCATGTACGTGGCCAACACTACGTACTACAGCACGCCGTGGGTCGTGCCGTGGATGCACACCCAGCTCGGCTCGTCAGGCTCGGCTGCAACGGGTACCGCAGCGGGCCTCAAAGCCCTCATGAAGAAAGGCAAGATGAAGGAAGAGCCGATCAACGTCATCTCCTTCTGCGGCGATGGCGGCGGTGCGGACATGGGCCTTTCGGCCATCTCCGCCTCTATGACCCATCCGCAGTACAACCACCTGGTGCTCATGTACGACAACGAGTCCTACGCGAACACGGACATCCAGGTGTCCGGGTCGTCGCCCTGGGGCGCCAACACCAGCTTCAGCACCCCCGGCAAGGTCCACCGCATCATGAACGACCGGTGGAAGAAGAACACCGCCGCCATGCTGGCCCACGGGCATCCCCAGAGCCGCTTTGTAGCCACGGGTTGTCCTTCCTACGCCCTGGACCTGATGAACAAGGTACGCAGGGCGCTGACCCTTGGCGGTCCTACCTTCATTCACAGCTTTGACCCCTGCCCCAAAGGCTGGGACTACGACCCCAAGTACTCTCACGAGCTGGGTATGATGGCTGTGGAAACTGGCCTCTGGGTACAATGGACCGTAGAGGACAACGTTCTGCGCTACGACGGCCCTTCTCGCATGATCGCCTCCGGCAGGCGAAAGCGGAAGCCCGTTGTGGAGTACCTGAAGCGCCAGGGGCGCTTTGCCCACTTCACCGAGGAAGACATCGCCTACTTTCAGTCCCAGGTGGACCAGATGTGGGACAAGTGGGGCACGCCGGGCGTTTCCCAGGTGAAGCTGGACGTCAAGGGTGACCGGGCGTAGCAAAAGCTGGACGATCTCAGTGCTGAGACACCATCCTGGCCGGCGCGGTCGGCCAGGATGGTGTCCTTTGGTTTAGCCTACCCTGACGCAACTCCCCTGGGTTCGGGGAATGGGTCTTCAGTTTCGCCGGAAAGACTCTCGGGGTACATGCTGTAGAGCAGCTCCAGAAAGGCATCCACCACTGCTCCCTGCCTGGCGGCCCTGCGGACCATCACCGATGTAGGCAGGACGACATTATATCCTTCCTTTAAAGGGATAGTGGCCAGGGTCTCCAGTTCCAGCTCCGATAGGATGGAATTGTAGGGCAGGAAGGAAATGCCCAAGCCGCGCTCAATCATGCGCTTGGTGGCCTCAATGCTGTCCAGGTCCATCTGAACGTTGGGTACGATGCCAGCCTCCCGCACCACTCTATTGATGAGCACGAAGTAGCTGGACTCTTTGTCGTAGAGGATGAGGGGTTCGTGGGCAACGTCGTAGATGCTGGCCACGCCCGCCCTGACAAAGGGGTGGGAAGGGTGTGTCACCAGCACAACGTGCTCATCGTAGAGGTGGCGGCTTTCTATGTCCTGGTGGACCATGGTGCGGGTCAAGCCGACCTGCACCTCCTCGGAAACCACCATATCCAGCACGTCAGAAGAGCGCCCCGTCTTGATAGCGACGTCCACGCCTGGGTGGGTCTTGTGGAAGGCTTCCAGGATACGGGGCAGCACGTAGGCGCAGATGGCGCGGGCGGAGCCGATACGCAGCTTACCAGTAGAGGGGTGACGGGTAGCATCCACAGCGTCCATGGCGTCACGCAGGGACTCCAGGGCGCGCTCCACATAAGGGAGGAAAGCCCGCCCAGCCTCCGTCAGGCGCACGCCGCGGCCCATGCGCTGGAAGAGGGGCTCGCCCATCTCGCGCTCCAGGGCCAAGATGCGGGCGCTGAGAGAGGGCTGGGTAAGCTCCAGGGCTTCGGCTGCACGACTAAAACTGTGGTGCTGGACGACCTGTAGAAAGGCTTCTAGCTGGCCAATTTCCATAGCACTACTCGGAGGTATAGAATGAATCTATGCGTATTATAGACCAGGATGCCCGCAAGCAACAGAGGGGCAACTACACTCCTGTGCCAGCAATTGCATCCATCTCAAAGGTTCCGTATCATTGCTTCACCCACTCAAACGAAAGGACGCAATGACGGAAGAACGCAGGCTCCGCAGGCTGGTGTACAAGTACAACTTCTACCGGGTGGCGCCCCAGTGGCGGGGGCTGCCAGAGGGAGAACGGCAGGCAGCCAAGGAAGAGTTCGCCTCGGTGGTGGAAGAGGCAGCTTCCCACATACAAATACGCCCCTACTCGCTTGTGGGCATGAGGGCCGATACGGACCTGCTGTTGTGGAATGTGAGCCACAGCCTGGAAGCGCACCAGCAGATGGAGGCGCTGCTCAACCGCACGCGCCTGGCCCCGTACCTGGAACGGCCTTACTCCTACCTGTCCCTCACGCGCCGCTCGCCCTACACCGATGACGCACCGCACCCGGCGCAGGAGGGTAGCAGCCGCTTTACCGTGCGCCACGGCGATGCCCCATATTTGATTGTGTACCCCTTTGTAAAGACACGGGCCTGGTACACGTTGCCTCTGGAGGAGCGTCAGGCCATTATGAACGTCCATTTTGAGGTGGGCCACAAATACCCCAACGTCCGCATCAACACTTCTTACTCCTTTGGCCTGGACGACCAGGAGTTTGTGGTGGCCTTTGAGACGGACGACCCGGCATCCTTCCTGGACCTGGTGATGGAGCTGCGGGAGACGAAGTCCAGTGCGTACACCCTGCAGGATACTCCCATCTTCACGTGCATCGCCCGGCCTCTGCGGGAGTGCCTGGAGGCGTTAGGGTAACCCCATGTCCACACTCAAACTGCTCTCATGGAATGTGAATGGCCTGCGGGCCGTGGCGAAAAAGGGGTTCCTCCAGTGGTTCCTGGCGGAGGCCCCGGATATCCTATGCCTCCAGGAGTCCAAGCTATCGGCGGAGCAGGTGCCGGCGGAGCTGCGCCAAGTGGATGAGTACCGGCTGTACGTGTCCTCCGGCGAGCGCAAGGGGTACAGCGGCGTGATGCTGTACACTAAAGCCGAACCGCAGTCAGTCCAGTACGGCTTTGGGCGGGAAGAGTTTGACAACGAGGGCCGCACTATTATCGCGGACTACGGTCGTTTCGTCCTGCTGAACATCTATTTTCCCAACGGGCGCTCGGGCCAGGAGCGGCTGGACTACAAGATGCGGTTCTATGACGCCTTTCTGCAATACGTGGAGGGGTTGAAGGCCCAGGGCCGGCGTATTGTGGTGTGCGGCGATGTGAACACTGCTCACAAGGAGATAGACATTGCCCGGCCAAAGGAGAACGCCAAGACCTCCGGCTTCCTGCCCATGGAGCGGGAGTGGATGGACCTACTCCTGGCGCACGGCTACCTAGACACCTTCCGGATGTTCAACCAGGAGCCAGGCCAGTACACGTGGTGGGACACCATCAGCCGGGCCAGGGAGCGGAACGTGGGCTGGCGTATTGACTACTTCTTTGTGGACCAGGGCTTCAAGGAGCAAGTGGAGTCGGCCTGTATCATGCCTGATGTGATGGGTTCAGACCACTGCCCCGTGGGGCTGAGGCTGAACCTACCTGAATAGCTAAGGCTGGGCGCTGCGCAGGGTGGAAACATGCACGGTTACGGCAAAGATAAGGGCCGATAGGAACATCACCCCGGAGACAATAGCGAAGGTGGGCAGGTAGGCGTTGGCGGCAGCGGCAAAGACCCCGATGAGGACGCCAGCCAGGATGGGCCCCAGGGCTTCGCCTACGTCCCATATCGTCCCAAAGACGCCCAGAGCTGCACCGTAGCCACCCTTTCTGCTCAGCTCGGTGACAAGGGCAGTAGTGGCAGGAGTCACCACCGCCATCCCCAGGCCAAACAGCGCCCCCTCTGCCGCCAGCAGGATGAACTGCCGGGTCATTGCAACCAAGGGCAACATCAGCGCGCACAGCAGTAGTCCCGCCAGGATCATCGGTTTGCGTCCCACCCGGTCTGAGAGACGTCCCGCCAGGGGCTTGCCCGCCATAGCAGTAACAAGCTGGCTGCCAAGGACCACTCCCACGTGGGCATCGCTCAGGCCGGCCACCTGGGTGGCGTAGAGCGGCAGGAACCCTACCAGCGCTCCTACCCCCAGGAACATAGCGGCCTCCACACTGGAAGCCGACAACATTTGGCGGTCGCTGACTACCTGGGCGATTCCAGAGCGAAACTGCTGCCAGGGACTTTCATCGTTCGTTGCCTGAACGGGGTTGCTTGCCCTCCCCACGGGCAAGAGCACGACCAGCAAGAAGGTGAGCAGTCCAAGGGCCGCCACCAGCAGGAAGACCAGGTCATAGTTGTTAGCGGTGAAGCTAAGAATGATACCGCCAAGCACTGGTGCAGTGGCGCTGCCGACTTCATTTGCAGAGGCGAACCAGCCCAGGCGCTCGCCCCGGCCAGCGGTGAAGAGGTCTGCCACTGCGGCGCTGGCCACGGGGCTAAAGATGGCCGTGGAAAAGCCATGCAAGAAGCGCAAAGCCAGCAGGAGATAGGGGCTTTCCACCACGAGGTATAGAAACGGTGGGAATGCGAAAAAGAAGGCGCCCACCAGCATCATGCGGCGGCGGCCCAGGACATCGGACAGCGCCCCGGCAGGCAGCTTGATGACCACGCCGGTCACGGTAGAAGCGCCAAGGATGATGCCGATAAGTTCGGGGGCCGCCCCCAGGTCCTGAGCAAAGCGGGGCAGCACCGGGCTGCGGGCCATCTGATAGCCCAAGCGGGCCACCAAGCCGACCATGCACAGCATCAGAAAGGGGGTCAGAAAGCGTCGCACCGGCCCGCTCCTCTAGGGCTGGGGAGGTCTGCGTTGTCGCCTCCGGGGCGGTATAACCGGCTGCTGTGTATGCCGCCCACCAGATCGTACTCCACCTGTGGCGGCCACAGGGAGTACGTTTGAAGCAGGGAGTGCTTGAATCTCTGGCGAGGTGAAATCCACCTGAGGCATAGTATTGTCAAACCCTGGGTTCTTGTGGGTGATACTCAGAGACAGGGCGACAGATACGTCTGATTGGATAATACCTAGCTTGCGAGCAGCGACAGCGATGCGAGTCTGGGTGCGGCAGTCAACGTTATTCAGAGAAGCGGTCTTGGCCGCTGAACCCACCGCAATTCCAAGGTCAATGTCCCGCAGGTTACACTGAGGGCCTTTAAATTCGTAGGCCTCGCTTCGGTCTCGCAGATACTTCGTGGCTTCCATGAACTCTGCGCAGGTGGCATAGCCGCAGGCGCCGCAGTCGTAGACCGGCGGGTACCAATCTTTTAGGCCCACGAAGAGCACACAGTCCAGCTTTTCGGCCACAGCCGCGTCGCGAAACCAGATGGGTTCCTGGCGGTCCTTGCCGCGGGCGCGGAGCCATGCAGCCAGTGCTTGGAGGGTTTCTTTATCATCTACTATCACTGTTTCAATGAACAAAGGGGCGCCGCGCATGAAGAGCTGCCCCCCTGACTTGGGCGCAGTGACCGCTGCAGCAGCCATAAGCTTTGCAACTTGCCGCACGGTGTCCAGGCGAATGTCATCGTAGGTAAGATAGTGGCTGTAGTTTTGGGTACTCAAAATGCTCCTCCCTTTGTCCTTTCGGACTAACACACCACGTTGCATTGAGGGGCACACAGAGACTAACCCTGCTCCTCCGGGGGCTTAACACGGCGAAAGAGGGTGAAGAGGGACAGGTCATAACCTATCTTTAGGACTCCGCAAGCGATAAATGGCAGACCTAGAACCCCGAGACTCCAGAGGGCTGTAGCGACAGATGGGCCAAACGCGCCAACGATGCTGCCAGAGAGACTGCTGAGACCCGCCATGGCACCCCGTTCCTCTTGACTCACCACCGCCATTGTGTACGACTGGCGCGTCGGTACATCCATCATGCCAAAGAAGCCCCTGACCAGCCACAAGAAAGCTACCAATCCCATAGTTGGCAGGAACGGGATGGCTATCAGCAGTAAACTGGCAGGGATATGCGTGAAGACCATTGTGTTAATAAGTCCGATCCGGTTCGCCAACTTAGCAGCAACCCAGAGGGATACCGCAGCCAGAATATTTGTGGCAAAGAAAATCATCCCGATCTCTCCCAAGGCAACGCCAAACTTGGTCAGGAACCACAGTGCCACAAGACTCTGGGGAATTAGGTTGCCTGCAAAGTGGTCTACGCTAAAGAGTCCTGAAAGGGTGAAAAGGATTTTGCGCGAAGGGAGACGAAAGGGATTGACCCACCGACTCGTCGCAGTCCCGGCTTCAACACGAGGGGAAAGTAAGGCGTAGAAGAAAGAATTCACGAGAAGGGCCGCAGAAAAGACGAACAGCATTATATGGATGATCGCTCGTTGGTCCAAGCTAAACCACCCTTGAAGGAGGTCGGAGGTGCCAACAGCCAGAGCGCCAACGGCCCCGCCGATGGTTCCCACCACACCATAGAGGGCATAAAGGTCGGTGCGGCGCTGGCTGGGTACCGTACCGGCAAGGGCTGCTTGCTCAAGGGGAAGAGCAGGGCCTCCCCCGCCGCCTGCTGCGTTCATGCCTCCGAGGAACGCAGCAGTCAGAAGGACGCCATAGTTCTCGGAGGCTGCAATAGCAGCAGCCGAGGCCCCCATTAGAACTGTATATATCACCAGGAGTCTCTTCCGGCCAAAAGAGTCTCCGGCAAAGATGGTTGTAAGGGTGTAGAACACACCTCCCATTACCCCCACACTCAGGAACAGCCCAATACGTACAGCTTCAAACCCCAAGAGGTGCAAATAGACGGCTGCGAGGACCGAAAACATCCCCTGGCCGAAGGCCCGGAAGGCGCGAGCAGAAACAATTAAAGTAGCGTCACGAGAGAGCCAGGTGGGCGGTGTGAGCACTTTGTTCATGATCAGTGTCAGTTGATAGGCTGGGCAGCAGGCAAGCAAACTGAAAAGGGAGAGCGGCAATGTAACCATCGTTACCGCGCCATTGTAGGGCTGGCGTATAATGAATGTCAATGGAACCGAAGTGGCTGTTATTTACCTATCACTTGCCCTCTGACCCTTCGCGAAATAGGGTTGCAGTGTGGCGTCAACTGCGAAAGCTAGGGGCTGTGTACCTGGAAGGGGGTGTGTGGCTGTCGCCGGAGACCGAGGCCCACAGGTCGGCACTCCTCCACCTTGCAGACGAGGTCAATCGGAACGGGGGAACAGCGGACTGCTTTATTGCCGCATCTCTGGACGGTACACAGGAGGAGAAGCTGTTCGGGTTGTTCGGTGAAGCGCGAAACAAGGAGTATCGTAACCTGATGGGGGAATGCCAGAAGTTCCTTGCCCACCTTGACCGGGAAATCAGCGGCGAACACTTTATTTTCAACGAGGTAGAGGAGTTGGAGAGCGACCTAGATAGAATTCAACGCTGGTTTAACCAAGTCCGACAACGGGACGTATTTCTGCCATCCCTACAAGGGGAAGTGGAAGAGCAGATAAAGTCCTGTAAGGAATTGTTTGGGACCTTCGTGCAAGAGGTATACGAACGGGGAGAAGCCGGACGTGGCAGTCCGTAGGTGCGCGGAAAAGGTACCCTCAAAGCAGAATCTTGCCTCAGAGAAACTCTTTGCCGCCCGCCTGGGGGCGGAAGCCCCCCAGGACTCCCCTCTTTCCACAGCCTTCCTAAAACTGGGTGATCACCCCCCGGCCCACGTCGCTGCCGTCAATGTCCTTATAGGCCTGGTTGATGTCCTCCAGGCGGTAGGTGCGGGTGATGAGGCCGTCTATGTCAATCTTGCCCGATTGATAAAGCTGCACCATCACCGGCATATCGGTGACAGGCCGGGCGCTGCCATAGTAGGACCCTTTCAGGGTTTTCTCCTGCCGCACCAGGGCAATGGGGTCAATTGAGGCGTACTCCCCGGCGGGAGCCAGGCCCACCACTACAACAGTGCCCCCTTTGCGGGCGGCGTTGAAGGCTGTCTGCACGGTCTCCCCGGAGCCGAACACCTCAAAGGTGTAGTCGGCTCCCAAGCCCCCGGTAAGCTCTTTGACCGCCGCCACAGGGTCCTGAACGGTGGGGTTGACCGAATGGGTGGCGCCGAAGCGCATGGCGAACTCCAGCTTACCCTCGCTGATGTCCACGGCGATGATCTTGCCGGCGTTCTGGAGCCGTGCGCCCTGGACGACGTTGAGGCCGACACCGCCGCAACCGACGACGGCGACGGTGCTGCCGGGGGTGATCCTGGCGTTGTAGATTGCAGCCCCCACACCGGTGGTGACGCAGCAGCCGATGAGGGCGGCCTGGGGCAGCGGGAAGTCCGGTGCGACGGGGATGCACCCTGTCTCGGGAACCACCGCCTCTTGGGCGAAGCAGGCCACCTTGCCATAGTGGTGGATACGCTGGGTCCCCTTGTGCAACCGGGTGGTGCCGTCCAGGAGGGTGCCTGGGGTTGCCTGGTGCCGGTCACAGAGGTTGGCCCGGTTGGTCAGGCAGAAATGGCAGTGGCCGCAGTAGGGCACGAAGGAAAGGATGACGCGGTCGCCGGGTTTCACGCGGGTGACGCCGGGGCCCACGTCCAGCACGGTGCCGGAGCCTTCGTGGCCCAGGACGGCAGGCATGAGGTGGTTGGCTTCTCCCTTGATCACGTGCAGGTCGCTGCGGCAGATGCCTGCTGCGCCGATTTTGATGTGCACCTCCCCTGCCTTGGGGGGGTCTAGCTCAACATCCTCAATAACAAGGGGCTGTCCAGCCTGATAGAGCACTGCCGCTTTCATGGGCTTCTCCTTACTGTTACATCAACGGTTCATGGAGTACCCGTATTGTACTCGTTCCTGCAACCCCAGTGGGAAGAGGCAGGGCACCCTTGGCCCCTGGGGGGAACAAGCTCATCTATACATTCAAGGAGGTTTAAGGTAGGCTATCATGTCATATTGGTCATGATTTGTGTGGCGGCGTTGCTCCATGGCGACACATAAAGGGCTAGCCGGCCGGCTGGAACAGTCCCTTATCTCCCTAAAGGGGCGTGACTTCCGGTACCTGGTTTTCAGCAGCGCCGCCCTTGGCTACGGCCAGTGGTTCCAACAGATCGGTCTGGGGTGGCTGATCTTCCAGATGACGGGGTCTGCCGCCCAGCTAGGGGCCATCGGGGCCGTGCGGGGCGTCGTGTTTTTCGTGCTGTCACCGCCGGCGGGTATCCTGTGCGACCGGATGAGCCGCCGGATGCTCATCATCGTGTCAACGGGGGTTACGGTATTCCAGGCCCTGGGACTTGCGGTACTGGTGGCTACCGGCGACGCCCAGGTATGGCACCTGTATACCTTCTCCATCATAGAGGGGATTGCCTCGTCGGTGAACCAGCCGGCGCGGCAGGCCTTTGTCTACGATGTGGTAGGCAGGGAGGGCCTCTCCCGGGCTATCCCCATCAACTCCATAGCCCAGAACATTGCGCGCATTTCCGGGCCAGCCATTGCCGGGATGATTATTGGGTTTGTGGGTACGGCCAGTGTCTTCTATATCCTGGCCGCTCTGAAGGTGCTGGCGATGTTCTTCACCATGAAGATCAGCCCGGTCACCCAGCAGGTCATCACAGCCAACCAGGAATCACCCCTGCGCAATCTGCGGGAAGGCTTACTGTATTCCTTCACCAACCGGGCCATCCTGGGGCTGATCATCATCGGGATCATCCCTACCCTACTGATCTACCCCTATATCCAGTTCCTGCCTATCTTCTCGGAACGGCTCCACGGCGGAGCCATAGGGTACGGCGTTCTTGCCACGGGTGTGGGCTGGGGTTCTCTCGTTGGTCTCTCCGCCCTGGTACTCATGGGAGACCTTAGGTCCAAGGGCAAGGTCATGCTGACGGCCCAGACGCTCTATCCGGCGGCTGTGGCGGGATTCACTCTGGCCGGCAATTTTCCCCTGGCAATGGCCTTTCTGGTGGTTGCAGGTATCTGCAACTCCGTCAACACCACCCTGCACAACACGCTGTTCCTGCTGCTGTCACGGGAGGATATGCGGGGGCGTGTGTCGTCCCTGAACTCCATGGTCGGCGGCCTGCAGCCCATCGGCACCCTGGGCATGGGTCTTGCCATCACTGCCTGGGGCGCTACGCCGGCGGTGTTCGGGTCAATGCTTATAGCCATCGCCTTCGTGCTAGTGTTCGTGGGAGCATTTGGGTCGGTGCGGCGAGCATAAGGGGTGCAGGGGCTTACGTCGCTTGCTGGCTTGGCCTGGGGGCGCGGAGGAAGAGCATGAGGATGCCGGCAATGGCAGTTACTACGGCGAAGGTGATGAAGGCAATGTAATAGCTCTGGGTGGTGTCAAAGACCAACCCGGCAAAGACAGGCCCCAGTACCAGGCCGAACATCTGGACAAAGTCCATCATGCCGGTGATGGTGCCAAAGGCCCGCCTGCCAAAGTAGGCTCCACGTACCGCATTCATGACCACTGCGCCTCCGCCCCAACCAACGGCGTAGAGGACGGCAAAAAGGACCAGGTGCCACCACTGGCTGACATAGGCCATGAGCAGTGCAGAGGCGGCCACCATGAAGACTGAGACCGCCATGACGTAGTGGGGCCGGTACTTATCGGCGAGCCAGCCAAAGCCCAGCCGCCCCACGATGCTGAGGACGACCACCGCCGCCAGGATGGTGGAGGCCAGCTCAAAGTTAAACCCCTTGTCCACGAGGTTGGGCACCTGGTGGAGCTGAATGGCGCTAATGGCAAACTGCCTCATGCCAAAGACCACGGCCAGGAGCCAGAACAAGGGGAGCGCCATGGCCTGGCGCAGGGTGAAGTCCCTGGTTTGATTTGCTACCGCACCAGGATTGCCGGGACTGGTGGATGTCTTTTCAATGACTCCTGCCATCACAGGGTCAGGCTTGTCGCCATCGGGCAGCAGGCCATACTCCTCGGGCCGCCTCCGCATGACCATTGCTGCCGGAAGGCCCACCGCCAGGATGGTGAGTCCGGCGATGACAGAGGTAGGCCGCCAGCCCATGTTGACGATAAGCAGCGCCAGGATGGGCAGGAAGAAGCCGCCAAGGCCGCCGCCGGTGAGGGTGAGGCCCACGGCGATGCCACGCTTGCGGATGAACCAGTTGGCAGGAGCGGTGATGGCAGTCACCCGTATGCCAATGCCCATCCCGAGAGAAATGAGTCCAAGGAAGACGATGTAGAAGGCCATGAAGGAGTTCACCTGGCTCATGGCAATGAACCCCACGCCCATCATGGCGGCGCCGAGGGCCGTCATTTTACGGGGGCCAAAGCGGTCCACCAGGTAGCCACCCAGGGGGCCGAGGATACCGCCCTCAAGCTGGGAGATAGAGATGACGGCAGAGAGGGCGGTGCGATTGGTGGAGAACTCCTCCTGGAGGGGGAGGAAGAAGAGGCTGAAGCCTTGCCAGTAGAAGAGGCTGGCCACGGTGAGGGAGGCCATGGAGGCTCCCACAATCCACCAGCCATAGTAGACGTTGTGCAGCTTCTCTGAGACTGCACGGGGCATGGTTATCACGAGCAACGCCTCATTTCTATGAGTCTATGGGGTATCCGCGATAGTGACAGTCATACCTGCTGGACCAGGACCACCTGCCTCTGAATAGCGGTAGTCACCTGCGGCCCATCTTCAGCAAGGTAGACGTCAATCTCCGAGCGCATACCGAAGTCGGGCAAGTAGATGCCCGGCTCAATGGTCACCGCCAGGCCGGGCAGCAGCGTCCGGGTATCGTAGGTCTCGTGGCTATCCAGGTTGACGGCATCGGCATGAACCGATACACCCAGGCTATGGCCGAGGCGATGGGTGAAGTACGGTCCATAGCCTGCCCGCTCTATGATCTCTCTTGCGACCCTGTCCACTTCCCAGCCCTGCACCTCCCGCCCCTGGGAGAAGGCCTCGGTCATAAAGTCCAGGGCGGCATCCCTTGCGTGGCAGACCAGGTCAAAGACCTGCTGATGACGCGGGGGCACAGGCTCGCCTATGAACCCCACCCAGGTGATATCGGCGTAGGCGCCGGCGTCACCCGGCTCCCGGGCCCAGAGGTCTATGAGCACCCACTGGCCTGGCCCAAGGCGCGCGCTGTTCTGGGGCGTCGGGTCAAAGTGGGGGTCGCCGGCATGGGCATCGGCGGCCACCACGGGGCCGTCGCCGGCTATCAGGCCGTGGCGGGCATACTGCTGGCAGATATATCTGGCAACGTCGTATTCAGTGACCCCAGAAGAGAGGTTCGCCCCAATGAAGCGGTACGCCTCAAGGACCGTCTGGCCAAGGGCAGCAGCAGCCCGCTGGTGGGAGGCAAGCTGGGCGGCGCTCCACCGCTGGGTGGCATACTGGAAAAGGTCTGCGGAGGAAACGACCTGAACGCCCAGGCTGCGCACCAACTCCAGGGTCCCGCCGTCTACGCGAGAGGCCCGGGGCAAGGCGCCCATGGGAGAGTATTCCATGGCTACGGGGCCGCTCAGGCCGGAGAGCAGTATCGCCAGCTTTTGGGCCAGATCAGCGCGGCCCAGGTAGGCAAGCACATCAAGGCCCGTCCCGGCAAAGCGTCCGGCATCTACGTGATGCGCCAGGACACGGGCAATCCCTTGGGGAGTTACCAGAAGAAAGCAGGGGCGCGTAATGTTGCGCACGTCACCCAGGACGTAGCGCAACACTGGGTTCATGCCCTGGTAATCAAAGACCAGCCACCCATCCAGGCGGGCCTTAATCATAAACTCCGCCGCCTGCTGCAAGACGGCGTGGAGATTGCCCATGAGGGAACTCGCAATTCAAGGGGAGATATGGAGAAAAAGGTCGGTCTTTTTAGTAAACCGCCCTAGCACGGTCTGCGTCAAGTAGCTATGCCAGCTAGGATTATTCTATCTGCAAATAATAGAGAGGACGCTACATCTCTGACTTATGGGGTAAAAGACATAGCTCTCTGATAGTCTTCAGGCCGGTTGAGGTCCAGCAGCACTTCGTCATCATCCACCTCCACCCGGCGTACCTGGGCGCGGTGGCGCTCCACCACTTCTCGTAAGCCCTGGCGGGACTCCCGAACCCTTAGCAGCTCCGGTAGCAAGGGGATATCAAAGATGATGGGGTGGCCGCCCTTGCCCTGGTACGCGGGATAGGTGATGGGTGCGCCGCCCTGGGCATGGGCATTCATAACGGCGCGGACAGCAGCCAGGGACCGCGGCTGGTCAACGGACAGGAATAGGACAGCCTGAGCCGATGGGTCAATGGCACGCAGGCCAGCCCGCACGGAGCTGCTCTTGCCGGTGCGGTAGCGCAGGTTGAGGACGGCCTTTGCCTGGGGGAAAGCCTCCAGCAGGGGGCGAAGGCGTTCGGCCCGGTAGCCCAGCACCACGATGACCTCGGCGGCCCCTGTTTCCAGAAGGGTTGCCACCTGGTGCTCCAAGAGGGTGCGTCCCTTCCAGGGCAGGAGCGCCTTTTGCTGGCCCATGCGAGTGGACTCGCCTGCAGCCAGGAGGACGGCGGAGATGTGTGGCGTGGTCATGGCGTTAGGATACAGGAAGGGGCGTGAAAAACGTAGGGGCGACCCATGGGCCGCCCCTACGTTACGGGAGAGCACAGCGTTAGCCCCGCAGGGGCTGCACGTCCTCCAGGGAGGGCGTTGCAGCGACAATACCCTGGGCCAGCTCTGCCTGGACCTTCCGGAAGATACGCATAAGCTGACGCTCCGGCAGCTTCATGGGGCCGCCGGCGCCGCCCAAGCGGTGCTGGATGACCTCCGCCATGATGCTAATGGCAATCTCAGCGGGGGTCCGGGCGCGGATATCCAGGCCGATAGGCGAGTGGATGTCGCGGATGCGTTCCAGGGAGACGCCCCGCTTCAAGAGCTCCTCGTAGATGAGGATAACCTTGCGCTGGGAGCCCACCAGGCCAACGTATCCTGCAGGGCTGCGGGCTGCCGATTCCAGGGCAATGTCATCAAAATTGTGGCCGCGGGTGGCGATGATGATGGCGGTGTTTTTGTTGATAGGGAAGTGGCTGAGGGCCGAGGCGTAATCGGCCACAGCAACCTCTTCCGCCTCCGGGAAGCGCTCCTTATTGGAGAACTCCCGCCGGTCGTCCACCACAAAGAGGCGGAAGCCGAGGGCCTGGGCCAGGGGGGCCACTGACTTGGAGATGTGGCCACCGCCCATGAGGACGATGGTTGCCGGCGTGGTATAGGCCTCCACAAAGAGCTCAGTCCCATCAGCGGCGAGGACGGACTCGCACTTGCCGTAGGGGGCCAGGCGTTCCGCCGTCTCCAAGGCAAGCTGGTCCAACTCGGGGCGGCCCAGGGTACCCTGGATACCGCCGTCCGGCTCTACAAAGAGCCTCGCCCCAAGCAGGCCGCCGGCCTTGCCAGGCTTGATAAGGGTAGCCAGGGCCACTGAGCCGTTGCCTTCGTAGGCGCCCACAATCTGGCCGGCTACGGGCAGGAAGTCCTTTGGCTCCCACACCGGGTCAATAAAGAAGTACATGGTGCCGCCGCAGACCAGGCCGTCATGGGCGGCAATGTCCTCGTTCAGGTAGTAGTCTTTGTATTCAGGGCCGCCCCGCTGGCGCATAATCTCCTTTGCAGCGAACCAGATGTCCCCTTCAACGCAGCCTCCTCCAAGGGTGCCAACGCCGGAGCCATCCTTGCGGATGAGCAGCTTGGCGCCCGGCTTCTGAGGCGTGGAGCCTTTCGTACCCACTACTGTGGCTATGACGAAGGGTTCATCCTTTTGGGACAGGGCAAGGGCTTCGCGGAATACAGGTTCCATTATTTATCACCTTTTGCACCGGCGGGACTAGGGCGCGTACGCTTGCCTATAGGATAGCAAAGGCCCCCTTAGGCTGCAAACGGCCTTACTCTCCGCTCGGCTGAATCTTGAACCTCTCCACTCCTTTTGCGGTACGGAGTCCCTCGGCCAGTTTCCTAAAGTTACTGAGGTCCCGTGTGCGAATGGTCATGCCGTATTGGAACCCTTGCTCTCTGCCTTCCAGTTCGTAGCTCACATTGGCGACATCAACGCCGTGGAGGACAATCATGCTCCGCAGGTCATCTTCCGGTACATACTCCTGGGGGAAAAGTTGTAGCGAGAGATGGGCGAAGTAGAGGGTGGGCATAAAGGCCTCCAGGCGGCGAAAGATGGAAAGTGTCCCGAGAGCCAGCACCTCGGCAATACCTGCCGCCACATAGAAACCAACGCCGATGAGGATGCCAATGGCAGCGGTCATCCAGATGGAGGCAGCAGTGGTAAGCCCGCGGACGTTGATGCCTTCCTTCACGATGACTCCCGCACCCAGGAAACCGATGCCTGTCATAATCCCCTGAGCCATGCGGGTAGGGTCCGCCTGCAGCGACTGAGGAGGGGCTTCCGGGAACAAACGGAACTGGAAGGTGGTAAAGAGCATCAATGCACTGGAGGCAGTTGCAACGAGGGCATGGGTCCGGAAGCCGGCAGGCCGACCGTTAAAGGTACGCTCCATCCCAATCATCGCGCCTGCCAAGACAGCCAGGCCAAGACGGGCAAGAGACGTCAAAATCTCTTCAGACATACCGTTTCACCTTCCCAGTAAAAGCGCAGCAAAAACTTTCCCTTTGCAGAATAGTCCAGTATACTCCTTTTACGTTGATGCTGGCGACCAGGTGGAGGAGGAGCCGTCGCCACCAGGGGTGTCCCTATGCTGGAACAGCGTGTGTTTCGCCGCCTGTTTACAGAAATGGTCAGCCCGCCGGAGCAGGAGGTGGACCTGACGCGGGCTGCCCTGTACATTGCCGGCGAGGAACGGCCCAGGCTGGATGTGGACGCGTGCCTGGAGACGCTGGACGAACTGGGCTACCGGGTCAAGGAGGCCGTGCCTTGGAAGGGGTCGCCCCGGGAGCAGCTAGAAGCATTTGGACAGTACCTGTCCAGCGTGGAAGGGTTCATCGGAGACCCTGAGGATAACCTGGGGGAAGGACACAACTACTTGGACCAGGTGCTTGAAAGCAAGTGGGGAAGCGACATTTCCCTATCCATTCTATACAAGGTGATAGGGTCTCGCTGCGGCCTTTTACTGGAGGGCATCGGTCTGCCCGGACACTTTATCCTGAGCCACCGGGCGAGGGGCGAGACCCAGTACCTGGACCCGTATCACCATGGGCGGCTGATGACCCGCGAGGACTGCGAAGCATCGGTACGAGAGCGGTACAAGGGGCAGGTGCCCTTCAAGGAGGAGTTTCTCCTGCCTTACGACAAGAAACAGATGCTGGTACGCCTTCTCACGAGCATGAAGGTCTCTTACTTTCAATCCAAAGACTACGTCAGGGCGCTGGCTGCATCGGACCGCATTGCCATTATAGACCCTAACCTCTCAGTGAACGTCCGGGAGCGGGCCCGCCTTTTTTATCTCATGGGCCAGTACCGGGAGGCTATCCGAGGACTGGAGTTATACCTTAAACTATTCCCAGACGCAGATGACAAGGCCAAGGCCCAAGCAGAGATGCAAGCGTTATGGTCCCTTATGTCCAGCCTAAGCTAATGCAATCCGATGGGAGCATGGCGACGTATACCTTGTTGATAGGCTTCAACGCCGTGATCCGAGGACGCCCATGAGCTACAGCGTCCTGTCGGAGGAGGAGCTGGTCGCCTTGGTAAAGCAAGGGGACCAAACAGCCCTCGGCGAACTGTATGACCGTCGCGGCAAGGCGGTCTACGGCTTTGCCTTGCACCTGTTGCGGGACCAGGCTAAGGCAGAAGAAGTCACTCAAGAGGTCTTTATCAATGTATGGTTGAAGGCACGCACCTTTGACCCTGGACGAGGTGGGTTTAACACATGGCTGATGACCATGGCCCACCACAAGGCCATTGATGAGATGCGACGTTCCCATCGCCAGCGTGTTGCCCTAGACCAGGCCGGCCAGGATAGCCTGGTGAAATGGAATAGCAGCGAGGAAAGCCCTATTGAGGGTGCGGAGAAGGCCCAGGACGCTGAAGCTGTTCGCCAGGCATTGGAAATGCTGCCGCCCGAGCAGCGCAGCGTCGTAACCCTGGCCTATTACCAGGGACTCAGCCAGTCGGAGATTGCGGCCCGGCTCCAGCAGCCCTTAGGAACGGTGAAAACCCGGATGCGCTTGGCGCTTCAAAAACTGCGCTTGGCCCTTGCTTCCTATCAGGAGACGACGTGAATTGCAGCACCATACAGGACCTTCTTCCCTCCTACGCGCTGGGGGCCTTGGAGCCTTCTGAGCGGGAGGCAGTTGAAGCACACCTTCCTCTGTGCAGTGAGTGCGTAGTCATTGCCCGGGACTACTTGCAGGCCGCTGCCTCTCTTTCTACCGCCCAGGTTGAAGTAGAGCCGCCATCGGGTCTCAAGGAGCGCATCCTACGTCAAATCGCCAGGATGCCACAGCAGCTCCCCATGTTTGCTATGTCCGGCATAACTGGGTACCGGATAGGCCGCTGGACTCTCCCAAGTATCTTCCACTGGGCTACTCCTGCGGCTGCAGCACTCAGCCTGCTGTTCGCTGGCGCTCTCCTGCTCACCGTTGGGGACATGCAAGAGGAGATGCGCCTCCTACGCAGCGAAAGCGAGCTGATGGAGGAGAAGATCCTGGAGCAGCGGGAGCTGGCCTATTTCTCATCCACTCCCGGGGTAGACACGGTGATGCTGGAAAGCGACAGTACACAGGGCCGCGTCAAGGGCATGATGCTGGTGAACAAGGACCGCACCTGGGGAATGCTCCTATCCCAGGGGCTGGAGCACCGGGGCGGCATGGGTTACCAGCTCTGGTTGATCAAAGATGGGCAGCGAGTCAGCGGAGGTACCTTCTACGTAGACGAAACTGGATGGGCCGTATTCTATGTCCGTTTCCCGCAGCCCCTTACCCAGTTCAATTCTATCGGTGTGACGATGGAGCCGTTGGAGGGCAGCCCCGGCCCCACCAGCTCTGCGGTCCTTTCTGCACGCATCCAGCAATTGCAGTAGGCCCCTCCCAGCATGGCATTTGCCCCCATAAGTATGGCTTTCCCCGGCCTGGTATGCCTCCGAAACCCCCTGTCTCTTCCAATCTCCCCATTGCGTGGTAGAATAGTGCCACCTTCGCTGCCTTTCTTCCCTCCTCCAGCAGCACCAATGCCTAGTACACCAGCATCAGGAGAGTGATATGGACTTTGGCATTCAGCTCCCCGGCATGGTCCCCAGCGAGAAGCCCATCAAATACCTCACCAACTTCATCAAAGAGTGCGACCAAATGGGCTTCAGGTACGTTTCCTATGTAGACCACTTCCGGCCTGGCGGCCCGCTCTTGGACCCCCTTACCCTGTCAGCAATCGTGGCAGGGGCATCAGAGAGAATGCGCATCGTGCCTGCCATCTCCATCATTGTCATGCGGACCCTCATTCCCATGGCCAAGCACTTCGCTACCATGGACTACATGACAGAAGGCCGGATGGTCGCCGGCATTGGCCCTGGCTCCCAGGACCGGGAGTACCAGATTGTGGGGCTGGACCATGAAGAGCGATGGCCCCGTTTTGATGAGATGGCCAGGGGCCTGCGGGCGCTCCTCACACCTGGCGCGCCGCCCTTCAAGGGCAAGTTCTACTCCACGGAAGGTGTGACCTTTGAGCCTTTCGGGACGCCAAACCACCAGGTCCCCATCTGGATAGGGAGCTGGGGCAGCGAGGCCGGCCTGCGCCGGGTGGCCCGCCTGGCCGATGGATGGCTGGGCTCGGCCCTGGACTCCACGCCGGAGCGGTTCGGCGAGGCGAAGAAGCGCCTGGAGCCCATGCTGCTGCAGTATGGCAAGGACCCCGCCGCCTTCCCTAACGCCGTGTGCACCATGGCCCTTTTCCTGTCCGACAACCCGGCGGAGTTTGAAGGCATGGGCCGCCCGCCGGAGCGCGCCACCCGCGAGGGGGAGCCGCCCCGCCAGCGGGTGATGGTGGGCACCTTCGCCGAGTGCGAGGACAAGCTGCACCGCTGGGACGCCAACGGCGCCCAGGCCCTCTTCTTCCGACCGGTCAAGGATGACCTGGAGCAGGCCTACGGCTTCATGAACAAGGTGGCCTCCAAGCTGAAGCAGCCCGTGGGGGCGTAGCGAAGCGAGGCCTAAAGCAAACGCGTCACCCTCATCCCTTCGCCTTGCTCAGGGGAAGGGGTATCCTCCTCTCCCTTGAGGGACATTGTTCCAAAAGTCAGGAG
>JACQOP010000147.1 GCA_016202485.1 Chloroflexota bacterium | reverse complement strand
ATGCTGGGGGGACACCCCCCAGCACCCCCGGCGAGGACGCGGTCCTCTGCACACCTGCAAGACGACCGTTAATTTCGTAGCAATGACAGCGTTTGCAAAAAGGGCGGGGCCCCGATGGATTCGGGGCCCCGCACCTGCGTTTGGCTTACTGGACCTTACGGTACCAGGATTGCTGGGACGGTGGTGTACAGCCAGTAGCCCAGGCCGACCACCACATTCATGAATGCCTTGGGAACGATCTTCGTCCAGGTGTTGGCCTGCGGGTCATAGGTGTAGGCCGTGACCCAGTTTGGCACGCTGGCGAAGTACTGGTCCGCCGGGATCAGGGTGCTGGGCGCCTGGCCGATGAGGCTGACGATTGGCACCATGTTCCAGCCGGCAACCAGCGGGATGGAAGGCGGTGTTGCCTGGAAGCCCGGCTCTGGGATGTCCACGCTGATAGGAGCAAAGGAGGTCGTGTTCACCCAGTAGGCGTGCCGGGAATCAATGACGGTCAGGCTGCCAGCCAGTGAGCCGGCGGCGTTCCGCGTTGCGCTCTTCCAGGGCCCGGTCACCGGGTCGGGGTTCAGCGGGTCATAGGTGATGACCGACTGCACGTCCGGGTTGACGATCACGGTATTGATGGCGCCGCTTGCCGGCTCGCTGGGCAGAGAGATGAGGTTGTTGCCCGGCTTCAGCGGGATGTCCACCTTGGGCTTCACGATAGCCTTGAAGCTGTAAGTGTTGCCCGTAGTGGGTAGAGAAGAGTTGACGGCCAGGTCCGCCACCGTGATACGGATGGAGTAGCTGGTGTTCGCCGTCAACCCACTGGCCGCATAGATGGCGATCAGGCCGCTGGTAGACAGGGAGGTCTGGGCAGTAACGTCCGTCAGTGTGCCGCCCGCCACGCCGAACTCCACCTTGGTGAGGGTTACCTTCTCACCGTAGGTGATCGTGACGAAGGGTGAGAGGCTCCCCACGTTAGGCGTGCCGGCCAGGATGCTCACCCCGCCAGCCGCAGCAGCGGCCACCGCAGGGGCGGTGGTGTCCAGGGTGAATATCCGGGCCGCTGTCGCGGTGCTGGTGCTATCGTCCACGCCAGCGGTGCCGGTGTTCTGGGGGACTGCAGTATCGTTACCAGTCACAAAGACCGCGTTCTTGCCCTCGTGGGCAGAGGCGGAAGCGCCGGTGAACGTCGCAGTCCAGGATGTAGCCGTCACAACGATGGTAGACAGAGTAGTAACGGTCCCTGCACCGGCGGCCCCTTGCCTCACCGTTATCACAGGTACACCAGAGATAGGCTCATTGGCGCTCAGGGTGACTGTCACGCTCTGGGTTGCCTTGATGATAGCAGGCGAGATAGCCAGGGTGAAGGTGGGCTTAATCTTGTCCAGGGATGTCACCGTTGGCGTGTTGGCCGAGGTGGCCGCATTGCCCCCCTTGTCCTGCACTGACTGTCCTGCGGCTAAACCGACGACGGGCTTGGCGTCGGCAGCGATGGGATTGGCAAGGTTGATGTAGACCTTGGTGGAAGCGCCGCTGTAGTTTGTCGCATCAACGATGGCCTGGGCAACGCCCCCAATGGTCACGGTGAAGTCAGCGCCGCTGACCGTTGCGGAATCTAGCGCTTCGCTGAAGATAGCCACGAGGCTAGTCAGGCGGTCGGACTTTTCAACGGCAGGGGAGACGCTGGTGTCCCACCAGCGACCGGTCTCAGCGCTGTTCAGCGCGGGCCGCACGTTGTCAATGCGCACCGTGTGGTTCTGGTCACCTGCGGTAGCGGCGTCGCGGTCGCTGCGGGCCATATTGCCTGCAACGTCCGTTGCCTGTACGTACCAGCTAATATCTGTCTCGGCGTTAGCCAGAGCCAGGTCTGCGCCAGGGGTAAAGGTGAAGTTGGCAGAGGTTGCTCCGTCGTTAACGGTCCCGACGGCGCTGGCGGCATAGGTGCCAGGGGCGGAGCCGTTGGTAATCACCACCTGCACGGTGTTGACTTTGATGCCTGAGCCGCCTGCGTCGGACACACTAAAAGTGAAAGTGGGCCGCAGCAACTGGGTGGCAAAGTTATGGGCCGGAGCGATATTGGAGAACGTAGGCCCGCTGGTCTCCACCTGAGAGCTGACCGAACGAGTCACCGAGGCCGACCCAGCGCCCGCGGGCAGAGTGTCGGTGTACGACGCGGTGAGGGTGTTGCCATTGAGGGCAACCAACTGCGGGGGAGTCGTGGTGATAGAGGTGAAGGTGGTCACCAGGTTAATGTTCAACTCAAAGACACCCGTGTTCACCCCTGTCTCGGTAGCATTGACCGTGAAACCCGTGGGGTCCTGGGTGCTGACGACCTTGACGGCTACCGTGTCCACCGCGCTGGTCTGGTAGATGATATCAACCTCCATACCCGCGGTTACGGTTACACCGTCAACCAGCAAGGTGACACGTCCCAACTCGGCATTGAGAATAGGAGCCTGGGCCTGGGACGTTGGGTACAGGGTGGTAGTGCCGTCTACGGCGACCCTGGGGGTCCCTACTATCCCGGGATTTAACTGGACGAACTGTCCCGTAGTTTGGGCTTCAGCGGCGACGGTTACATCAAAAGGAGCTTGGTCATTCGGGATATTATAGTCGGCATCGGTCACCGTGATCTTCACGGCGGAGCCTGCGCCGGCGTTGGTGTACCAGGACTTATCAAGGACAATAGTGCCGGCCACTCCGGAGGGAGCGGCAAGCGCCGCAAGGGCGCCAATCAGGGTCAGCAGCAAGGCTGCTACCCCGAAGAGTACTAGGGAACTGAATCGCTTGTTCACTACCTACCCCCTTTGTTCCAATGTAGAGGATGACTTTGGACTATACGGTAAACCGGGGCTTCCGAGGGGTCCGCTTCTGGGCACCAGGGACGGGTCTGCCCGTGAGGGGACATAGCAACTGGAGGAATACATAGATAAGTGCTCCTTACTGGGCCTGGGCCCGCGTCGTGCTGCCACGCGCTTCTCACTGTTTTACCCACAAATACGCCTGCTCGGAGACCGAGGAGGCGCACTCTGGGCGACGGTTGTTTGCTGTGCCAACCACTCTGTCCGTTGTATCAAAACGATGAAGATTGCCCATCGTCAGGTCACATAAGTTGCTGCTTCTGTCAGCAAGCAACAGACTAGGCGGACTATAGGGGAAAACGCATACGATGTCAAGCGGTTTAGGAAGGGGCAAAGGCGGTTTTACTGCACTGTTTACGGCATTAAGCCTTCCGCCTAGTCCAAAAGGGTAGCGACTTTTCGTTTTCCCCTCGGGAAGTTTACCACTGGCCATAGGAAATTAGTACTACATCGCCCACAAGGTCCATTGTCATGCTGAGGCCCGCAGGCCGAAGCATCTTGTTTGCCGTTGCAGGCGGTTGCCGGTGGTTGGCGGCCTGCGCCTTTCCAGGCGGGCCAGATGTTTCGCCGATGCTCCGCTCGGCTCAACATGACAAAGGGGCATTGTTATGCTGAGCCATGAGGCTAGCCAGGCGAAGCATCCAAGGCATCCGCCCATGCCAGCGGGGCGCACCACTAAAAGGCGGTACACTCCCTGGGACGAGGCCTTGATGCTTCACAACGTTCGCCCTGGGGGGCTCACTCGTTCAGCATGACAATGGGGGACGCCTACTTGGCGATGTCCGCTTTGCTGAGGGTGGTAAGGAACTCGGTGTTGTTGCGGGTCTTGGAAAGACGCTCCAGCACCTTCTCCGTGGCCTCGGTGTTCTCCATGCCGTCGGAGGTGATAAGGCTGAGCATCCGGCGCAGCAGCCACACCTGCTTCAGGGTGGTCTCCTCCAGGATGAGCTCCTCGCGGCGAGTACCGGAGCGCTGGATGTCTATGGCGGGGAAGACGCGGCGCTCGGAGAGGCGGCGGCTGAGGTGGAGTTCCCAGTTGCCGGTGCCTTTGAACTCCTCGTAGATGACGTCGTCCATGCGGCTGCCGGTGTCAATGAGACAGGTGGCCAGGATGGTGAGGCTGCCGCCGCCTTCGGTGTTGCGGGCGGCGCCGAAGAAGCGCTTGGGGGGATAGAGGGCTACAGGGTCAATGCCGCCGGAGAGGGTGCGGCCGGTGCTGGGCAGGGCCAGGTTGTAGGCGCGGGTGAGGCGGGTGATGCTGTCCAGGAGGATAACCACGTCCTTGCCACATTCCACCAGTCGTTTGGCCCGCTCCAGGCAGAGTTCTGCGACGCGGCAATGGTCCTCCACCGGCTCGTCAAAGGTGGAGCTGAAGATTTCGCCTTTGACGGAGCGGCTGACGTCGGTGACCTCTTCCGGCCGTTCGCCGATGAGGGCGACGAGGAGTTGTATCTCTGGGTGGTTGACGGCGATGCCGGCGGCCACTTCTTTGAGGATGGTGGTCTTGCCTGCCTTGGGAGGAGAGACGACCATGCCGCGCTGGCCCTTGCCGATGGGAGCGACGAGGTCAATGAGGCGGGCGGAGAGGTTCTGGGGGGTGGTCTCAAGGTTGATCTGGTGGTCTGGGTAGACGGGGACGAGGGTTTCAAAGTGGGGGCGGTTGCGGGCGGCCTCGGGTTCCATGCCGTTGACGGCCTCCACCCGCACCAGTCCGTAATACCGTTCGGCCTCCTTTGGGGGCCTCACCTGGCCGGTGACGAGGTCGCCGGTGCGCAATCCGAAGCGGCGTATCTGGGACTGGGAGACGTAGACATCCTTCTGTCCGGTCTTGTTCACGCCGTTCTGGCGAAGGAATCCGTAGCCATCGGGCATGAGCTCCAGGACGCCGCGGGCCAGGAGCATCCCTTGCTGCTCGGCCCTGCCTTTCAGGAGGAGCTGCAGGATTTCCGCCCTGGGCATGGAGACCAGGCGGGACGGCTCTTCCAGTCCTTCCTGGGCGGCCAGGGCAATCAGCTCGTCCTTGGTCTTGTCGTCAAGCTCGGACAGATATGAGGGGGTCTGGGTAGTCACTCCTGCATCACCTTATAAGAGAGATTGGAACCTGGGGAAGAGAGAGCGGGCAAGGCTGCTCCGCACCGTGAGGCGGTGGGTAAGGAAGGGGACCGGTGCTGGAGGTGGTGGGATAACATAGGGGTTGTAAGACGTGCGTCGTCGTGCGAAAGCTAGCATGCACATCGTGATTACAGCACGGGCATGTCTGTACTAGGCGGTTTGTACTTCAGCCATATTACTTCGGAGAGGCAAGGGGACAGGCCAGGCAAGAAACGGTGCACGAAAGAGGACTTTCTTACTCTATCACACTTTCCGTCCTGCGTCTACTACTCCAAAAGGAGTATTAAGGGACGTGAAGGTAGAAGTGCGCAGGGGTCCTGTGGCGGGTAGCATAAGCAAGCCATTTGAACGTTGCCAGGAAAAGGACCTGAGCTAGGCAGAGGCTGTGGGCGCCCGCTGGACGGCCCTGGCGCGGCGCTCCAGTTCGCTACGGGGCATGAGGATGCGGCGGCTGCACCCCAGGCAGCGCAGGCCGATATCCGCCCCCAGGCGGACCACTTCCCACTGGGCGCTGCCGCAGGGGTGTGCCTTCTTCAGGCGCACCACGTCGCCCAGGCGCAGGTCCATCACCATTCCTTGCCCTCCGATGCCAGTGCTGCGTTGATGGCGTCCCGCAGTTGCATGGCGGCGCGGCGTGCGGCCCCAGCAAAATCGCCCCCTTTGGAGGCATAGATAATCCCGCGGGAGGAGTTGATGACCGCGCGGCGTCCGGCAGCATTGGTCCCAAAGCGCACCGACTGCTCCAGGTCGCCGCCCTGGGAGCCGACGCCCGGGATGAGGAAGGGCAGAGTGGGGCAGAGGTCGCGGACGCGGCGCAGCTCCTCCGGGTAGGTTGCGCCCACCACGAGGCCCAGGTTGCCCTTATCGTTCCAGCCTTTGGCCGTTTCGGCGACGGCTTCATACAGCGGCTGTGTGTCTAGATGGGCCTCGCCGGCGACCCTCAGGTCCTGGAAGTCCCGCGCGCCGGGGTTGGAGGTGCGGCACAGCAGAAACACGCCGCGGTCCCGGTAGTCCAGGAAGGGCTGGACGCCGTCCCTGCCCAGGTAGGGGCTGATGGTGGCCGCGTCCAGGCCCCAGACCTCAAAGAGGGCTTTTGCATAGGCTGCCGCGGTGTTGGTCACGTCGCCGCGCTTGGCGTCGCCGATGACCACGGCTTTGGGCGCGGCCTGGCGGATATGGGCGATGGTCTGCTCCAGGGCGCGCAGGCCGGGCAGGCCCAGGGCCTCGTAGAAGGCGAAGTTGGGCTTGTAGGCACAGGCAAGGTCCGCCGTGGCGTTCACAATGGCCCGGTTGAAGGCGGCGACGTCCGGGACGGGCATGAGCGCCGGGTCGGGGTCCAGGCCCACGCACACCAGGCTGTTGGCAGCGGCGCAGGCGGCGTCCAGCTTTTCCAGGAAGGTGGTCATGGCGGCTCCTTCTTTCCCATGTAGTCTAGCTGGCGGCGGCGAGACAGGCAAGGAGGGAAGATTCTGGTATGATAACACTGCCAGTCTTTCTCCATGGAGATGCCCATGATTGCTTCAGCCAGCCAGGCCACCGAAGTAGCGGTGGAATTCCTCAAGCGCTATTACCCTTTCATCGCACCAGTAAAGGTCAAGAAGGAGAACGAGCTCTGGCTGGTCCAGGCAGATGTAGGTGCGGTCACCGTGCGGTTGGCCACTGTCGTTGTAGATGCACAGACTGGAGAGATTCTATCCTTTGAAGCGGAGACCTCTCCCAAGCTTCCCAAGCCCCCTGGAGTGAGATCTGCTACCCAAAGGTAGCAAAGAAGTCACCGCCTTTTGAAGTGGAAGCACCGTGTTGCAATGACGTCAGACGCCTCACTTAGAGAAGACTTTCCGCGTTATCTCCAAAACGTCCGCGTGTATTTGGACAATGCCTCAAAAGCACTAGACGCTGCTGAGCCCCAGAAGGCTGGCGAGTTCTTGTGGGGAGGTATGGCCGCCGCTGTCAAGGCATTAGCAGCGTATCGTGGCATCCGCCTCAGAAGTCACCGAGACATTTGGGATTACGCAAGGGCAGCAGCGAAGGAGCTTGACGACGAGGAGATCTTTGTGGCCTTCCGTGACGCCAACTCCCTCCACGGCAACTTCTATGAAGCAGGGCTTACAAGAGAAGAGATTCTGGTGGTAGATGACGGCATACGGAGGATAATCCGAATGCTTTTGGACCTTCTTCCGTCTGAGTTGTTGCAGCAACTCGCCTAAGCTCTCACTTGGTTCCCATGCGCCTCCCACCAGACCTCCTGCCCGCCACATTCCTCCAGCGCCTGAACCGCTTTGCCGCCCTGGTGCGCCTGGAGGGGGCGGAAACCCTGGCCCATGTGCCCAACTCCGGGCGCCTGCGGGAGCTGTTCCAGACCGGCAACACCGTGTACCTGACGCCGGCTGCGCCATCGGCGGCCCGCAAGACCCGCTACGACCTGTCCCTGGTGGACCTGGGCGGCTGCCTGGTGTCCTCCGACGCCCGCGTCGCCTCGGCCCTGGCCTACGAGTGGCTGGCTGGCGGCCTGCTGCCGGAGTTCACCGGCTACGACAGGGTGCTGCGAGAGCAGACTTTCGGCCACTCCCGCATAGACCTGCTCCTGGAGGGCCCGGCCGGAAGGCACTACGTGGAGGTCAAGTCAGCGACGCTGGTCAAGGACGGCGTGGCCATGTTCCCCGATGCGCCGACGACCCGGGGGCAGAAGCATGTGGGAGAACTGGCCCAGGCGGTGGCCCTGGGCCACCGGGCGTCGGTGGTGTTCGTGGTGCAGCGGCCAGACGCCCACGCCTTCGCCCCCAACGATGACGCCGACCCCGTCTTCGGCAGGGGCCTGCGCCAGGCGGCAGCGGCCGGCGTGGGGGCCTACGCCTACACCTGCGCCCTGACCCTTGGGGAGATCACCCTGAAGGAGCGGGTCCCGGTGCGCCTGTGACACGGGATTGTAGCGAGGCTGCCGTGCCCGCGCCCAGGCTCTCAGGCCTCGTAGGTGATGCGGGGGTCGGCCCAGGCGTACAGGATGTCCGTGATCAGGTTGACGGCGAGGACCAGGAAGGCCAGGACCACGGCGTAGGTCTGGACCACGGGGTAGTCCCGGGCGGCCGCCGCCAGAGCGATGCCGCGCCCCAGGCCGGGCAGTCCGAAGATCATCTCCAGCACCACGACGCCCCCCAGCAGGACGCTGACCTGAAGGCCGGCCACACTGATGACGGGGATGATGGCGTTTCGGAGGCCGTGGCGCAGGAGCACCAGGCGCTCGGGGAGGCCCTTGGTGCGGGCGGTGCGGATGTAGTCCTGGCGCAGCGCCTCCACCAGGCTGGCGCGGGTCATGCGGGCCAGGTAGGCGCCGTAGCCCCAGGCCAAAGCCAGGACGGGCCAGAGGAGCATTTGCAGGTGCCGCCACGGGTCCTGCCAGGGGTGGGCATAGATAATAGGTGGGGCCCACCGGAAGGCCAGGAGCAGCCCCATCAGCAGCAGGACGGCCACGAAGAAGGGGGCCACCGACTGGCCGCCGATGGCGAAGAGGCGCACCAGGTAGTCGGACCAGCGGCCCTCGAAGGCGGCGGCCAGCACGCCCAGGGGCACCGCCACGGCTACCGACACCGCGACGGTGTACAGGGTGAGCAGGAGGGTAACGGGCAACTGGCGGCCCAGGAGCGAGGCGATGGGCATCCGGCTTTCCAGGGAGCGCCCACCGAAGTCGCCCGTAGCCATGCTCCACAGCCAGCGGCCGTACTGCACCGGGAGGGGGGCGTCCAGGCCAAGCTCCTGGCGGACGCGCTCCACCTGCTCCGGGTTGACGTGGACCTCGCTGGAGCCGCCCAGGGCGGTGAGGGCGACGTCGCCGGGCAGGAGGCGCAGAGCCAGGAACACCAGGAGGGATGCTCCCAGCAGGGTGGGCAGGAAGAGGGCCAGGCGTATGGCGATGTAGCGGGTCATGGGGAGCCTTTCACTTTACCCCCGGCCTCTTTCCTAATGGGAAGGGGCTTTACACCAAAAGTCCGCTTGGGGCAGAGGCTTGCTTGCCCATCCACCCGTCCCAAAGGTTATCTAGCTTAGGGGACACCCCTAAGACCCCGGCAAGGCTTTGCCCGACAATTCGGGAGTTTGCCTCTTTTCACCTGCCAGAGGTTGCTTTTCCCCACCCACGCACCCGAAGCGCTGGGGGACACCCCCAGCAGCCCCCGGCAGGGAACGCGGTTCCCTTGCACCCTGCTAGAT
>JACQOP010000151.1 GCA_016202485.1 Chloroflexota bacterium | reverse complement strand
GGGTCATTGAGCGAATCTCCAAGTCAGGACACTGGCGGGGGTTGTTTCTTCCCGTCCACCCACCCGTGAGGCGGGGGACACCCCCACAACCCCCGCATAAGGGGCGAACCCCCTTATGAATTCCCAGGGTCATTGAGCGAATCTCCAAGTTAGGACACTAGCGGGGGTTGTTTCTTCCCACCCGCCTACCCGTAGCACGGGGGACACCCCCAGCAGCCCCCGCACAAGAGGCGAACCCCCTTATGAATTCCCAGGGTCATTGAGCGAATCTCCAAGTCAGGACACTGGCGGGGGTTGTTTCTTCCCGTCCACTCATCCGTAGCGGGGGACACCCCCAGCAGCCCCTGGCAGGGAACCTCGGTTCCCTGCACCCCTTCGCTTCGCTCGGGGCAGGCTCTTCCTGACTTTTGGTGCAAGGCTTCTCATTGACCGAATACCGCACCGCCGCAAGACACAGGCGTTGCACCCCTTAGGTCTCCTCCAAAACTCATACTAGATCCTTTTCCCCTTCCCGCGGGTCCCCGTCCTGAAGGCTGGATGCCTGCACGGGTGTCTTCCCCAGCATCTGGGGGCAGGCGTCCTATGGCGAAGCATGCCCATGCGGAACCTGCGCAGGCTGGGTCAGTTGCGTACGGTACAAGTGATGCTCGTGTTTCTACGGTGCTCTCTCTGCAAAACCATGTAGTTCAGCAACCGTAAATACATTGCTTACTTATTGGTATATTGACCTACTTCTCATATAAGTTCCTCAGGACTTACGTATACATTCATGGTGAACCTTGTAGATGTTGATACGAATAACAACCCATGACAGCGAACTAGGTCAGCCCTACCATTAGAGCCGCTCTTGTTCTGAATCCCGTATGAGTGCAGGAGGTAGCTGTGACCACACGAAGGAGAACTCCCTCAGAAGAGATGACCCCCGATCGCCGTCCTCTCACTCAAATGCAGGCAACCCGTCTAGCCGGGCTGACGGGGCTAAACGCCAGAGAGCTGGTGGGGGCGTCGGTCGTTGACATTGGTGAAAGGTTCCGGTGGCGCTTGGACCCCGAGCTTCTCTTCTTCCGTCGCATTTGCGGCCAGGTGGTAAAGACAGACCCCGTCACTGGTATTGAGTATCCGGTGCCTTTTGCCACGGTCCACGTGTACGATACCGACTGTAATTTCTTTGGCTTCTTCCCTGGCGGGTGGCCCTGGGCATGGTTCTTTCCGTTCCGCTGCCGGAGAGAAGAGATTGCCTCAGTCGTTACCGACGCATGTGGCCGTTTCTGTGTCTTTGTACCGCGCTGGGAGATTGACTGGATTCTGCGCTTCCGCCGCGAGCGGCTCTGCTTCCCTGACATCTTTGTGAAGCCCAACCTTCGGGACCTGCTGGAAGACCTGCTACCCAGGCCTCCTATAGTGCGGCCACCCAAACCTGAGCCTGATCCTCCGCCACCGTTCCTTCTCAAAGACAGTGGGATCACATTCCAAAGAGTGGCCCAGTTGGTCGGACGCCCAACTGCCGAGAGGCTTGGAGCCCTGGAAAGCGGCGCCACGATTGGCCAAAACGCGGGGGAGATGCTGCACCTCTTGGAAAGGAAGGCCCTATCTCAACCCCTCCCACCGCCACTTCCATCTGAGATCAAGGAGTTGCAGGTCGGTGAAGGGGCAGAGCCTCGGGTGGCGCGGCTAGAAGTGGCTTCGTTGTACGGAAGGGAAGGGCTCACGACCGCCACATCCAAGGTGCAGACCAGCTTGGCGGCCCAGCTCAACATTGACCTAGATGTGCTGAGGGAGGTGGACTTCCAGCGGTTCATTGGACCTTTCCTCCGCTGCATTGACATTCTCGTCCCCGAGTGGATGCCCATCCTTGACGTACCGGATATCACCTTTGAAGTTACCCAGGATGTGGATGGAGACGGAGACCAGGAGGTCATCTACTCGGAAGGCTTCTTTGATGTGCGTTGGAACGCGGGATTCATTCCTGACGTGACGTTAGAGGCCTCGCCCATTGCTGTGACGGGCCGGGTGTGTGATGTTCCCGATGTGCCCTGCAAGGATGTCCCAGAGATCCAGTTTGTGGGCCGGATGCCCGTGATCAACCCGCCGGCGCCTGCCGCTCCTTACCATGATGCAATCCTGGGTTATGCCCGGCGGGTCAACCGGCCACATCCCTCCGGGAACCTCGTGGACCCCTTGCCCAACCCGCTGGCCAAGACTCCATATACCAGGGTCTTACAAATCTACGGATGCAACCACCGGCCAGGGGCCGCCTTCTACCGCCTCATGTATTCCTACAATGGGGGTGCTGAGGCGCCCTTCACGGGCCTCACGTGGCCCCTGTACCGGGTGGTGGGTGGAGCGCTCCAAAGCCTCTGGCCTACGGCAGACGCCAACGGGTGGTACCCCATCCTCCCGGACAGCGACGGCTGGTTCCCTGGACACCTGCTTTTGGACTGGCCCACCGGGCAGTTCCCGGACGGCAACTACCGGATTACGGTGCAACTGGCAAACGCGGCCAAGGCGGTCTTGCCGCCCTTGTCAGCAGCGGTCAGTTTCCGGGTTGACAATTCGCTGCCAACGGCGCAGTTCATGGACATGGCATGGCGCGTTGCCGGGGCTGCTGCTTGGAACCCGTTGCCCCTGGTATGCCCCATGGTGATGCGTCCAACCGTTGGCGGTGTCCCTGTGGCCATTGAGTTCCGCGTGAGCTACGTGGCGTCCGCTGCGCACCTGCGCTCTGCCATCCTGACCGGCGGCGGCTGCGGAGGCGGCGGGCCAACCAGACTGCTTGCTCCCAACTGGTCGGAGCCGCCGGGCCTTGACAATCCCTACGAGCACTGGCACATGAATACCTTTGACAACAGCCTTTCCAGGACGGCGGTGTTCTCCCTGGCCGGCTCGGCGCTCCCAGGGTGCTATACCTTTGCGCTGGCCGTCCACAGCAGGGCGTTCAACCCCTCCGGTGGAGACGGGGGCCAGTTGTCGGACTGGGAATACGATCCTGTTTATAACTGGGTCTACCCACAAGTGAACGTGGCAGTTGTGGATGCCTAGAAGGCGTCGCTGAAGGGGTTTGTTGCCGGCCGGATACGTTCTTCCAGCAAGGGGCACGAGGTGTCAGGCTGACGCCGGACGGATCACGCGCAGTGCCGGGGCCATCTTGCCCCTGCTTGCAGTGTGCTGTTCCGGAAGTCCTTAGCCGGTCCCAGCCAACGCCTGTGCCCCACACCCCGCCTCCTGTTCAGGCAGTAAGGCCCTTCTGAAGAAGGAGCCAGAGGGAAACCTTGACGTGCGTCTGCGGTTTCCCACAGCCTCACCCCGTTCGTCCCGATGTCATCGGGACGAACGGGGTGGCTCTTTATCCCTCTCCCGTCAAGGGAGCCTTGCCCCAAAATTCCCGACACGGGTCGTTTGTCCCTTCCTCCCTCCCTCAAATCCTATCTGGGGACACCCAGCCCCCAGCAGAAAACTGAGGTTTTCTGCACGTTCCTCGCTCAGGAGGCACGCCCCTCGGTACGTCCGAATGGGCGATACAGGGAGGCGACGGGCCTGCCTGCATGTCCAGGTTAAGCAGAGACCTCCTGTCCCTCCGTCCCAGGCGTCCATGCCTGTACCGTACGTTACCCACAGCCATTGGTGTACGTAACAGTACATAGTACGGAAGTATTATGTAGTATTTCTTATATATTTCATGTGTAGAGCAACTGAAACATGCGTAAGAGAAGAGACGAATAACGAATACGTTCAATATCCCATGACAAAGGGCTAAGGCAAGGCTACGATGGGCCTGTTTTCGTCCGCAGGCCAATGGGGGAACCTACTGACGCCATTTTGCTCCATGCGTCTTTTATGGCTGGAGGCAAGAGGTAGGGCGGGGCCAGGGAGTAAAGGGCGGTGATGCTCCGGCTGGCCGGGCTGGCAATCCTGGAGCCATCACCATGCCTCCACCCAGGGGTCCTGCAATTCCATAGGAAGGGGGTTAGCGCCTTATGTAATGAGTAGCGATGAGTTTCCGTTGAGTCCCCCGGGGAGCGGTTTTCGCACACTGCACTAGCTGATGATTGATTAAGGAGAAGCCATGAACATTGCGAGGAACGCAAAAACTACCCTGGCAGCCGCCTTTATGATTGTGGCTGCCATTCTGGGGATGGCCGTTGCCACTGTGTTTGCTGAGGTTGAGCCTCCTCTGGTGGAAGCTACGGTTCCGCCCGGCGGTTCCCTGGAGGTTGTCAAGGAAGTAACGACACCAGCCATCCCTCCCAAACTGGACTTCTGTCTACTGGTGGACAATTCCGGCAGCTACGGCGATGACATTGCGACAATCCAGGCCCTTGCTCCGGGTATCTTTACTGACATCCGGGACGCGGTGGCGGACTCGCAGTTCTGCCTGGCTACCTTTGTTGACTTCCCTATTGACCCATTTGGTGATGCGGGCAGCGGCGACTACCCGTACCAGCTTGACCAGGACCTGACGACAGATGAGACCACCTGGGTGACCGCCGTCAACAATATGATCCTCCGGTTTGGGGCTGATGCGCCTGAGAGCCAGCTCCACGCCCTGAGGGAGATGCGGGTCGGCGGCCCTGCCGCCCCATCGTGGCGTGCAGACGCCACCAAGGTGATTGCCATCACCACCGATGCCCCCATGCATGACCCGGACACGACACCCGGGTACCCCGGCCCCACCATTGGCGATACCATTACCGCCCTGGTGGACAGCGGCATCAAGGTGATTGCCATCAAGGCGCCGGGAGCTTCCACGCAGATGGACGACATTGCGACGGCGACAGGTGGGTCGGTCCAGACCACCAGCGCCTCCAGCGACGAAATCGCTGACGCCATTATTGCGGGCCTTGAGGCGCTGACCACGGACGTCTGGTGGGTGCTGGGCGCTTGTGACGCGGGCCTCACGGTCAGCCTGGACCCCGCGGTGCACCTGGGCGTTGCCGGGAACACCACCGTTGTCTTCACCGAGACGATTATGGTGGACGATGACTCCAGCCTTGAAGGGACGACCCTGGTGTGTGAAGTCATCTTCATAGCCAACACCTACCCCGAAGAGGGCGCGGAAATTGGCAGGCAGCGCATTGTTATTAACGTCCCCGACGTGACTCCGCCGGTGGCCGACTGCATGGAGACGGTGAACCCCCATGGGAGCACTGTCCCGCCGGCTGGTTCCACCACCATGCCTGGTCCGAAGGGCGGCCAGAACGAGGACGGGTTCTACGAGCTCCTGGCGAAGGACAACCTTGACCCGAACCCTGAGATCTGGGTGATGAGCTCCGGGCCCAGCGGGGCCACCTTTGGTCCCTTCGCCAGCGGCGACAAGGTGAAGGTCACCGAAGCCCCCGGTGCGACGCCGACGATGAAGAGCATGGGCAGCGACAACGGGCAGGCGGGCGCTATAGCGGCGCACCTGATCCTTGACGGCGACGCCATGGTATTTGCTGTGGACGCCTCTGGCAATGTGTCTGCTCTTGTGGCCTGCCACGTTCCTCCTCCTCCTAAATAAGAGGGAAAGCCCTCAGTTAGATAGTCCCATACCCAGCCGCAGCACCAATCACGGTGTTGCGGCTGGGCCGTGAAAGGGAGGAGAAGGGGGTGAGCCGATAGCCTAAGAGGGCAGGCGGTGCGGCCCGACTGGCTGCGCGCAATCATGGGTTACGAGGAGAAGTCTCCCTTGGAGGGAACGCTGGCTGGACTTTACTGACCTGATGGACCTGGATAGCCACAAACGTTGTGAAAGAAAGGAAGAAGACGTATGACTGCATTAAGTCAGGCCCAGGTGAAATGGCTCATCACTGGAGTGATCCTTGGTTTGCTAGCCGTGGGCGTCCTCTTGGCTGCGCCGCCCCCGGCCCGCGCCAGTACGACCTGGAATGTTGGAGACGTGTTCGCCGGAGTTGCCGGCGGAGCGTACAACGTCTACGACAATAGCGGAACATTCAAGGAGACCATCAGCAGCGGACTTGGTGGGTTTACGACGGGTTGCGCGTTCAACCCAACCTTGACACACCTGTACACGACCCAGTTCAGTGCAGGGCAGATCACCAAGTTTGATAATGCATCCCCCCACAGCAGCGCCTCCATTGCCAGCACGCGTCCGGTCCCTGAATCCATCGCCTTCAGGGCGGACGGAAGCTACCTGGTGGGTGGGCCCTTTGGCGGAGGCATTGATGAGTACGATGCGACTGACACGCTGGTTACGTCGTATGCGGTGCTTGCCACCGGTCCCACGGGGGGGGCCAGACTGGATTGATTTGGCTGCCAACCAGACGACGGTCTTCTACACTGACGGTGAGGGCCGCACCATCCGGCGGTTTGATACCGTGGGCGGGCAACTTGCCGACTTTGCGGTCTTACCCGGTGCTGGCAACGGATTTGCGCTGCGCCTGCTGCCACCCGGCGACGGGAGCGGCGGCCTCCTGGTGGCCGACCTTGGCGACATCAAGCGCCTGGACGGTGCAGGCGCCGTGTCCCAGATCTACGATATTGCGGGCGAGGACAACTGGTTCTCCCTGAACCTGGACCCGAACGGCGCCTCGTTCTGGGCAGGAGACTTTGGCACCAACAACTTCTACCGGTTCAACATTGCTACGGGGGTTGTTGAAGTGGGGCCTATCAACTCCGGAGGGGCGCTCTTCGGCATCTGCTTGAAGGGCGAGCCGACGGCGGGTACGGGTCCGGTGACGTGCACGCTGGGCTTCTGGAAGACTCACCCCGAAGAGTGGACGAACCTGGACCCTGACGATATGCCGGCATGGGGCGGCGGATTGACCTACCTGGAAATCCTGGGCGAGTCAGCAGAGAAGGGCGACGCATCGGTCTTGCTGGCCCATGGGTTTATAGCGGCCACGCTCAACTCGGGAGCGGACGCCACCCTACTGACAGACGCTGAGGCGATGTTGACGGCGCACCCCATTGGGAGCGGCGACCTGCAGGCGAAGGGCAAGAACACCCACGCGGACCGGGCTATGGCGCTGGGCCTTGCGGAGCAGTTGCAGGCGTTCAACGAGAGCCTGGAGTGCCCGCTGCCGAGAGAGGAGTAGGCACGGAGAGGTTGGACAATCTAAGGCTTGAGGGGGCGGAACGCCGGCCCCTCAAGCCGGTTGAGGTGGGGTTGCTCCGAGCCTTTTAGCCTGACAAAGGAGTTGTGCCGGGCAGAGGAGGCTGAGAGTGCGCTGACTACAGGACATCCTCTACGAAGGAGATTGCCGTGCAGACAACACAGACGCAAAGCGTGGTGCTCAAAGACGTGCTGCTCAAGTCGGACGGCACCAAGGTCCTGCGGGAGTGTTTTCTGGACAGGACGGAGCTGAGGAGGCGTACCCGTGTGGTGCGCATAGAACAGAGGCCGATAACTCCGCCGCCCTCGGAAGAGGAGTTAAGCAGCGTCCCCGGGCCGGGAGGGGATGATCCGCCTCCGGCTGGTTAGTCCCGGCCAGGGCGGATGAGGCAGCCAGAGGATAAGATGCCAGCGGAGAGGGGGTATGCCCTCTCCGCTTTCTTTGCCGGAGCGGGGCAAGCTGCAGGCCGGTGCGCCTGTTGTGCAAGCCTCGCCCTGGGCTATACTTACCTCTTGGCAGGATGGCTTGAAGAGCCGTTGTTGCGGAGTCCGCAGATGCCCACTCTTTTCTCTGGTAGGATGAAGCGCCTCCTGGGGCAGCCCCTCCCCTGGCTGCTGGCAGGGGGTGTGCTTCTCCTGTTTGCCGCCTGCGACCCGGAGGAGGAGGTGCAGGGGGATTCCGGCGGCAACGAGAAAGAGGTTTCCTGGAGCTATTTGGGCAAGACGGGGCCGGGCCACTGGGCAGAACTCAGCCCGGAGTTTGCCCTGTGCCGCGACGGCCTGATGCAATCCCCCATTGCTGTTGAAGAGGTCCTGGCGGAGGAAATGGAGGCCCCGTCCTTTGACTACCATCCTACACCCCTGCGCCTCCACAACGATGGCCACACGGTCCATGTGAACTATGCCTCCGGCAGCGCCATGGTCCTGGAGGGCGTCGCCTATGAGCTGGTGCAATTCCACTTTCACACCCCGAGCGAGCATACCGTTTGGGGGTTCTCCTACCCGGTGGAGCTGCATCTGGTACACGCCAGCACTGAGGGCAGTGTGGCTATTCTTGGCGTGTTGATGGAGCCAGGTGCTGCGAACGGGGCGCTGGAAGCACTTTTGGAGGACCTCCCCAGGGAAACTGGAGAGGAGCGGCAACGGGATGACCTGGTCAACGCCGGGGACTTGCTGCCGGTGGGGCGCGAGACCTACCGGTACATGGGTTCTCTGACCACTCCGCCGTGTACGGAGGGTGTGCAGTGGCTGTTGCTAGTAGAGCCGGTGGAGGTCTCGTTGGAGCAGATTGGGGCGCTGCAAACGGTCTTGCTTGGCAATCACCGCCCCGAACAGCCCCTCAACGACAGGCAGGTGCTGCTGGAGACGGCTGTCCAGTAGGAGAGGGCGGGGAGCTACCGGGGGCAGCGCCTTTCTTCTGATAGCTACTACACACTGAGATAGCGCTGGCAGGTTTCCGAGGCCACCACGACCCAATGTCACAACAACAGCGGATTCTGAAGCGGAGGGTGGGCCTCTTTGGGGCGGTGCTGTCCGGTACCGGGGTCATTGTTGGAGCGGGAATCTACGCCCTCATTGGAGAGGCGGCGGGCCTGGCCGGGAACGCAGCCTGGGCTGCCTTTGCGCTGTCCACGCTGATCGCCGGCCTCACGGGCATCTCCTATGCCCGGCTGGGCAAACGCGTCCCCAAGGACTCGCCTGAGTTCCAGTACGTGCGCCTGGGCATGGGGTTCCGGGCCGGTTTCCTGGGCGGGTGGCTGATGGTGTGGGCGGACGTGGTGAGCACTGCCGCGGTGTCTCTGGGCTTTGGCGGCTACTTCCAGGACCTCACGGGCATCCCGCTTGTGCCGGCGGCCCTGGGACTGCTGGCCATCGTTGCCTTTGTTGCGTGGGTGGGCATCCAGGAGTCCATCCTGCTGGTGGGGGTCATGTCCCTGCTGGAGATTGCCGGGTTGGTGGTGGTGATCATCGTTGGAGCGCCCCATTGGGGTGAGCAGGCGCTGCTGGAAGCACCGAGAGGGGTCTCGGGGGTCTGGAGTGCGGCGTCCCTCATCTTCTTTGCGTACCTGGGCTTTGATGAGCTGGGCAACCTGGCGGAGGAGATGAAGCACCCAGAGCGAGACCTGCCCCTGTCGGTCCTGTTTTCCATTGGCATCAGCGCTGTGCTGTACGTGCTGGTGGCGATTTCTGCGGTGAGCTTGGTGGGATGGGAAGTGCTATCCGCCTCTTCAGCGCCCCTGGCAACGGCGGTGGAGGGCACCCTGGGCCGGGGGGGACGCCTGACTCTCAGCTTCATTGCTCTTTTTTCCACAGCCAACACGGTGCTGCTGCTGGTCATGTCCGTTTCCCGTTCCCTCTACGGCATGGCCCAGTCCGGCGCTTTGCCGGGAGCGCTTGGGCGCATTGGGATACGGCATACTCCGTGGGCCAGCACCCTGCTGGTGTGGATGGTGAGCAGCGTCTTCCTGCTCATAGGGAACATCACTACTGTTGCCCAGATAACCAACTTCAGCACCCTGGCCGCCTTTGTCCTGGTGAACGTGAGCCTGTTCATGGTGCTCCGGAGGGGGCTCCGGTCTGAAGGACATGGCGGGCGGCTGCGGCAGGTGGGGGTGCTGGCCCAGCCGGTGCTGGCTGCGGCGACGTGCCTGTGGCTGATGAGCCTGGTGGGATGGGTGGCTGTGGTGATGGGGGTGGGGTTTGTGGGGGCAGGCCTGGTTGCCTCGGTGTGGGCTGGCAGACGCCAGGGCAGCGCTCAGGGGGCTAGTCCTCCATGAGGCTGGGGGTTGCGAGGGGCTGGAGTCTACCCTTCCTTTCTGCCTCAACTTCAGCAGACGGGTGGAAGATGGAAGGGCCTGCACCTCGTTTTGATAAAGCCAGGGGCATTTTTTCCGCCCGCCTATAACGCCGGGGGACGGCCCTCAGCAGTCTCCTGGGGCCTTCCAAAGTCATCCGGCGAATCCCTGGGACTGGAAACTAGCGCCCCGCAGGTGGGGCGGCGCTGCCCTGGGTAAGGACCTGGTCCAGGAGCTTGGCGCAGCCGAGGACGGCCCTGGTGCAGGGCATGGGGACGCCCAGGCGGTCGCCCAGCTCCACCACGGCCCCAACGATGCTGTCCAGCTCCAGGGACCGGCCGGCCTCGGTGTCCATGAGCATGGAGGTCTTGTGGTGGCCAACTTTCTCGGCGCCGGCCATGCGCTGGTCAATGGTGACGGGCACCTCCACGCCCAGGGCTTTGGCCACGGCGTCGGCCTCGGCCATCATGGCGCGTGCCACCTGCGCGGCGTAGGGGTGTGTGGCGATCTGCACCATGGTGGCGCGAGTGAGGGCGCTGATGGGGTTGAAGGCCATATTGCCCAGGAGCTTGACCCACAGGTCACGGCGGATGTCCGGCCGGATGGGGCATTTGAAGCCGGCCTTGATAAGGGAGCGGGCGAGGGCCTTGCAGCGGTCGGAGGTGGAGCCGTCCAGCTCGCCGATGGAGAAGCGGTCGCCTTCCAGGTGGTGGATGACGCCCGGCTCGGGCATCTCTGCGGCAGGGTAGATGATGCAGCCGATGATGCGGGCGGGGTCTATGGCCTGGGTAATCACGCCGCCGGGGTCAAGGCTTTCCAGGCGGGTCCCTGCCAGGGGGCCGCTGTAGCGCTGAAAGTACCACCAGGGGATGCCGTTCTGGGCAGAGACCACTGCGGTGTCCGGCCCCAGCATGGGGCCGAGCTGGGGGGCAATCTGGGCCAGGCCCTGGGCCTTGACCGTGAGGAAGACATAGTCTACCGGCCCGATGGTGTTGGGGTCGGCGGTGACGGCTGGGTGGGCTACGAAGTTGCTGTCAGGGCTGTGCACACGGACACCGTGGTCGCGCATGGCCTGGAGGG
>JACQOP010000145.1 GCA_016202485.1 Chloroflexota bacterium | reverse complement strand
GGTGCTGGCCCCAGCCTTCAACACCAAGTCCCTCACATCCAGGGCCGACAGGTCCCCCCGTAGCTCCACCGCCCCGGCATTGATAGCCAGCTCCACCGTAACAGCACGGGAAATATCCAGCGTCCACTCCTCCTTGACGGAGCCAAAGAAGAAGGCCCCCCGCTTCCGCTCCAACTTCAGCGTAGCCGTGTCTCCCGTCCTGGTGAAGGTAGACTCCACTCCGCTCCTCCTGCCGCTCCTAAACTCGCCACGGAACAATTCCTCTGACTCACTGGACAGGCTGCCCAGGGTGATCACCCCCGCGCCAACGTCCAGCGTCGCCTTCAGCCTCTCAGTCTCATCCAGGGCTTCCTCAAGAGTTATCGTGTTGGTCCCGCCCCCGAAGCGGTCCGACGCAGTGTAGGCCAGGGCCACCACCCCAGCCAGCAGTGCCACGATGATGAACCCTGCCAGCCAGGGCGCGCCGCGGCCAAGCAGAATGGCCACACCCGCCGCAATCAGCAGCACCGGCCACAGCCGCCACAGGTCAATCCACATCCCCCACGGCACCACACCCAGGGTCTGCAGCAGCAACAGCACGCCTGTCACAATGAGGAGCAACGCAAAGAAGGGGAAGCCCTGCGACCCACGCCTACGGCTCATGTCCTACCTCCTCAGCCTGCCCATCAGCAGCGCCACACCGATGAGGATCAGGGCCACCGGCCACACCACTTCCCAGCGCCACCACCAGAAGATATGGAGTTCCTGCAGCAGGAAGATGACCCCCAGAGCGATGAGCACCGCCCCCGCAATGTAGCGGGCCCTGGCAGACTGGCTGGACTGGTCCGGTGGGAAAGTGGATGCAGGCGCGGGCGGGGAAGCACCGGCTGCCAGCGTAGTTTTCGTCGTGTCAGACGCCTGTGCCGTCCCCTCCCCCTCCGGCATGAAGATGGCCAGGGCAATATAGGCGATTAGCCCTACGCCGCTGCCAAAGGCCAGCACCACAAAGACCACCCGCACCAGCACAACGTCAACGCCCAGGTACTCGGCAATACCCCCCGTGACGCCAAACAGAATGCGCTGCGTCCGGCTCTTCTCCAACCGGCTCGGTGTGACAGCCATCCTTCACCTCTGCTTCCTGGCCTTCGCCCACCAGTACACCCCTTTGACACCTTCGTCCAGCCCTCTGATAATAGGAGCCTATATCGGAAATAGGCACAACCGTCCCCCCGCCACTCAGTAGTATCCCTCGGCTTCCTCTTCTCCCATTCCCTATCAGGGGTTATCAGAAGGGTGTCCCCTTCCCCCTCAGGGGAAAGACAGCGGTTGGGGTACAAAACCCCCTTCTCCCTGACGGGAGGGGATTAAGAGCCTGCCTTGAGCGGAGCGAACGGGGTGAGGGTGAAGCGTTTGCCCTCTGCCTCGTCCGCTACCTAGAAGAACAGGAGGCCCCCATGCGCATCGGCGCCCATGTCTCTACCGCCGGCGGACTGCCCAAGGCCATAGATCGCGCCCTGGACATCGGCGCCGAGGCCCTCCAGTGCTTCTGCTCTTCGCCCCAGGGCTGGGCCTTCAAGCCCCTGCCCCAGGCCCAGACCGCCGCCTTCCGCGCCCGCGCCGCCGAAACGGGCGTCGGCCCCAACTTCCTCCACGCCATCTATCTTATCAACCTCAGCGCCCCAACCCCTGAAAATCTCCAGAAAAGCATGGACTCCCTGGTCAACTACATGGGCGTCGCCTCCGCCATGGGCGCCGCTGGCGTCATCTTCCACGGCGGAAGCCACCGCGGTGCAGGCTACAACGGCATCTTCCGCCAGGTGGTGGACAGCCTTCTGCAAGTCCTGGAGCGCTCCCCTTCCGATGTCCTCCTCTGCCTGGAGAACAGCGCCGGCATGGGCAACCACATCGGCTCCAAGTTTGAAGAGGTGGGGCGCATCCTGCGCGCCGTCGGCCACCCACGCATGAAGGTCTGCCTGGACACCCAGCACTGCTTCGCCGCAGGCTACAACGTTGCCACAAAGGACGGCCTGGACGCCGCCATGCAGGAGTTTGACCGCGAGGTGGGCCTGGGCAACCTCGCCGCCCTCCACGCCAACGACTCCAAGCAGGCCCTCGCCTCCGGCGTGGACCGCCACGACAACATCGGCGAGGGCCAAATCGGCCGCGACGGCTTCCTCAACATCCTGCGCCATCCCGCCTTCCATGACCTCCCCTTTTTCCTGGAAGTCCCCGGCTTTGAGAACACTGGCCCCGACAAGCGAAACGTGGACATCCTCAAAGAGCTGCGCGCCCAGACAGGGGTGTAAGGACAGCAATGGTCCCTGCTACAATAGAGGCAGGCCGTAAAGGGACACAATAAACATGGACGAAACGAAACTTCTCCAGCGCATCGCCATAAACCCAGCAATCTTTGGCGGTAAACCCATCATGCGCGGCAGGCGTCTTGCTGTGGAACATGTCCTGGATATGTTAGCTGCCGGTGACACCACAGAAAGCCTCCTGCAAGCCTGCCCCTGGTTGGAAGCCGTGGATATTCAAGCCTGCCTCGTCTATGCACGCCGGACCGTAGCCATGAACGCACTGAGCCTCTTACCATTGAGTCGGCTTCTTGAGAGTCCTTCTGGATTCCTGCATGTCCGGGAATGTAGCGACGGGCCTAGCCCATGCCAGTCATGACGTAGCATGGGTCGGCAACTGGCCGGAAGACCGTGCGGTTGGCCCATTTCCCTACCAGTCAACAGACACAAGCCCTCATATCCATCTTCCGTAATCATGAGCAGGTCTTGTTGCAAAGCGCCATTCTCAGCCTCACCGCAGAGCCCGGGCCCGTCCGACTTCCGCCTTCACACGTCCATCTAACCCTGTCCGAAGCCCCGCTGCCCACCTCACCCCCACATGCGTTACAATACCCCTGCCACTCCCTTTTAGAAAGGCCCCTATGACCGGCATGAACATCACCACCACCATGGACACCTTCAGCAACCGCGCCAGCGAGTCCCCAGACTCCCTCGTAGACGACATCCAGTTCCACGTCTGCTGCGAGGAGCTGGTCCGCAGGCACTTCGGCAAGGTGCATGAATGGAGCAACACCTTCTCCCCCACCGGCGACCTCCTCCAGTCCGAGGGTATGGAACGCCTGGAAGAGGCCCTCGCCGAGTTGGGCGACGCACAAAGGGCCAGGACCGTCCTGGACGGCTTCTCCCGTGCGGTCATCTTTACTGGCCAGGACTGGGTAGCACGGGTTCACATCGGTCACCACTGGGACATGGGCGACCCCGCTGACGGCGACACCGCCTTTGACCCTCCCATGAAGTCCGTCTTCCTCACCCTCGTCGCCTGCGACGAAGCCCTCCACGCCAAGCTCCTTACTACCCTCGCAGCCAGGGGATTCCGCCCAGAGCGCACCAGGGGCCGCGACGACACTACCCCCATGTACCTGGCCGTCCCCGACGAGCGCCGCGGCGTCATGGTCACCCAGCACGACACCCCCATCGTCGCCTTTGACCAGATCGCCGGCAACTACACCCCGGAGGTCGTCTCCAAGGTCCAGGCCCTCCTCAAACAGGGCCTCAAGGACGCCAAGCACGGCATCGTCATCATCAGCGGCCCTCCAGGCACCGGCAAGAGCCACCTCGTCCACTCTCTCCTCTCCGAGGTCAAGCGCAACGCCGTCGTCTGTAACCCGGCCTCCACTTTTCTACGCGAGGCCCGCTACCTCAACCGCGTCACCGAGCGCTTCCGCCGCTCCCTGATCGTCCTGGAGGACGTGGGTGAGTACCTCTCCGAGGACAACGTCTCGGCCCACCCGGACACCGCCGCCACCCTCCTCAACTACTCCGACGGCCTCCTGTCCATCGTGGCCGACTGTCTCTTCATCCTCACCTTCAACGCCGACATCGGCAGGATCAGCAGGGCCGTCACCCGGCCGGGACGCTGCCTGGCCCATATCCACGTGGGCCACCTGCCCCACGGCCATGCCCAGGGCCTCGCCGGCTTCCCCATCCCCCAGCGCAACTACACCCTTGCCGAGGTCTACGAGATGCGCCGCACCGGGGAGGTCCCGCCCGAACCCCAGAAAGAGCGCGCCGGCTTCCGCACACGCTAGCCATGCCCTTTCATCAACTGACGTACCAGCAACAACTGGGCCGGCTGCGTTCCCTGGCGAGGGAAGTCCTCCAAACGTACGGCCTTGGGGACGCCTCTATAGACCTGCTCAAGTACCAGCACCACGCAATTTACCGGGTCACTACCCGGCAAGGGGAGCTTTTGCTTCTCCGGATTTCACTGAGCACCCGGAACAACCCCAATGAGTTCAAAGCCCAGATCGCCTGGCAGGAAACCCTCTGGCAGGCCCACCTGCCCGTGCCGGAACCCGTGCGGACCCTTGATGGGCGCCTGGTCGGCCAGGTGAAGCTGGACGAATCAGCCCAGGCCCGCTACGCCCTCATGCGATGGGCGCCGGGCCGCAGGATAGGCAAGGGGGTAGGCCGCACCGTCATGAGGAAGGCGGGTGCCATTGCCGGCCAGCTACACAAGCATTCGTGTGAGACAAGTTTCCCTATAAAGGACAGTCTCCCTCGCTGGGATGTGTCAACCATCGCCGAGCCGGAGCGATGGTCTGTGGGCCTGGATAAGGTGGTGAGAGCTACGATACAGGCAGCAACACGGTTGGCTCAGGATGCCCTTGCAGGGCTGAATGTGGGGCCGGAGACCTTCGGGGTCATTCATGCAGACCTTCACATTGAGAACATTGTGCACAGCCAGGGGCGGCTTACCGTCATAGACTTCGGCGACTGCGGGCAGGGTTTTTACCTCTACGACCTAGCTGTCATGCTGTCTGTCGTGCGGAATGTCATCCCCTCCCGCGCAGAGCCCCTCATCCACGCCTACCTTGACGGCTATGCCGAAGTACGTGCCTTACCTAAAGACGCGGACATCTTGTTCCCCAGCTTTCTTGCATACCGTGACTTGGTGGACACCAGGGTGGTCCTGGAAACGGGCAACTGGAAAGTGCACCAATGGCTGCCTTCCTTGATAGCAGGATCAACCAGGAGGCTGAAGGTTTATCTGGAAACGGTAGGCAGCCATAGCAGCGCGTGGTCATTCCCCAGCCCCAGCCCTGGCCCCGAGAGCCCAGGGCCAGAGTGAGAACATATCCATCTCCATCCCATCCCTCTTGTGGGGGAGGGCTAGGGTGGGGGGCGCTCCCCGTAAGAACGCACTTCTGCCCGCGCCGTCCTTTCTTATCCTTCATCACACAACCCCTGCCATCTGCCTCTAGCCCATCCTGCCCTCCCAGGACTAACATGCCCTCATGACCATTCTGTACACACCGCCGCACCCTCCTCAACCCGGCATGACCGCTGCTTCCCCAGCC
>JACQOP010000150.1 GCA_016202485.1 Chloroflexota bacterium | reverse complement strand
GGGCAAGATCCTGAACGTGGAGAAGGCGCGAGAGGACCAGATGGTGGCCCATGAGGAGATTAGGGCCATGATCACCGCCGTGGGTACCAAGTTCCACTCGCGCATCTCCGCTGCGGGGGATGGCAACGGGAACGGGAACGGCAATGGGGAGCACAAGGCGGAGCCCGAAGGCTTTGACATGAAGGGCCTGCGGTACCACAAGATTATCATCATGACCGATGCCGACGTGGACGGTTCCCACATACGCACGCTGATCCTGACGTTCTTCTACCGCCATATGAAGCCCTTGGTGGAGAACGGCCATCTGTTCATCGCCCAGCCGCCGTTGTACCGGGTGGCCCGTGGGCGTGAGGAGCAGTGGATTTACTCCGACGAAGAGCTGGAGCGCTACCTGGCCAGGCTGCGCACCTCCAATTTGAAGATAACCACGGCCGATGGCTCCTTTACCCTGGAAGGCGACGCCCTGTTCCAGGCCCTGGAGACCCTGCGGCGGCTTACGGAGGCCGTGAAGTCCCAGGAAGAGGCGGGCGGCCTCCCCCAAGCCCTTCTGGCGCCCCTGCTGGCCTCGGAAAGCGCCAGGAGCTTTATGGCCGGCAACCTATCCGAAGGTTTCACGCCTGCCCTGGTGGAGGATATGCTGGAGGAGAAGCAATTCCCCTTCACCCTCAGCGCCGATGCCCTGGACGGAGGCGCTTCCTGGGAAGTGACCCTGGCCGACGGGTCTACCCATACCCTGCACCTGTCGGACCTGTCCCGTGAGCGTGTCCGCCGGTGCTTTGAGCTGTATACCGAGGCCAGGGACGTTGCCCAGAAGGGGCCCTACACCATCCTGCGGGGCAACCGGACGGTGGAGGAGGGCGTGGCTTGGAGCGGTATTCTGGAGGCTGCGGAGCGCCAGGGCGAGCGCGCCAATATTTCTATCCAGCGCTATAAGGGCCTGGGGGAGATGAACGCCGAGCAACTCTGGGAGACGACGATGAACCCTGCCACGCGGGTGCTCCTAGAGGTGAAGGTGCCGGAGCACTCCGCTGACACCGTAGACGGGGCCGACCCAGACAGCCCGGACAGTGTCTTTAACCTGCTCATGGGGGACACGGTAGAGCCCCGGCGCAAGTTCATCCAGGAACACGCCAAGTACGTGAAGAATCTGGACGTGTAAAGAAAGAGTGACGGCGACCTGGTGGTCGCCGTCACTCTTTCTTTACAACACACCGCACATACCCCTCTGCCAGCAACCGCGTCACGTTGTACCTTCCCCTGCCCACCGGCCTGCCATCCACCGCGGCCACGGGGTACGGTCCACGCACCACATTGGTGAGGAACATCTCTTCTGCCTCTGCCAGCGCCTCATAAGGCAGCGGCTCCTCCTTGACGGCAATCCCCATCTCATGGGCCACCTCCAGTACGCTGCGGCGCGCCACGCCGGGCAGCGCGCCTTGCCGTACCAGGAAGAGGTTGCCGGCAGTAGCGCACACCAGGTTGCCCCGGGTATTGCGAAAGAGGGCGTCGTCGGCCCCTGTAGCTTGGGCCTCCCACAGGGCAATGATCCCTTCGGTGTAGGCCAGGGACTTCACCCTCGCCAGGGGCGACCGCTCGTTGCGGGGGAAGCAGGCGGTGTGCAGGCGCACAGCGACGAGGGCGTAGGGGTCCGGGGGCGTCCATGCCACCGAACGCACGGTGACCGTGGGGGCAGGCGGCGGGTTGGGGAACGCCAGGCCCCGGGCGGCGACAGGCCCTCGGGACACGGTGAGGCGCAGGACAGCGTTTTGTAGTCCGCTGCGGCGTAGGGTCTCTTTTACCGCTTCTGCCAGGAGGTCGTCTGCTGACAAGGGCAGGCCCAGAAGGGCGGCGCCATTGCGCAGGCGGACCAGGTGGTCGGCCAGGCGGTAGATGCGCCCGCCGGAGGCCACCATGGTCTCAAAGAGGCCGTCAGCCAGGGTGAACCCACGGTCCAGGGCTGAGACGTGGGGACCTTCTTCTGGGAGGAAGCGGCCGTTGACATAGAGCACAGGAGGTCACCCCTATCCTAGCCTTCGCCCTTGAGGGGAAAGGGAGAGAGCAACGCTGTCATATTAAAAGACGCCGAGCTGCTGCATAAGGCCAAGGAGGTCCCGTTGGGTCCAACGCTCCGCAATCTTCCCGCCGGCTATGCGGAAGATGTCCACACCCGTCCACTCGGCAGCCTTGCCCGTTGGCGCGACCCTACCCATAAGCAGTCCTTTGTGGGTGCCCCGGACGGTGACCCGGGCGGCAACCTTATCCCCTTCGGCAATCATATCCTCAACGGTCACGTAGAGGTCGGGGAAGGCGGTGACAACCATGACAGCAAACTGCAGGAAGCCTGCCAAGCCGGGCGAGGCATCGGGCTGCTGGGGGTGGTCAGTGAAATCCGCCGCTATCAATCGCTCTGCAAGGGCCATATCCCTCCCGTTGATAATCTCGTCAAAGAAACGGCGTACGATGGCCTTATTCTCCTCAGACATGGGGCCTCCTTTACACTACGGTCCCACCTTCAGTACCTTTCCCCGGCTGAATGAGCAGAGGGCAGGACGCTGCCGCATCCCTGTATGCGGGGGCAAGGCAAGTGAGGGATTCTTCGCGAGGTTACCGCCAGGGATGGCACGGGTGTACGACCACCTCGCTCTAGAATGACACTAAGCGTCCATCCTCATGATGCTCCAGGGCTGCCAGGATGCCGCGGGCCTTGTGCAGGGTCTCCTGGTACTCGGCTTCTGGGTCTGAGTCGGCGACGATGGCGCCGCCCACCTGGAGGTAGAAGCGCCCGCTGGTGACCAGGGCGGTACGTATGATGATGCTGGCCTCCATGTCGCCATTGAAGGCCAGGAAGCCCATGGCCCCACAGTAGAGGCCCCGGCGCACCGGCTCCAGTTCCTCTATGATTTCCATTGCCCGTATCTTGGGCGCGCCGGTAACGGAGCCGCCGGGGAAGGCAGCCCGCAGCAGGTCCAGGGGGTCCTTCCCAGAAGGCAGCTCCCCCGTCACCGTGGAGACAAGGTGCCATACCGAGGGGTGGGCTTCCAGGGCAAACAGCTCCGGCACCTTGACAGAGCCAACCTCGCAGACACGGCCAAGGTCGTTACGCAACAGGTCAACAATCATCACGTTTTCGGCCCGGTCCTTGGCGCTGGCGGCAAGCTCCTGGGCCAAGCGCTGGTCTTCAGCGGCGTCCAACCCACGGGGACGCGTGCCTTTGATGGGGCGGGTCTCCACGTGGCGGCCCTCCACCCGCAGGAATAGTTCTGGGGAGGCGCTGAGGACCGCCATGTCTGGCATGGCAAGGTACGCCCCATAAGGCGCTGGGTTGGCCTTCCGGATGCGCTTGTACAGCTCCCAGGGGTCGCCTGCAAAAGGGGCCTCAAGGCGCTGGGAAAGGTTCACCTGGTAACAATCGCCGGCGTAGAGGTAGTCCTTCACCCGGCATACTGCGTCCACGTATGCGGCCCTAGTGAAGGTGGAGGTCAAGGGCGCGGTGAGGCGCGGTTCATCCAGTGGGGCTCCGTGTCTCTCATGGGGCTGACAGAGGAGGCGACGTACGGCCTCTGCGCGCTCCTGGGCATAGGCGGAAGTGCCGTGGGGCCAGCCGGTGGAGAAGAGCCAGGTCTGCCCTGTTGTGGCGTCCTGGGCAAGCACCCAGTCGTAGAAGGCGAGATGCAGGTCAGGGGCAGGAATGTCTTTGACGGCGATAGAAGGCAGGCGCTCCAGCCGCCTGCCCAGGTCATAGGCGAAGTAGCCGACAGCACCCCCCTGGAAAGGCGGCAGGCTCCCGCCTGCTACAGGCTCCATCCGGTAGATGGCCATCAGGGCCTGCAGGAGGGCAAAAGAGTCGCCAGCCATGTGGGAGCGGCGGCCCTCGGAGTCCACCAGGAGGCCGTCTTCCGTGGCGGCAGCGGTCATGAAGGGGTCGGCAGCCAGGTAGGAGAAGCGGCCCAGCCGTGGATGGGGCATCGCGCTGTCCAGGAGCAGGGGATAGGAGAGGCCGGCAAAGGCGGGAAAGAGGCCAGCCAGGGCCGGGTGAGGGCCCAGGTGCAGGGCCAAGGGGGCGGAGTTCATCTGCTGGTACCCGCGTCCGTCGTTCACAAAAGAATTATACTACCAAAGATGGAGAGGGCAGGCTCAGGAGAGCCACCGCCAAGAACCATGTCAGCACTACGGCTCAAGCTCGCTTCCTGGTTTATTGACCGCGTTGTCCCTCTGGTGTTCCCTCACCTCAACCCCGTCACCCGTTGGGTGCTGAAGTCCCGCCTTCACTTCCTTATAAGCTGGTACGTCATCCTGCTGCGTTTTGAGGGACGGCGGACCGGCAAGCTTTACGAGGTGCCCGTTGCGTATCACCGTCCGGGCCAGGGGGTGATTGAGGCGTTCACCAGCAGAGGCGGCGTGTGGTGGCAGAACTTCCGCAGCACTTCCGACATTGCTATTGTCTTTAGAGGCGCTGCACGCCGCGCAAGGATAGAGGTAGTCCTGGACGATAGGGAGGCTATTGAGAAAGCGCTGCGCTCACGGGACCTTTGTAGACGCTTGCTAGTCCCTGTTTCAATAGACAAGACCGTCCTGTTACGGTTGCATCTGCTACCTTCGGCACCGGCTAAGACTGGCGCTTAACGGCGGGAAACCCCGCCCCTACCGGCTCATGGGCCCAGTCTCCAGCCACTGGCGGACGATACGCTGCTGCTCTGGAGTGATACGCTCGGTCTCGGCGGCCACGTCAAGGACGGTGGCGGCGGTGCATAGAGAGCCATAGCGCACCCAGGCGTTGCCAAAGTTACGATCCGCCGTGGGAGACCCATAGGTGCAGATGCTGATGACTCCCAGTACACCGCTGCCAAGCTGGCGCACCCCTTCCACGGCGACGATGGCGCTGGCCCCGGTGCTGGTCAGGTCCTCCACCACGACCACGTTCTGGGCCAGGCGCAGGCCGCCTTCCACCTGCTGGCCCCGCCCATGACCCTTGGGGGCGTCACGGACATAGGCCACGGGTTTTCCCATGATATCGCCGGCCCAGGCTGCCCACGGAATGCCGGCGGTTGCCACCCCTGCAAGGGCGTCAGGTTCCTTGGGCGCACACAGGGCCTTAATGCCCTGGACCAGCAACTCGGAGACCGTACGACGCTGGCTAGGCGACCTCATGAGCAGACGAAGGTCACAATAGATGGGGCTAACGACGCCTGAGGCAAAGGTGAAGGGTTTATCGGGCTGAATGAGGACTGCCCCCTCGTCCAGCAGGACCTCCGCCACTTCCTTCGCCTGGTCTTCCTTCAATAGAATGTTCGCCATAGGATACCTCATGAGTACGTCTGGTACAGGCGGTTCTCCCTGATAAACTCTTCCACCGCGTCCGGGACAAGGTAGCGGATGGAGCGGCCTTCTGCCACACGCTGGCGGATGTCAGTGCTGCTGACGTCCAGCAGGGGCGTGTCCATGAGGATAAGCTTGCGCCTCAGCAGGGGCGCAGCCTTCATAGCGGCCTCCAGGACGTGCTCTGATACTCCTGGGCGGCGGAAGGCCACTGGCGAACACAACTCCACGACACGGTTTGGCCGGTACCAGCGGGGAAGCTCTGCCAGGGAGTCCATGCCCAGCATAAAGAACAGCTCGTCCTGGGGCGTCAGGTCGCCGCGCAGGTATTCCAGGGTGTCGGCGGTATAGGTAGGGCCTTCCCTACGGACCTCCACATCCAGGGCGTGGAAGAAGGCGTTGGACTCCACGGCAAGCTCCACCATACGCAGGCGCTCGGCGGGGGAGGCCAGGGGTTTCTCTCTCTTGAGCCAGGGGTCGCCGGTTGGAATGAACAGAACGTAGGACAGCCCCAGTCGTTCCCGGGCGTCCTCGGCTAGAACGAGATGGGCCATATGGATAGGGTCAAAGGTGCCTCCCATGATGCCTATGCGCATATTACTCCCATTCAAGCTCCACGTTGCCGATGCGGACGGCGTCTCCTGACTTTACGCCGGCGTCCCTGAGGGCCTGGAGGACGCCCATCTTGTCCAGCTCGCGCCGGAGTTGGAGGCGGGCGCGAAAGACGCGCAGGTCCGAGCCAGCCACCAAACGGGCAGCCCGCGGAGAGTCTACCACAAAGACGTCATCCAGCCGCATAACCTGGGGGCGGGTTTCCTGCACACGGATACGTTTGATTGGCGGCGGGATATCCTGGCGGCGAGGGCCTGGCGGCAGCGATTCCAGCATCCTCGCGAGATTAGCCTTTAGTTCATCCACGCCAGCGCCGGTGAGGCCGGACACCATACAGCAGAACTCGCCATGATCGCCCAGCAGTCGCTGCAACTCAGCCATTCGCTCCTGTACTTCCGGCAAGTCGTTCTTCGTGACAACTATGGCCCAGGAACGCTGGGCCAAGGCGTCATCGTATAGCCGTATCTCCTCTCGCAGGATAGCAAGGTCCGCCAAAGGATCCAAGGAAAGGCCATCAATCAGGTAAAGAAGCAGCTTCGCTCGCATGACGGAGGTAAGGAAGTCATTGCCCAGACCCCTGCCTTCATGAGCGCCGTCGCACAGAGAGGGGACTTCCATTGCCGTAAATGCAGTCCATTCTACCTCCACCACACCCAAGACGTAGTCCTTCGTAGAGAAGGGGTATTCTGTCACCATTGGAATTGCATTGGAAAAGGCCTGTAAAAGCTGGGATTTGCCTGCGTTCGGCAGAGAAACCAGGGCTATATCCACAAGAGGCCAGTGCTCAAGATAGAGGTCTCTCCCTTCCCCCTCATCTCCTACCTCCGCAAGGTATGGGACCTTGTTGGTAGAGGACGCAAACTTGACATTTCCACGTCCCCCTGCACCCCCCTCAGCAACTAGCACTCGCTCACCTGCACCCAGTACCTCCCCCATCAGCCGGTTCTCTCCTTCCTGAGTCACCTCCCAAACAACGGTCCCGACTGGAGTCTCCACCAGTATATCTTTCCCAGCTTTTCCGTACCTTTTCCCACTGCCTCCATCTACCCCACCCTCACCTTCAAACAGCCTTCTGTAGCGCATGTGCCCCAGGTCGCTCAGTCCATCAACTCCTACTACATAGACACTTCCCCCCCTACCCCCATCCCCTCCATCAGGGCCTCCTTTGGGCACAAACTTCTCCCTCCGAAAACCGGCGCTCCCTTTTCCACCTTTTCCTCCCACCACAGCTATCATTGCTTTCCCTATCACTACTACCACCAATCCTTACTTAGGATATACAGTTATATCAAGATGTTAGTACGATAGAAGGGATATTACTACAGGAAACGCTGATCCAGAAGAAATCATAGTGGGAAGGTACGTGTGAAACAAAGACGTGGAGGAACTGAGGCAACAAAGAAGTCCATTAGAGCTGGGTGCGGATGGCCTCTAGAAGAGAGGTAAGGGCATGGTCATGGGTGATGATGGACTTGATAGCTT
>JACQOP010000017.1 GCA_016202485.1 Chloroflexota bacterium | reverse complement strand
GGGTACACCAGTCCCGGTGCCTTCTTCCAGACCCCTCAGCCCAGCCTCAATATGCTGAGGCAGCCCTTGCTCCACCCCAAAGCACACGTCGTTGTACGGCCACAGGCGCGCATAGAGAGCAGCCCGCTCCAGAAGACCAGGGTCTTGTTCGAGGGCATACTCCTGCCTTACCCTCTCAGCGAATGCCCCCCCATAGGCTGCCGTAAGGCCGGAAAAGTCCACCGCTGGGTCTCCAACCAGGGCGTCCGTCCAGTCCACCACGCCGGTGATACGGCTCCCCTGGTACAGGATATGCTCAGGCCCCAGGTCGTTGTGGACCAGGCACGGTCTAAAAGCGGCGCCGACAAGGACCGTCTCCAAGCGCCGGAACAAATCGCTGGCCCGCTCTCTCTGCAAAGGAGTCAAGAGAGGCAACGCCAGTTCCTCCACCTTCCTCACCCACGGCGCCCAACGCTCCCGCCACCACGAATCTACCGTGTAGCACGCCACCCCTAACGCCTGTGCCTCCTCCACCGGAAACCTGTGCAATTCCCTCAGAAACCCTCCAAGCTGCTGGGCTAGCCCCTCCTGCTCCAGGCCAGCCAGCACCGCAGCCGTCAGCCGCTCGCCCGCCACCATCTCATACCCGGCGAAGGGATGGGGGTCTTCCTCATCGCCCAGCCACAGGTACTGGAACTTCGGTACCGGAATGGGCAGGCGCGGCCCCAGCCCCGGCAGGAGCTTCACCTCCCGCAGGAACCAGCTCACCACCTCTTCCCGTCTGGGAAATCGGAACAGCAGCCTCCCATTTACCAGAAACACAAAGAAATCCCATCCCTGGCCGAAGTAGGAAAAGCTCTTTATCTTCAGCCCAGGGAAATACCGCGCCACTCGCTGCCGGTATACCTCCACCTCCTGCTGCATTCCTCACTCCCCCTGTAGTCCATCCAGGGCTTGCCGAAGATCCTCCGGCAGTTCCGACGTAAACTCCAACCGTTCTCCCCCCACAGGATGAGTGAAGGCCAGGCGGTGCGCGTGCAGAAACTGCCGTTGCAGGAACGGCGCACGGCCTCCGTACGTCACGTCTCCAGCCACCGGGTGCCCCATAGCCGAGCAGTGCACCCGTATCTGGTGTGTGCGCCCCGTATGAATGCGCACTTCCAGCAATGCATAGCCCTTATATCGTCCCAGGGTGCGGTACTCTGTCAGCGCCTGGCGGCCCCTGCTGGATAGCGCCATGCGCTTGCGGTCCGTGGGGTGACGCCCGATGGGCGCGTCAATGACGCCCGTGGGTGGCTGAGGGTATCCCCTCACCAGCGCCAGGTACACCTTCTCCGCCTGCCGCTGGCTCATCTGCCGTACCAGGTCCAGGTACGCCAAAGGGGAACGCGCCGCCACCATAACGCCGGAGGTGTCCGCGTCCAGCCGGTGCACGATCCCTGGACGCCGCTGGCCGCCCACGCCTGCCATTTCTGGGTACCTTGCGATAAGCGCATTCACCAGGGTCCCGTCGGCATGTCCCGCCCCTGGATGCACCGGCAGGCCCGCCGGTTTGTCCAGGACGATGACATGGGCATCTTCATACAGCACATGCAACGGCAGCACCTGGGCGGCCAGGCCCGACAGCTCCACGTCCGGTAACTCCACCACAATCACATCGCCCGTTTCCAGCCTGTTGGAAGCCCTCACCGTCGCATCGTTCACCAGCACCCGCCCGCTTCTGATAAGGCGCTGCACCTGCGCCCGCGACCAGTCCTCCCGTAGTGAGGCCAGGTATGCATCCACCCGCTGGCCATCCCCCGGATACACCACGCGCACCGTTTCAGCCACGTCGTTCCCCGCCATCCTGGCTCGGCTGCTGCCCCCTTCCCGTCTGTACCACCTCCTCATCCCCCTTCCTCTCCCCCTCCTCTTGGGGCAGGACATGCTCCTGGGCGGAAGGGCCATCCTCCGCTGGCAGCCCTGCCTCAGCTTTGCCACGGGATGACTGCTTCGGTGACCGCCACAGAAACCAGGCCAGAATGCCAATGCCCACCATAATAGAGGAGTCCGCCAGATTGAAGACCGGCCAGGGCCCCACAGATATGAAATCGGTGACATGCCCCAGGGTCATCCGGTCTACCAGGTTGCCCGCCGCACCGCCAAGTTGCAGCCCCATACTGGTACGCAGCCAGAAAGGCGGAATGGGCTGGCTGCGAAAGTAAAACACCAGAATGCCAATGCCAACAATGGAGGCAATCATCAGCAGGAAGGTCTGGTTGGGGAACAGCCCAAAAGCGCTTCCCGTGTTATAGGTATGGACCAGCCGGAAGAACCCATCAGCCGGTAGGGCCTCCCCAATGAGCATATTCCCCCGCACCCAGCCCTTTGTCCCCTGGTCCGCCAGGAAGGCAGCAATAATAAGGCCCGCCAAGTACAGGTCATAGGCCCACGCCCTCCGGCTGGCCACAGCGCCTTTGCTCGCCCCTGGTACAATAGAAGGCAAGGCCTCCTCCCCACTGTCCTCCCCCGCCGGCGCTGCTAAGACTTCCTGGACCTCTTGACCCTCAGGGGCCAATCCCCCAGTCCCATTTACATGGTCGTCCTGGGAGGACTCAGGCGCTGTCACCAACTCCCCCTCGTCTCTGGCATGAGGACGGAGCACATCGCTGTCTGGGTGCTGGCGTGGATCATCAGATGGAATTGACTGCAATGAAATGCTCTTTCTATGGAGTGTTCCCCCAGTCTAGCATAGGCCAGGCCAGGGATTCCAACCTTACCAAAAGTGCCTGGATGCAAAGGCCGCAACTGCATCCCCCAGGGCCGCCTCGTACCCCCGCCAGGTGTGGTCCGCTCCCGGCGTCACCTCTACCTCTACCAGCCCCGAGAACCCTTCCACCGCGTTCTGTAACGCCTGCGCATCCACCAGCCGGTCCCGCCCCCCTACAAGAAACAGGCGTGGGCGCTTGTCCTGGCCAATGGACGACCCGGCAAAGGCGGATAACGGCGGCGACACCAGTACCAGCACTGCCGCATCCTTGATCTCCTTTGCACCCTTCGCAACGGCCAAGGCCCCAAAAGAATACCCCGCCACCGCCAGGCGGCGGCGGTCTATTCCCGGCCACCGCTTCAATACCTCCAACGCCGCAGCCACGTCCCGCCACTCCACCTGCCCGTTCGTGAACTCCCCCTGGCTCTCCCCCACCCCGCGAAAGTTAAAGCGCAGGCTCCCAATTCCCCGCTGGTCCAGGGCCTTCGCCATCGCCAGCACCACCGGGCTCTCCATAGACCCTCCCAGAGCCGGGTGCGGGTGACACAGCACCACCGCCGGGTGCGGAAGCGGAAAGCCATCAGGAATCCCAACCACTCCCTCAAGCTGGCCTCCTTTACCCTGGAAATTGATAGCTGTCTGACGCAAGCTACCTCACCTCGCTCCGAGGATTCCTCCCGCCTCACCTATGATATCCTTCCCCTAGGGGCCTGGCTACAACCTCCGCACTCTGTCTCTGTGCCCCATCCAGTAGATTACATAGAGGACAGCTCCTTCGGACCAGTCCTCACCCCAGACAAAAACTCATAGCTGCGCCTTATTGACACCCGCACCAGGGAAGGGTACACTATCCTTTGCAAATCGGCGCTGGCCGATGTTTGTGTCTCTGTACCTTAACAAGTGGATAGTGGAAGGAAGTAAGGTTTAACACGCTGAGAGTTTGATCCTGGCTCAGGACGAACGCTGGCGGCGCGCTTAATGCATGCAAGTCGAACGGTGGCCCGGGCAACCGGGTTACAGTGGCGAACGGCTGAGTAATGCGTAAGTAACCTACCCCTGAGCGGGGGATAACACCGGGAAACCGGTGCTAATACCGCATATGCTGCCCCGCCGCAAGGCGAGTCAGCAAAGGCTTCGGCCACTCGGGGATGGGCTTGCGCCCTATCAGGTAGTTGGTGAGGTAATGGCCCACCAAGCCTTTGACGGGTAGCTGGTCTGAGAGGACGACCAGCCAGAGGGGGACTGCGACACGGCCCCCACTCCTACGGGAGGCAGCAGCAGGGAATTTTGCGCAATGGGCGAAAGCCTGACGCAGCGACGCCGCGTGGAGGAAGACGGCCTTCGGGTTGTAAACTCC
>JACQOP010000167.1 GCA_016202485.1 Chloroflexota bacterium | reverse complement strand
GTACAATGGCAGGGCCGGAGGTGACCTTGATGTTGACGCCCATCTCGGCGGCGATGACGCCGGCCAGGGTGGTCTTGCCCAGGCCCGGTGGGCCGTAGAAGAGCACGTGGTCCAGGGGCTCGCCCCGCTGCATGGCGGCCTGCATGGCGATGCGCAGGTTCTCCTTGACCTTGCCCTGCCCCACAAAGTCTGCCAACTTGCGGGGGCGCAGGCTGCTGTCCAGGGTAGCGTCCTCTTCCCGCGCCTGTCCTGTCACCAGGCGGTCTGCCATGTAACCCTCGCACAGATGTTCACTGGTTAGGTATCATACCACAGCACAGGCGAGCAGGTTGACCTGTGAGAGGGCCAATCAGTACCCCTTTTCCTTGTCTATGACGCTCAGAAGAGGCCGGTCGTCCAGGTAGCGGCGGAGGTTCTCGCAGCTCAGGTCCACCCACCGGTCCAGGCGCAGAGGCGAGCCGCCGGAGGCGTGGGGTGTGATGATGACGTTGGGCATATCCCACAGAGGATGGCCGGGGGGCAGCGGCTCCACTGGGGTCACGTCCAGGCCCGCCCCGGCGATCAACTTGTCCCGCAGCGCCTGTACAATGCCTGCCTCGTCCACGATGGGGCCGCGTGTGACGTTGACGAAGTAGGCGTGGCGCTGCATGTGGCGAAAGGCCTCCAGGTTGAACATGCCCCGGGTCTCCCTGGTCAGGGGTGTGCAGTTCATCACCACGTCCGACTGCTCCAGTAGGTCGTAGAAGCGGTCGGTCTTCCACAGCTCGGATACAAAGGGCGGCCTGGGCACGTCCTCCGGGTCTACGGCGATAACCCGCATCCCAAACCCCTGGGCGCGCCGGGCACACTCCATTCCTGTACCCCCCAATCCCACAACCCCCAGGGTACGGTCGCCCAGCTCCCAGGCGGCCTCCCGTACCTGGCGACGCACCTCCCAGCTCTTGGCCTGGATGGCAACGCCCACGCCCCGCAGCAGGGCGAGGAACAGCGCCCAGGAGTGGTCTGCCAGGTGTGTGCCCACCGTCCCCTTGCCACTGACCAGGGTGATGTCGCTCTTCACAAACTCAGGGTAGAGGAGGTTGTCCACCCCGGCGCTCTCCACCATGACCAGCTTCAGTTTCTTTGCCTTCTCAAAGATGTTCCGGTTGAAGCGGCCAAGGACAATTTCTGTGTCGGCCAAGTGCGGCTCCATCTCTGCGTCCGTGGGAGCCACCACCACCTGCAGGTCCTCGGAGACGGCCCGGATGCGGGAGACCTGGGCCTCGGTGATGCCTTCCCACTGGATACCCACGCCCATGCTGATGAGGACTTTCATGGCGGTGCCTCCTCTAAGGATGGTGGGGGAATAGTAGCACAGGGAGTTTCACTCATGCACGGTCATTCCCAGGCAGCCGCGTAGGAGCAGGGCCGCCACCTTCTTGTCCAGGGGGTGGTTGCCGTTGCCGCACTTGGGCGAGTGAATGCAGCCGGGGCAGCCGTCCTCGCAGGGGCACTCCTCCACCACCTTCAGGGTCGCCGTCCAGAGCTGGTCCACCAGCTCGTACCCCTTCTCTGCGATGCCGATGCCCCCGGCGTGGCCGTCGTAGATGAACACCTGGGGCCGTCCCGTATCCGGGTGCATGGCCGTGGAGACGCCGCCGATGTCCGCACGGTCGCACAGGGCAAACAGGGGCAGGACGCCGATGGCAGCGTGCTCGGCGGCGTGGAGGCCGCCCGCCAGGTCCATGCGCCGCCCTTTGAGCCAGGCCACCAGGTCGGCTGGCACGTCAAACCACAGGGCCACGGTGTTGAAGCGCTGGGGCGGCAGGTCAAGGATTTCCTCGCCCAGGGTGTCCTCAGAGAAGTGGGCCTTCTTCTCGTAGCTCACCACCTGTGTGGAGACCTCTACCTCGCCCAGGTATGCCATGACTTCACCCGCCCGCTTTTGCTCCAGCAGGTGCAGCACACGTATGTCCGTGTGGTCCCGGCACTGGGTGTAGTAGGGCATGTCCTGTTTGGTGACATAGGCCGTCTTGGCGTCTATGTCCAGTTTCTCCACCACGTACTGGTCGCCGTAGTGGAGGTAGACGGCTCCTGGGTGAAGCTGGAAGAAGGCCGAGCCCTCCTCCACCTGCTCCAGGAGCGCGCCCGAACCGCTATCCACCACGGCGTAGTCGCTGGCGGAGCCGGAGCGCAGGTTGACCCCCTCGGCAGGGTAATAGACGCTGGGCTCCAGGAACCACTGGCTGCCACGCCGTCGCACCAGGCCCTCGGCGGCAAGCTGCTCCAACCGTTCTTTCAGCGTAGGACCAAACAGCTCTGCATCCCGGTCTGTGAGGGGGCCGTTCTCGTACAGGGCGCACAGCAGGTGGGGGTCCAGGATGCGCGGGTTGGCGGGGGAGACCAGGGCGTGCTCCGGCGGCCTGCCAAAGAGGTACTCCGGGTGGCGGGCCAGGTACTGGTCCAAGGGGTCGTTACGGGCGATGAGGACGCTGAGGGAGTCACCGGCGCGCCGTCCGCTGCGTCCTGCCTGCTGCCAGGTGCTGCTGATGCTGCCCGGGTAGCCGCCAAGGACCGTGGCGTCCAGGCTGCCCACGTCTATACCCAGCTCCAGGGCGTTGGTGGTGGCCACGCCCAGCAGGTCGCCGCTAAAGAGGGCCTGCTCTATGCGGCGGCGGTCCTCGGGCAAGTAGCTGGCGCGGTAGGGGCTGACCTTGTCCACCAGGTCCGGGGCCTCCTCCGCGAGGCGGTTGCGCACCGAGAGGTACACCAGCTCCACCTGCCGGCGGGTGCGGGCAAAGACCATCGTACGGACGCGCTGTCGGAGGAGCAAACGGAAGAGGTCGGCGGACTCGGAGCCGGCGCTCTTGCGGATAGACCGCGCCTCGTCTACGATGGGCGGGTTCCACACCAGGAACTCCTTGCCGCCGGAGGGCGCGCCGTCGTCGTCTACGACGGTGCAAGTCAGGCCGGTGAGGGCCTGGGCGTGCTGGCCGGGGTTGGCGATGGTGGCGCTGCACAGGATAAACTGGGGGTCGCTGCCGTAGCGCCGGCACATGCGGCGCAGGCGGCGGATGACGTTGGCCACGTGGGAGCCGAAGACGCCCCGGTACACGTGAGCCTCGTCCAGCACCACGTAGCGCAGGCCTTGAAAGAAGCGCGCCCAGGAGCGGTGATTGGGCAGGATCCCCAGGTGGAGCATGTCCGGGTTGGTCAGCACCACCTGGGCGCTGCGCTTAATGGAGTTGCGGTTCTCGCGAGGAGTGTCGCCGTCAAAGATGTCTGCGGTGGCCTTGACGCCATCGCCGCACAGGGCTTTCAGGGAGCGGAGCTGGTCCTGGGCGAGGGCCTTGGTGGGGTAGAGGTACAGGGCGCGGGCCGAGGAGTCTGCCAGGATAGCCTGGAGGACCGGCAAGTGATAGCAGAGGCTCTTGCCGCTGGCAGGCCCCGTAGCCACAATAGCGTTGCCTCCGGCGTCCAAAATGTTGATGGCGTGGGCCTGGTGCCGGTAGAGGTTTTGTATGCCCTGGACAGCCAGGGCCGCCTGCAGCCGGGGGTGCAGAGTCTGGCGCAGCTTGCCGTAGACGGCGTCGCGCGGCGGCAGGCTCTGGCGGTGGACGACCTGCCCGTGGTAGCCGGCGCTGTTCTCCAGGCGGTGAAGGAAGGCTGCTACGTCCATGCTTTCTCCATCTTCTTCCCCCTCTGAGGGGGGAAGGTTGGGATGGGGGTGAACAAAGCCTTTCCCCCCACCTCAGTCCCCCGGGCTTTGCACCAAAAGTCTGCTTTGGCAGACGCTTGTTTCCCCACCCGCCCCAAAGGTTATGTAGCTTAGGGGACACCCCTAAGACCCCAGCAAGGAATCCTTCGCTTCCCTTTCACTGCGTTCAGTGTCCCGACTTCGTGCGGGACTCGCGACAGAGTCGGAGCTACGGCTCACGAAGGACAGGCTCTGGGTTCCTTGCATCCTCCTGACTTTTGGAACAAGGCCCAGTCCTCCTCCGCAAGGGAAAGGAGGCACACATTACACC
>JACQOP010000141.1 GCA_016202485.1 Chloroflexota bacterium | reverse complement strand
TGGGGGACACCCCCAGCAGCCCCCGGCAAGGAACGCGATTCCCTTGCACCCTCCTAGATTTAAGGCAATGGTCGGGCAAGGCTCATCAAGGGAGAGGGGCAGATAAAGCGCCGCCTATGGGACAGGTAAAGGCGCCCTTGAAGAGCGGGTGCTAGAGTTCTGCTACGACGTTGAAGACTATGGCTTCTATAGGTTTGGAGTACATGGAAGGTGCGGCAAGGGCGTCCGGCTGGGCCTGGGACCGGGGGCGGCTGCTCCAACGCTGGTAGTCTTCCAGGGCGCGCCAGGTGGTCACCGTGGTGATCTGGTTCGGGTCGTTTTCTGCATAGAGGGTTTGCCGGGAGATAAACCCGGGGTAGCTGCGCATGACCCGGCCGTTCTCTTTGATTTGCTCCCCCGCCCGAGGGGTCATTTCCGGGATAACATAGTGGTGGGTGATGACGGTAATCATCTGTACTCCTTACACATATATATTCGTCACACATAGGTTCTTTGGGTGTGTGCCCTGGTGAGAGCCTTGTTCCAAAGGTCCCCTGACCTCACTCCCTTGGTCCCCCTCTCCGACACGGAGCTTTGCACCAAAAGTTCCCTCTAGGCAGGCGCTTGTTTCCCCACCCACCCCAAAGGTTATTTAGCTTAGGGGACACCCCTAAGACCCCGGCAAGGAACCCAGGTTCCTTGAATCCTCCTGACTTTTGGAACAAGGCCCCGACACGAAGAGGGGGAATTTTAATCTGGGGGATAACCCCAGACCCCCGGCAGGGAACTATGTTCCCTGCATTTTTCTAACTTTAGGTGCAACGCTTCTGGCTAGCCACAGCTTACCTTTCTGGAAGGCCGGGGGCAAGGTCTTGCACATGCAAGAGTAGTCAAAACACAGGAGGATGCACGACCAGCCTTCCAGCTGAGCTAGCCCAATGAAGGGTTTCCAAATATTCCATAGCATGGTAGGCTGGGGATGAACTTTCCTTGGAGGGTGTCATGGAGCTACTCCGTGCAGCCACCGCCAAGGAGTATCGCAGGGCCGCTTTTGGTATAGCTGCAGTCCTCGGTGCCCTGGCCTTGACTGCCTGTGGTGGGGCGTCGCCCAATCCTACGCCGTCGCCCACAGATACGTCTGTCCTCCCTTCTCCCACGACGACGACTTCACCCAGGTCTACGCCAGACCCAGCGGAGTTGCAAGGGGGTATCCTTGCCACCTTTGACGTGCAGGGGATACGCTTCCGGGCCTTTGTGACTAACCCCCAGACCATTGAAGAGCTCTACGCCCTCCAGCGGGGTGAAAGCTACGCCGCAATTCCCAACGGGCGGCTGGTGGAAGGCACAGGTGCAGAGGAGCATAACGCCCCCTGGTCGTGGCACCTGGACCCCGAGGATATCCATATGGCGGAGGTGACGATAGAGCTTTGCGATGGGGCGCCGGACCACGTGGAAAATGACCTGGCGTACTGGCTCAACACGGTGGAGCGCTACTGTCCCTGGTCCGCAGTACTGGAGTCGCTGGAGGACTATCGCGAGGCTTCTGCCTAAGCGACCGGCTCGTTGCCGTCCGGCGGCAACCACAATCTGTAGGACTCGCTCCCTTGGGGAAAACTACTATAGGAGGTTTCCATGAAGAGCATAGCTGTCTCACGGCAAATACCGTGGAAGCGGAGGCGGCGCAGCCTTATGCCAGCCTTAAGGTCAGCAGTCACCCTTGCTGCACTCTCTTTGCTCATGGCCGTACTGTCGGCCTGCACCACTTCTCCTGGCCCCGCCACAGGCGGGACTGATTCCACACAAACCCCAACGCAAGGGGAGCCCAAGGCCGGCGGCACGCTGCGCGTGGCCCTACCCGCCAACGTCCTTGGCATGGACCCTGCCCACAGCCTCAATACCACGGACATCATATCCACCCTGCAGCTCTACGATAACCTGGTGCTCCGGCAACCCGACGGGACCATGCGTCCCATGCTGGCGGAGTCGTGGACCCACAACGAGGAGCTGACAGAATGGACCTTCAAGCTCCGAGAGGGGGTCAAGTTCCAGAACGGAAAGGCTTTTGAGGCCGAGGACGTGGTCTTCACATTCAACCGCCTGCTTGACCCTGCGACGGGGTCGCCTGGACGGACCAGCGTGGAGTTCATCAAGGAAGTTATAGCGGATGACTCGCTAACGGTGCGATTCGTTCTGGAGGCGCCAAACGCCTTTGTCTTGAGCGCCCTGACCATTTACCAGGCGCGCATCCTGCCGGCGAATGTGGACGTATCCCGGCTCCAGAACGAGTCCTTTGGCACGGGGCCTTTCAGCCTGGTAGAGTTCCGTCCAGGTGAACGGACCATCATGAAACGCAACCCGGAGTACTGGGACAGCCCGCGCCCTTATCTTGAGGAGCTGGTCTTTTACTACATGCCTGAACCGGAGACGCGGGTTGAGGCCCTGAAGGACGGGAGCGTTGACGCCGTCTTCCCTCTTGAGGCGACAAGCCTCCGCGCGCTGGAAGGCGTACCGACGGTGAGGATTGATGAGAAGGCAAGCGCCGCCTATTTGAACATGGCCATGGATACGCGAGTGCCGCCTTTTGACAACAAGCTGGTACGCAAGGCCGTTCAAGCGGCTACGGACCGGGAGGCAATACTCCAGGTGGCACTGCTGGGGCGCGGGGCCATAGCCAACGACCACCCTATTCCACCCAATGACCCAGCCTACTGGGATGACCAGGAAATCACTCCCTACGACCCGGAAAAGGCCAAGGACCTCCTGGCCCAGGCGGGTTTTCCCAACGGCATTGACCTCACGCTGCATACCAGCACCGTGGAGCCCGGAATGGTGGAGATGGCAGTAGCCTTCAAGGAATCGGCTGCCGCTGCCGGCATCAGGGTTACCATCATACGCGAGCCGGAGGATGCCTATTGGGCAAGGGTATGGATGGCGGAACCCTTCACTACCGTTACCTGGAATGGGAGGGAGCCGGACGAAGCCCTGACCATCGTGTATATGAGCGACGCCGAGTGGAACGAGGCGTACTATAAGGACCCGGAGCTGGATGCGCTGATTGTCAAGGCGCGCAGCCAGGCGGATGATGGGGAACGCAACGCCACGTATGCAGAGATCCAGCGCAAGCTTATTGGTGATGCGACGCGCATTATAGCGGTGTTCCGTCCCATCATCGTAGGTATGCGGACGAACGTACAAGGGGTGGAAGCCCACCCCAATAACTGGCTTATCCTGGAGGGGGCCTGGCTGGACAGCTAGGCTGCCCTATCTGCTGAGTATGGAGGTAAAGAGGGGGGACTGGCTGGATGGTACCGGCCAGTCCCCTTTTCTTTGGTGTCCTGTTGGGTTGCCCAGACACAAGCTCCGATCAGCATGGATAGAAGAGGAGACTACCTTGAGCGTGAGGGGGCGGGCTGCCAGGGGGTGACGGCAGCCAGGAGGGCGGTGGCCAGCACAATGGCGCCGGCGAGGAGAAAGACGGTCTTGATGGTGTAGGCATCGGCCACTATGCCGCCGATGGCTGGGATGAAGCTGGAGAAGACGACGGCGGAGCCGAAGACCAGGGAGACGGATGTGGCCTGGACGGCGCTGTCCACCAGGTCGCCGGCTGAGGCCAGGAGGAGGGCCATAATGGGGAAGAGGAATATCCCCATGGACAGGGCGATCAAGGCAAAGGCTAGTCCGGGGCCGGTGAGGTAGAGGCCCAGGGCAGCAAGGCCCAGGCCCGTCAGGCTGGGGACCAGGACGGCCTTGCGGCTGAAACGGTCGGAGAGGTGGCCCATGACGGGCTGGGAAACGATGCCCCCTACATTGACCAGGGCGAGGTACAGACCCAGGGTCCAACTGGATACGCCAACGTCCTCCCGCAGGTATACGGGGAAGAAGGTGAGGATGACGCTCTGGCCGCCGGCGAAGCCTCCGGCGAAGAGGAGCACCAGGAGGAGCTTGCGGCTGCGCAGGAGCCTTCTGGTAGCGCGAAGGTACGCCATGATAGAAGGGGCGCCGCCTTCGCCGGTGGGGATGGATCGCAGGAGGAGCCAGACCAGGAGACCGAAGGCGGCGGCAGGGACGACACTGCCCTGGAGCACTGCCCGCCAGGTTGCCAGTCCCAGGAGCATCCCCATGATGATAGGCCCCAGGACTTCGCCGATGCTGCCGCCGGTGCCGTGCAAGGCGATGGCGAAGCCCCGGCGGGAGGCGAATACTCGGGAGAGGGTGGAGATGGCCGCCGGGTGCCAGAAGGTGATGGCGATGCTGAAGCAGGCGACGGCGATGAGGACGGTGAGGTAGCCCTGAGAGAAGCCGATGGCCATGCCGAAGAGGCCCAGCAGGAACATGGAGAAGCCCAGGATCTGTGAACGGCGGGCGCTGAAACGGTCGGCGGCGAAGCCTGCAGGGAGGTTTGCCAGGCCTCCGGCGATGGCGCGGACGGTAGACATGGCGCCGACCTGGGTATTGGTAAGGCCCAGGTCGGCCTTTAGCTCCGGCAGGACGACGAAGAAGGCCGCGCCGAAGAGGTGCTTGAGGGCGTGGCCGGCCACTGCGGTGGGCAGCAATACCGCCCGCTGCCGAGGTGAGATGGACTCTATGCTGCCGGCGACGGGGGTGTGCGCCATTGCGTATTTCCTTGTGGATAACTGGGTCATGCGCCAGGGGGATACTACACTAACCCCTGGAAGGGGTCAACCAGGAGCAAGCGCCTGGAGCCGTCATAGGTAGGAGGGGCGCGGCCCTCCCACGCTTGTAGGGGCGCAGTGTGATGCACAGCGAAAGAGAGGTTGCTGTCATGCTGAGCGAGTTTGTCCCATTGCTGGCTAGCAGGTACTGCATAACAAAGGACAAAAGAAGCGAAGCATCTGGTCTGTCTGGGCTTACCCTCTTTTCGGCACACCAGATGCTTCGCCGATGTCCCTCTGCCTGTAGAGCCGTTGATTCAGTAAAGAGCATCAGCCTTGCGGACGCGCCGCCAGGCTAAGGGGACTCGGCTCAGCATGACAACCTATGACCTCTGATGTGCATTACGCGTCATCAAAGAAGAGGGGCATTCGTGGGACCTCTCCGAATACAGTAAGGGAGTGGAGTGGGTGGGGAGGAGGAGATTCTTGGAGGCTAGTGTCAAATTAGGGCAAATCCTGTATTGTATGAGCCACCTCAACGAAGGCGTTACCCCAGCTTGGGCGGGGTGTGTATTGGCATTCCTCAGGTTGCTGGCATGGCTGACGGTCCGTAGGGCGAAAGCCCACGGCCGCATTATGCTGGCCTCTGCCCTTGGGGTCGTCCTCATCATTGCCCTTGCCACCGGGGCCATGCTCCACTCACAGGGTCTGGCGGAGGCGGGCCTGCGGCATGCCCTCGTGACCAACGCCTCCAACCAGTACCACAACCTTCAAATCTTCTTGACGGACCGTCCCCTTGGAGAGAAGGACTACTTGCGGCTTGACGGTGTGGTAGGGGAGGGGATAGCAGAGCACATTCCGTGGCTGTTCACCGGGATGCACCGCTTTGGCATCAGCCGCGAGATCCCTTACGTTTTCAACAAAGGAGACGTTCCACCCACGGAAAACATCCCAATAGCAACCCCCTTCTTTATGGGGGACTTCAGGGAGCATTCCCAGCTTGTTTCCGGGCGCTGGCCTGGAAAGCCGTCGTTCCAGGAGGACGGCACGCTGGTTTTGGAAGGGACCGTTGGCAGCCAGATGGCGGAGTTCCTGCGGCTGACGGAAGGGACAACGGTGTACCTAGTACCCCTGGCTGACTCGCCCTATGAAAAGATAGCTCTGACGATTGTGGGGGTGATGGAGCCGGTTAACTCCGATGAGGCTTACTGGTTCCAGGACACCTCCCATTTCCGGGCCAGCTTTGACGCAGAGACGGAGGACGGGGAATCGGTGGCCTCCGTGTACGTGGGAGAGGAAGGCTTCTTCAAGGGGCTGGGGGCTAGCTATCCCCTGCTTCTGGGGGAGTACCGGTGGTACGTTTTCCTGGACTTCCTCTCCCTGACCGCCGAGACGGGCCCCCAAGCGCGCACCGACCTGCTGTTCCTGGAGTCGGACTTAAACAAGAAACTGGCCAGGGCTTACGTGTTCTCTTCCTTGACCAACCTGGTTGAGGAGTACCAGCGGGACCTGGCGCTGGCGCGGGTACCGCTGTTCATGTTCGTGTCACTGGTGGTTGGCGTGGTGCTGTACTACCTGACGGTGACGACGATGCTCCAGGCCCGGGAGCGAGGGGCCGAGGCGGCGGTGCTACGCAGCCGCGGGGCCTCGGTGCTGCAGGCTGGGGGGCTGCTGGGCCTGGGAGAGGGAGTGGTCACGGTGGCGCCGGGGATGATCCTCGGGCCGCTGATCGGGTGGGCCACCAACACTGCATGGCACATGGGAGCTGAAGGGCTGGAGTATCCGTCTCCGGGCCTGTCACTGCCGGTACTAGCGGCGGCGATATTGGCAGGACTCCTGTGCATCGGTCTCTTCTTTGCTACCGGCATAGGGGTCGCCAGCCGGAGCATCGTTGGCTACTTGCGAGAGCGGGGACGGACGCCGGAGCGGATAGCCTTTTCCCGGTATGCGGTGGACGTGCTGGTTCTGGGTTTGCTAGGCCTGCTGTGGTGGCAGATCAAGAGCCAGGGGGGGCTGCTGTCGCGGCCTTTGCAGGGGAGTGGTTTCAGCGTTGACCTGGCGCTGCTGCTGGGGCCGGCCATTGCTCTGATGGCTGCGGGGCTGGCGTTGCTGCGGGTCATGCCCTTCCTGCTGCGTGGCGCGGCGCGGCTGGGCGGGGGCCTTGGGATGCCGTGGCTGGTACACAGCCTACGGCGGATGGCGCGGGAACCCGCCGCCTATGCCGCACTGGCGGTGCTGCTCATGCTAGCGACGGCCCTGGGGGTGTTTGGGGCGGCCTTTGGGGCGACATTGACCAGCGGGCGGGCTGACCTGGTGCGCTACCGTGTTGGCGGGGAAATTGTCACGCCGCCGCGCTTCTCCACGCTGAACCTGGAAGGTGTAGAGGCCTTTGTGCCGGTGATGCGGAGCACGCTGAGTACGCCGGGAGACCCGGCGGGCCGGGGAGCATACTCGGTGATGGCGGTGCTGCCCAAGGACTTTCCCAAGGCCGCCTGGTTCCGAGAGGACTTTGCCGGCAAGAGCCTGGAAGACTTGCTGCGTCCCTTGCGGGAGCCGCTGCCGGTAGAGCCGGGGCTGTTGCTGCCGCCGGATACCGAGGCCCTGGGCATGTGGGTCAAGACCCAGCAGGCCCTGCCTGGCTATGAGCTGCGGGTGAGGGTGAGAGATGTTGTTGGGCGCATGGTGACGCTCACCATGGGGAACCTGGACTCTACGGGATGGACCTTTATGGAGGCGCCCATGCCGCAGGCAGGCGTCTTTGAGCCGCCGCTGTACTTGTCTGGGATCTTGATCCGGGGGGGTAACTTCACAGGGTACGGCAGCGGCTGGCTGGACATAGATGACATAACGGCCCTGGTGCAGGGAGAGCGCATGGTGGTGGATGAATTGGAGTCGCCGGGGCGGTGGACTCCATTGCCCAACATGACCACAGCAGCTGATGGGTTCTCCACAATCGTGGCCGACGCTCATTCGGGCATTGGGGCTTTGCGTTTCTCGTGGACGAACCCCATAACGAACCAGCTACGGGGTCTGATAATCCCTTCGGTGCCGTTTCCCATCCCAGCTATTGCGAGCGACAATTTTCACGTGGGCCAGAGTATCAAAGGGACGCTGGAGGGCCTGCCGGTGGAGGTACGAGTTGCAGAAACGGTAAGCTATTTCCCAACGCTGTATGCCTCCCAGACACCCTTCCTGGTGGTCAACCTGGAGCACCTGCTGCTGTACCTCCTGGGCATAGGGTACAACCGGCCGGACTATCTCGCCGAGTTCTGGATTGGGCTGGAAGAGACAACGGATCGAGAAGAGGCGGTCGCGACACTCAAGACGCTGGTGCGGCAGTCGGACGTAGTGTTTGACCAGGAGGCTCTGGTGCTGAACACGGTGACGGACCCCTTGCAGGGAGGGGCCTGGGAAAGCATTGCGCTGCAGGGGGCCATAGCCTTGGGGATAGCGTCTCTCCTGGGCTTCGGGTTGTACGCTGGCATTACGGTGCGCCGGAGCCGGTTAGAGCTGGGCGTGCTGCGGGCCATGGGCTTTTCGCGCCGGAGCATTTCCTTCCTCTTCGCCACCGAAGGGGCGCTGGTGGCGGCCATTGGTGTGGGCATAGGTGCGCTTCTGGGGGCATGGCTGAGCCGGTGGACGCTGGGCTACATGAGCATATCGGCAGGGGGCCGGTTGCTAACGCCGCCGATGCTGCTGAGCACAGAAGGCTGGCTTCTGCTACTGGCGCTGGCGGAAGTGGCGGTGGCAGTAGGGGCCTCGGTAGGCATTGCCCTGTCCCTGGCCCGGCGGGTGCGCCTTCATGAAGTGCTGCGGGTGGAGGAATAGCCATGCGCCTGGCATCGCTGGTCCGCTTCGCGAGCCTGGTGGCCTGGCGGCGTACGCTGTCGGACTGGCGCTTGCAGACCGCCGCTGCTTTTGGTGTGGTGCTGGCCGCCACCCTTATGGCTGCGGGGATGATTTACTCCCAGGTTCTGGAGGAAACAGCGCTGCGCTATGCCTTGCGGCAGGCAAGCCAGGAGGACGCGAACTTTACGGTGCGTATCTTCCACGCCCTGGACCGCCCCGCCTTCCTGGCCTCGCAGCAGTTTATCCGTGACCGGGTAGAGGCGCCGATGGGGCGTTATTTTACCCAGCAAGTGCTGCTGGTCCAGACGTCCACCCTCTATTTCACCGGCCTCCCAGGAGAGCCTGCGACCGATGCTTCGCGGCCCCGTGGGGCCTTACAGTCCATCAGCCGCCTTGACCAGAACGCTACGCTGGTGGAGGGCCATTTCCCCAGCCTGGTACAGGGGAGGGTGGAGTTCGTAACGGACCGGGAGGGGGCGGTGCTTCTGGGGCTATCCCCTGGGGGGACCTTTCAGGCCTTCTCTGCCGTGGGTACCGACCCATCCAAGACGGTTACCCTCCAGTTGGTGGGGATCATTGACCCCAAGGACCCTGGCGACCGGTACTGGCGAATTGGCTCCCAGCAGCGCAGGAGCCAGGGCCCGCAGCCCTGGGCCAGCGTTGCTCTGTATACCGAAAGGGAGAGCCTCTTCCGGGAGTTGAGCGCGGCGATCCCTGCCATACCGGCAGACTTCGTGTGGCACTTTATCCTGGACCGGGAGTCTTTACCTGCCCAGGAGGCCGGCCGGCTGCGGAGCGCCTTGCAGGGTACCATCCATGACCTACAGACCAATGTCCCCAATTCGGCCTGGACAACGAAGCTGGTGCAGATCCTGGACCAGCATAATGCCCTGCTGGTGGTAGCGCGGGTGCCCCTGTTCCTGGTGTTATTCATTGCCGTTGGGGTGCTGTTGTACTACCTGTTCCTGATAGCGGGTTTTCTGGGCCGGCTGCGGACCCAAGAAGTGGCGCTGATGCGCAGCCGGGGGGCTTCCTACGGGCAGGCGGGGGTAGTGATTTTTCTGGAGGGGCTGATCATGGCAGTCCCTGCGACGCTGGCTGGGCCGTTCCTGGCGGAAGCCCTGGTGTTTGCAACCGTGTACCTGTTCCCGGCGGCGCCCACAGGGGAAGGGCTGGCGGTGGTTGGCCTTTCCCGGGAGGCATTCCTCCTGGCAGGGGCAGGGGCGCTGGCGGCTGCAATAGTCTTTACCTTCTCTACCCTGGGGGCAGCCCGCAAGGGTATGGTGCAGTTCCGGACGGCGGTGGCGCGGCCACCAGAGCAGCCGATTATCCTGCGCTACTACCTGGATGTGGTGCTGCTGGGCCTGCTGGCCATGCTGTGGTGGCAAATGCGGTCCAGGGGTACCTTCCTCATCCGTCCCGTGGGAGACAGCGAGCTGTCACTGGATGTTGCCCTGCTCCTGGGGCCAATGGTAGGGGTCCTGGGAGTGGGACTGGTCATCCTGCGGGTGTTCCCCATGCTGATGAAATTGCTGGGAAAGATGATGGAGCCCTTTGGCGCACCGTGGGTGGTACAAGCGCTGAGGCGTCTGGGCCGTGACCCGGTGCCCTCGGCTTCCCTGCTGGTGCTGCTTACCCTTGCCACGTCCCTGGGGGTCCTGAGCTCTACGGTCATTGCCACGCTGGAACGCAGCCAGCATGAGCAGGGATTGTATGAGGCTGGGGCGGATTTCCGGGTCCAGCAGTATCTGGGGACACAGGTGGCGGCAGGGCAGGGGCTGGCCCGGGCGTTGGAAGGGACGCCGGGGGTGGTCCTAGCTGCCGAGACATTCAACCTGAGGACGCAGGCCTTTACCCAGACCTTTGGCGAAGATGTGGTGCTCTTTGGGGTGGAGCCCCAGCAGTTTGCTGCCGTGGCCTGGAACCGGGAAGACCTGACGGGTGGGCCGTTGTCCGAGGCGTTGGGGGCTCTGGGTGAGGGGGCCAACCGGGAGGGCGGCGTTGCCCTGCCTGAGGATGCAACCCACCTGGGGTTGTGGGCCTACCAGGGCCGCCGCGTGCCTGGGGGACCGGTGGTCTCCGCGCGGCTGCAGGATGGACGGGGCTGGTATTTTGACATACGTTTGGGCCAGGTGACGGGGCAGGACTGGGTATACCTGGAGGCCCCTATCCAACCATCCCGCGGGGGATCGCGCCTGGTGGCTCCCAGCGATATTGCTCCGCCGTACACGCTACACACGCTGTGGTTTGGCTCGGATACGGGTGGTGGAGGCGGGGGCGCAGTGGGCGCCGTGTTCCTGGACCAGCTTCAGGCAGTGACCCCAGGCGGCAGCCAGACGGTGGCGTTGTTCCAGGACATCGGCCTGTGGCGGCCACTGGAGGACCCACTGGCGGGCGGCCTCTATTCGTTGGACCTGAGCGAGGCTGTGACCCGGGAAGGCCGGGAGAGCGCACTGTTCATTTGGGGCAGCGGCGGCCTTGCGTTGCGGGGCATCCAGGCCGGGCCCGCGGAAGAGCCTCTTCCGGCCCTGGCCAGCGAGAGCTTTCTGGACAAGGCCCACGTCAAAGTGGGGGACACTCTATATACCTATGCTGCGGGGACACAAGTGCCGCTTGTTATTACCGGGGCGACGCCCTATTTCCCATCGTTGAACCCCAACGTGCTGCCGTTCATTGTGGTGGACCTTGACTCGGTGCTGCGCTATGTCACCTTGCATGTGGGCCGCCCCCTGTACCCGAGCCTGGAGACGTGGGTGCGGGCCGGGAGCGGAGCATCGCCGGCGACCTTCCGAGCAATGGCGGAGGCCCTGGGGGACTCCCAGGCAAAGGTAGTGGTAGGAGAAGCCGTGGTGGCCGAGCGGGTGTCCCATCCGCTGCTGGCGGCGGGCTGGAGCGGGTTGCTGGCGCTGTCTTTCCTGTCGGTGGTGCTGGCAAGCGCATCGGGATTGCTGCTGTACACGTACATAGACGCGCGCGAACAGGTGGGACAGCTTGCGATTCTGCGCACGCTGGGCTTCACCCGTATCCAAGTGAACAGCCTGGTGTGGTTTAACCTGGCATTGACGGTGGCATCAGGGGCGCTCCTTGGTGTCTTGGGAGGGCGGCTGCTCTCGGCGGCGGTGCTGCCCTTGCTTGCTGTCGCGGAAGGGGGCGCCCGGGTGACGCCTCCCATGGTGGTGCAGAGCGACTGGAACGCCCTGCTGTTTTCCTACGTCCTTCTGGCAGGGGCGATGGCGGTGACCATCATTGCCCTTGCCCGGGCCATTGCCCGGCTAGAAGTGCAACGGCTGCTACGGGTGGCGGAAGCCTAGGGATTACGCATGTTTGAGGACATTATGCAAACAGATATGAGGCCATACATCCAGTGCCAGGACCTGTTCAAGATATACAAGCGTGCAGAGCTGGAGGTGGTGGTGCTGCGCGGCCTGGATCTTGAGGCCCCTGCAGGAGAGTTCCTGGGCATTGTGGGGGCCAGCGGCTCCGGCAAGACGACGCTGCTGAATATCCTGGCGGGCCTGGACACGCCTTCGGCAGGGCAGGTGCGGGTAGGGGAGCGGGACCTGCTGGATATGACGGAGGAGGAGCGGACTGAGTACCGCCGCAAGGAGGTGGGGTTTGTGTGGCAGAGCCCGTCGCGCAACCTGTTGGGCTACCTGACGGCGCAGGAGAACGTGGAGATGCCTATGGCGGTACTGGGGGTCTCTGCATCGCAACGCCGGGAGCGAGCACGGGAGCTCCTGGGCATTCTGGGCCTGGAGGAGAAGGGGAGACGGCTGCCCAGCCAGCTTTCCGGCGGTGAGCAGCAGCGGGTGGCCATTGCCACAGCCCTTGCGAACAACCCGCCGTTGTTGCTGGCGGACGAGCCTACAGGAGAGCTGGACACGCGCACGGCAGATAACGTTCTGGAATGGCTGCAGCGGCTATGTAAGACCCTGGGCATTACGGTGGTGGTGGTAACGCACTATGGCGGCATTTCCCGCTACGCCGATAGGGTGGTGCACATGCGGGACGGACGGATAGAGTCGGAGACGGTGGTGGAGGCAAGCTACCAGCAGCAGGGAGTAACCACGAGGGAGGAGTACCTGGTGGTGGACCGCGGCGGCCGCCTTCAGTTGCCCCAGGACTCCCTGGACAAGCTGGGATTGGAGGGCCGCGCGCAAATGGAAGAGCACCAGGAGGGCATTCTCCTCAAACTGCCCAGCAGGAGACGGCGATGATTCCTTCCTCCCACAGGGGACCACTGTTGATAGCCAGGGACCTGGTGCGGGTGTTCCACACGGGTGGGGTGGAGGTGTACGCCGTTCAGGGGGTGAACCTGGAGGTACCTCTGGGGGAGTTTCTCGTGCTGTTGGGGAGGTCCGGCTCCGGCAAGACCACCCTGCTGAACCTGCTAGGGGGGCTGGACACGCCCACCAGAGGCTCGGTTATCTTTGAAGGCAGGGACATTACCAAGCTCTCGGACGCAGAGCTGACGGAGCTGCGGCGGAGGCGGTTCGGCTTCGTTTTCCAGTCCTTTGGACTGCTGCCCCTGCTGTCCGCCTATGAGAACGTGGAGCTGTCCCTGCGCTTGAATGGGATACCGAGCAGGGAGCGGCGGCGGATGGCTGAGGAGGCGCTGGAGCAGGTGGGCCTGCGGGCCCGGGCCAAGCACCGGCCCTTTGAGCTTTCCGGCGGTGAGCAGCAGCGAGTGGCCATTGCCCGGGCGCTGGCGGTGCGGCCGTCGTTGCTGCTGGCGGACGAGCCGACGGGGGACCTGGACTCGGCTACGGGATCCAGCATCGCCCGGCTGCTGAAGGAGATCGCCCGGGAGCGTGGGATCACCGTAGTAATTGCGACACACGACTTGCACCTGGCCGGCATGGCGGACCGGGTGAAGGAGTTGGTGGACGGCCGCTTTGTGGAGGAGGCAAATGCAGCGGAGGCGCAACCCTCACCCTATGCGCCGCCGAGCAGGAGATAGGGAGATGACGCCCGTCCCAGAACCCGTCGCCCGCGTCGCCGACCTCATGACCACATACCGTCCCGGATGGTCCCTATGTGGCGGCTGGGCCGTTGACGCCTGGCTGGGCCGCCAGACCCGCGACCACGGTGACATTGATATCGCCGTCTTTCATGACGACCTGAGTGCCTTCTTTGATCACATGGCCGGCTGGCAACTGATCGCCCACGACCCCCAGGTCGCAGGCAACAGTTCCGAGCCCTGGGACGGCCGCCGCCTTGTTCTCCCTGCCCACATCCATGCCCGCTCTCCCGAGGCGCGCCGCAGCCTCCCAGACCGCTTGGACGCACCTGCGCAGGTCGGCTTCAGCCTGGACATCCAGGTGAACGAGCGCTCTGGCCGCGACTGGGTCTTTAGCCGAGAACCAAGGGTCACAATGTCAGTGCGCCGAGGCGTACGGCATTCAGCCTGGGGCGTGCCTACAGCGGTCCGGGAAGTCCTCATCTTTTACAAGGCCACAGCTTACAGTGACCTCCGCCTCCACGACGAGCTTGACTTCCTCGCCCTTCTCCCTCACCTCACCGAAAAGCAGCGCTCCTGGCTCTGGGAAGCGATCTCCGTCGTCCACCCCGGCCACCCATGGCTGACTCAGCTCTCCCGCTGAACCTAGACCAAATTCCTTGCTGTGTAGGCTGAGAGACGGCGTGTGAGTTCTAAAGTTCTGGGTTCAGTACAGGCCGGCCCACCATTGCTGACGGAAGGTAAAACTCCGGTTCGAACATTCCAGAAGACGTTTGCCCTGGCCGGTGTAACTACGAGGTCGTCTAGGGATGTCTCGCATAGTTGAGGCTGGAGCCTTGGAGCGCCTTGGCGAGGTCCGCGTGCGCCCTGACATACTCAAGGCGCCAAACGTGCCAAACACGCCTGCTGACGGACGACCGCCTCGATGCCGTCACCGGAGCCGCTACGCGCCAGGCGCTCGGTACTGGACTTGCTGCTTGGCCTTGCGCAGGGCATCAATCGTTTCGTCGACGGTCAGGAGGACTGTCGTTTCGAACGAGCTAAGCGCACCGCCGGCGCTAATCGCCAGCGCAACTGCGGCCATAGACACGTTGTCAGGGGCCTCCCATAGATTGTAGCCGTCGTGCGCGCCGAAGGCGTACCAGAACCCGTGAAGCTTCCCACCGACCGACTCTATGTACGACTGCGCGGCCTTTCGGCGGTCCTCTGGGTTGCCGATCAGCCTGGCCCAAGTCTCTGGCGTATAGCTGAACCTCGTTAGATAGAGCGGCATTGTCTCTCCTCCTTCTTTATGAGCTGATAGCAAATTTCCTACCATTATCACATATCGGCCCACCATACGGGATTTGAACCACAGGTGCAGACCATTCCCAGGTGTTGCTGCTCTGGTACTTGCACTGAATGGACTGTGGGTACACCTCTAAGGGACGGGCTGGCCCCAGCGGTCCATGAATGCGACCTCCCGGACGGGCTTACGCTTTTTGCCGCCGAAGTGCTCGCCCTCGCCGGGGTAGCCCAGGGGAACAATGGCGGTGATGTCCACGGACTGGGGGATACTCAGGAGCTCTTTGATCTCCTTTTCCCTGTGGCGGTGAATGGTGGTGGGGCGGGTCCCCAGGCCCAAAGCGCGGGCGGCCAGCATCATGTTCTGCATGGCGGGGTAAATGGAGGCGCCGCGGAAGAAGTCAGAGCCGGGGCCGGGGTTGGTGGAAACAGCGTCTATGCACACCAGGATGATGATAGGCACGTCGGAGAAGGTGGGTTCGCGGGGGGCCGTGGGAGTGGCGGCCCGCTGGCGGTCGCTATAGGCTACCTGGGAGCCTTCGTCGTACAGCTCGCCGATGCGGCGCTTGAGGGCCTGGTCGCGCACGACGACGAAGCGCCAGGGCTGGCGGTTGCCGGCGCTGGGGGCCCAGGTGGCGGCGCGCAGGATGGTGCGGATGGCGTCCTCGGGCACGGGCTGGCTGCTGAAGCGTCGGGCGGAGCGCTGGGTGCGCAGGGCCTCCATGAGGGAGATATCGGTGGTGGTGGTCAAGGCTGGCCTCCCTGTCCTTGCTGGAGATGCTGGAGGAGCGCGGGAAGCTCTCCCACGTCACCTAGTATACCCACAGTTGGATGGGCGGCAAAGGCCTCTTTGGGGGTTTCGCCGGAGAGGACGGCGGCGAAGGGGACGTTGGCCCGCTGGGCGGTCTGGGCGTCCACGAGGCTGTCGCCGACATAAAGGGTATGAGGAGGTAGGCCACCCAGTCGGCGCACCACTTCCAGAAGGCCCGTGGGGTCCGGCTTATGGTCCATGACGTCTTCGGAGCCGATGATGACCTTGAAGCACTCCAGCAGACCGGCCCGGTGGAGGGTGGCCTCAATACGCTGGCGGCGGCCTGAAGAGACGATACCCAGAGGCGTCTGCTCATGGGCGAGGCTGCGAATCACAGCGGGGGCCGATGGGTAGAAGGTGGTCATCGCCTGCATGACGAGGATGGAATGCTCTCGGTACAGGTGGAGGAACTCCTGCAAACGGTCCGCATGGTGGGGTTCCGTCCATAGAGGGAAGCTCTTTTCAATGGTGACGCCGATGGTGCGGATGATAGCTTCCGGGTGGGCAGGCGGCAGGCCGACGCCGGTGAGGGCGTAGTTGACGCACTCCACGACGCCCTGGCGGGTATCGGCGAGGGTGAGGTCAAAGTCAAAGACGATGGCTCGGAAAGGGGTCATTGAGGCTTTACGTAGCTGTTGCATGTTGTGGCAGATGCTTCACCTGCACCCTGGCCTCTCCCAGCAAGGGGGCTTTGCGCCAAAAGTCCGCTTTGGGTAGACGCTTGTTTCC
>JACQOP010000140.1 GCA_016202485.1 Chloroflexota bacterium | reverse complement strand
GTCTCCCCCACCACAGCAAGCATCGTTCGCAAAGCAAATGACAGGAAAGTCCGGCGAAAGTTCGGGTTACGTTGGTGGGCCAAAGGGGATTCGAACTGCTTGGCTACTCTATCACCACACAGCAGTCCCGCTCAAAGGGGCTCAGCTCGGCATACTGGATTTTGACCACACTACGGTGTCAAGGGCGCAGATGTTTGCGACTATCGTAACGGGCGAAGCTCTGTCCCGTTTAAGGAAACATGAACGGCGCCCCTGTACAAGCTCAGGGCGAACAGAAATGAATAAGACCTGATTTTACGCTGATTCAGGACAGTAACTACTAGCCAATGTAGCAGCCGATGCCCCCCTCAAACCCCTCCTCCACCCGGCCGTCGGGCCAGAGGATGATGGGCACCACGTTGCCATAGCGCCGCGCCTCGTCCATCAGCTCCTGGCTGTCTTCCGCGTAGCGCATTTCGTACTGTACGCCCTCGGCGTCCCACTTCCTCTGCAGCTTGACGCAGGCGTCGCACCCGCGGATGGAGTAGACGATGGGTAGTTGCTGGGTGGTCATGGAAACCTCTTGGGATACGAGTTTTGAGTATTAGATGATTGCCTGTTGACCTGGGGTTCCCCCACGGGGCGTTGGTGAGACGGCTGTACCCGCTGACTGCATTATAGCCCGGGGACGGGCCGGCGCAAGGAGCGCACGCACCTCCTATTGACACACCCCCGTCCTCTGCCTACTATGGGGCCACTTTTGAGGCTACTACCAGCCAGCGAGGTGGCCATGCTCTTTACTATCAACGGCCTCACGCCCAAGGTCCACGAGACCGCCTTTGTCGCTCCTAACGCCGTCCTCATCGGCGACGTGGAGGTCCAGGCCAACGCGAGCGTCTGGTTCGGCTGCGTCCTGCGGGGCGACGCCGGCAAGATCGTCATTGGCGAGGGGACCAACGTCCAGGACGGCTCCGTTATCCACGAGGAGACCATCATCGGCAAGAACTGCGTCATCGCCCACCTGTGCCTGGTGCACCGCTGCAAGGTGGGGGATAATGTGCTCATAGGCAACGGGGCTATGGTCTACGGTCCCCTGGAGATTGGCGAGGGTGCGGTGGTTGGAGCGGGGGCGGTGCTGACGCCGGGGACCAACGTGCCCGCCAACATGATGGCCCTGGGCGTGCCGGCGAAACCCGTGCGGGAGGCTGCCGAGGAGCACCACCAGATGACGGCGCGCCTGGCAGCGGGGTACAACCGCAACCGGGGCCGCTACCTGGAGGGCCTGCAGCCCGTAGGTGATTGGAACGAATGGCTGAAGGGGGCGCCAAAATGAAAGCTATCCTCAACGGTGCTATAGTCGCCGAGAGCGACAAGACGGTTGTGGTGGAGGGCAACCACTACTTCCCGCCGGACTCCATCAAGGCGGAACACTTCTCCGAAACGGAATCCCATACGGTGTGCCACTGGAAAGGCATCGCCAGCTACTACGACGTGCAGGCTGACGGCGTGGTCAAGCATGACGCCGCCTGGACCTACCATGAGCCTTCCAAGCTGGCCGAGGGCATCAAGGACTACGTTGCCTTCTACAAGCACCTGGTGGAGGTGAGGAAGTAGGATCCTGCTGGCCCTACTTGGGGCATCGCCCCGATGCACAACAGTGAGCTCCATTCGGGGGCTGCTGGGGGTGTCCCCCAGCATTACGGGCGGGTGGGTGGGAATGAGTGCCTTTCGCACCACCAGACACACAATCCGAAGGACCTCGCCAGAAGCAGGGTGTCCCTGCACCCCATGCAGGGTAAAGGAGGAACCTCATGTCAGACTATTCCTTCATAGACATCCACATCCACACCTATACGACACGCGCCATCGGCATGCAGGCCAAGGGCGGCGGCGAGGGGGCATCGGGCTATGCCGGCACCATTGAGGAATTACTGCCCTACATGAAGGAACAGGGCATGACCCATGCCGCCATGATGAACTTCACCCCCGTGGCGGACATGGTGGACGCCGCCCGCGCCCGCCTGCCCAGGGACCTGACGCCGGAGCAGCGCCAGGCCGCCGAGGAACCCATCCGCTTGCAGATGGTGGGACGCGTCCAGAACCGTAACGTGTGGACCTGCGATGTAGCCAAAGCGAACCCTGGCCTTGTCGCGTTCATCGGCGTGGACCCGGTCATGGACGCCGATACCATGGCCCAGGAGGTGTACGAGAAGCACAAGCTGGGCGCACGGGGCATCAAGCTGCATCCGGAAGTCCAGCGGGTGTCCATCAACGACCCCCGCCTCTATCCCGCCTACCGTGCTGCCCAGGAAACAGGGATGGTGATACTCACCCACACCGGGGCCTTCCGCGGCACCGACGGCAGCCATGCCCACCCCGCTATGGCGGCGGACCTTCTGCGGGCCTTCCCCAACCTCAAGCTCATCCTGGCCCACATGGGCGGCGGCATCTACCAGAAAGAGGCACTGGAAGTGGCCGGCGCCTTCCCCCAGGTGCTCTTTGACTGCTGTGGCACGGTGCGCCCCAGGGCGGGCGGCCTCTCCGACGAGGAGCTGGTGGGCCAGTTCCGGCGCTTCGGCGTCCACCGGGTCTTCTACGGCAGCGACTGGGCCTCCGGCGACCCCGTGCCGGACATGGAACGCATCTTCCAACTGCCCCTGTCCGATGAGGAGAAGCGCATGGTCCTGCGGGGCAACGCTGAGGCGCTGCTGGAGCTTTAGGCTGCGGTGCTAACCTCCGATTCCCTTGGCCAGCTCCAAGAGCGGGTGCTGGAGTGGTACGCAGCCCACCAGCGGGACCTGCCCTGGCGCAAGACGCAAGACCCCTATGCCATCCTGGTCTCGGAGGTCATGCTCCAGCAGACCCAGGTGGAGCGGGTCATCCCCAAGTACCTTGAGTTCCTCCAGCGTTTCCCTACCCTTGAGGCCCTGGCAGAGGCCACCCCTGCCGAGGTGATCCGCGCCTGGTCGCCCCTGGGGTATAACCAGCGGGCAGTACGCGTACAGGCCATAGCCCGGCAGGTGACAGAGGACTCCCACGGACGGTTGCCCCATGAGGCAGCGTCCCTGGCAAGGCTGAAGGGCCTCGGCCCCTACACAGCGGCAGCGGTGGCCTGCTTTGCCTTCGGCGTGCAAGGGCCTGTGGTAGACACCAATGTCCGCAGGGTCCTGGGGCGCATCCTGCTGGGCCAGACGCGGCCCGCCCCCAAAGCTGTGGCCCAGGCTGCCCGGGAAGCCCTGCCCCAGGGGAGGGCCTCCGAATGGAACCAGGCCCTCATGGACATCGGCGCGACCCTCTGCGCCATTAACGATCCCCGCTGCCTGTTGTGCCCGGCCCGTCCCTGGTGCCGCTGGGCCGCAGGGGAAGGAGAGACGGACCACCAAGGCAAGGCCCAGACCCTGGCTGAGACCCGTGCGCCCTACTGGGTGCAGCCGCCTTTCAAGGGGTCGTCACGCTACTACCGTGGGCGCATCGTGGACTACCTGCGGAGCGCCTCAGCCGGCGGCGTCCCCCAGGCAGAGGTAGGGGCCGTCATTAAGGAAGGGTTTACCCAAGAGGACATACCCTGGCTGGAAGCACTGCTTTCGGGGTTGGAGCGAGACGGTCTAGTGCGACGAGAGGGGGAGCGAGTGCGGCTTCCGTAAACACTAGAGTGGGTAGGGGAGTAAGGCTCCGATAGATCGCGAGTCTCCGCCTTATGCCCCTAGGTCTTCTCGCTCTTCCCACACCCGCTGCACCGTGTGGCGCACCACATCCTGGGGGAACCCACGTCGGCGCAGGTAGGCCGTCAGGCGGCGGTAGAAGACAGGGTAATCCAGGCTGACCACCCGGTTCAGGTGGCGCTGGGCCGCCCGCAACGCATTGTCCCCATCATCCATGCCTTCCACAGCGGCCTCCGCCATCTCCTGTGGCACCCCTCGCTCCAGGAGCTCCCGCCGCACCAGTGCAGCGCTGCGGGGACGGCGCTCCTCCCGGCTCCGGCGCCACTCCCGGGCATAGGCGTCGTCGTCTATATAGCCCCGTTCCTGCAAGCGGGCCAGAGCAGTTTGGACGGCCTCCCCGGAGAAACGGCGCCCTAACCGCTGGGCCAGTTCCCTCTGGGTGCGGGGGCGGTAGGCAAGCAGGCGCAAGGCGGCCTGGTAGGCCCGTTCCCGTTCTTGAACAGCGTTAGGTGATTCAGCCATTGGAGAGCTCTCTGGCATGGAGATACCACTGATAAGACGAGGAGCACAGCCTTTCATGGAGTTGGCGGATAGGGCGAAAAGACTAGCCAGAAGTGCCTTGTCGGCAAGCCTCTCTAGGGAGGAAGGCAGCTAGGATGGTACGGTTTATAGTACAATCAGGCAAACCAGTAAAGGAAACTGGGATATGACGAGATTGTTTGCCTTTGTGATACGGTGGGCCATTTTTGCCCTTGCCGTCTGGGTGGCGGCAGAACTGGTGGAAGGTATCCACCTCCAGGGGCTGAAGAGCATACTGTTCATTGCCCTTGTCCTTGGGGTGCTCAACGCCTACGTCAAGCCACTGCTGGTGTTGGTAGCGTTCCCCTTGATGATGCTCACCTTCGGCCTGTTCCTGGTGGTCATCAACACGGGCCTGTTGCTGGCGGCCGAGTGGCTGGCCGGGGAGTTCGGTGGGGAGTTCGGCCTGCGGTTCTCCATAGACGGCCTCATACCCGCCGTCCTGGGGGCCATCAGCATCAGCATCGTGACCTTCGTTGTCACCCGCTTCGTGGACGTGGAGCGTATGGCCAAGAGCCTGCGCCACTAATCACGCCTCCCATGCGAAAGACGCTAGTGGCTCCAAGGTTATGGATTGCACCCGCCACCTGGCCTTTGCCCTTAACTGCGGCAGACTGATACGGACTCGAAAAACTTCGCCACGAGTAGGAGCGTTTCTCCCCACCAACCAAATAGAATCTCGTGCAGTAGGATTGTACCGTTCTTGGAGCGAACCGCTCGGCAAACAAAGCACGCTGATACTCGCTAAGGACTTGTTTCTAGGCGCGTGTTGTCTGCCTGAATCCGGGGCATCTCCGGGTCTGGAAACGCCAGGATGTCCGCTATGT
>JACQOP010000143.1 GCA_016202485.1 Chloroflexota bacterium | reverse complement strand
GTGGAGCACGACGAGGCCATCATGCGGGCCGCCGACCACATTGTAGACCTGGGGCCAGGGGCCGGCGAGCACGGCGGGCGCGTCGTCGCCACCGGCACGCTGGAGGATATCTGCGCCTCGCCGGACTCCGTCACGGGGGCCTACCTCAGCGGGCGCAAGCGCATCCCCCTGCCGGACAGGCGGCGGCCCGGCAATGGCATGGCCCTGGTGGTCCGCGGCGCTCGCGCCAATAACCTGAAGAACATAGATGTGCGCCTCCCCCTGGGCCTTCTGGTGTGCATCACCGGCGTCTCCGGCTCCGGCAAGTCCACCCTTATCAACGACGTGCTGTACAAGAAGCTGGCCCAGGTGATGTACAAGGCCAAGGAGCGCCCTGGCGACCACGACGGCGTGGAGGGCTACGAGCACATTGACAAGGTGGTGGCCATAGACCAGTCACCCATCGGGCGGACACCCCGCAGCAACCCGGCGACGTATGTGGGGGCCTTTACTCCCATCCGGGAGCTCTTCGCCACGGTACCCGAGGCCCGGGTGCGCGGCTACGGCCCAGGGCGCTTCTCCTTCAACGTCAAGGGAGGGCGGTGCGAGGCCTGCGCGGGTGACGGCTACGTGCAGATTGAGATGCAGTTCCTGCCGGACGTTACCGTGGCCTGTGAGGTGTGCAAGGGGGCGAGGTACAACCGGGAGGCCCTGGAGGTGCTGTTCAAGGGGAAGAGCATCGCCGACGTGTTGAACATGACGGTTGCGGAGGCCCTGGAGTTCTTTATCAACATCCCCAAGGTACGAGCCAAGCTGGAGACCATGCGGGACGTGGGCCTGGGGTATATACGGCTAGGACAGCCTGCCACCACCCTGTCCGGCGGGGAGGCCCAGCGTATCAAGCTGTCCACGGAGCTCTCCCGCCGGGCCACAGGCCGAACACTGTACATCCTGGACGAGCCTACGACAGGCCTCTCCTTTGCCGATACCCACGCCCTCCTGGGCGTATTGCAGCGCCTGGCCGACGCCGGCAACACGGTGCTCCTCATTGAGCACCACCTAGACCTTATCAAGAACGCCGACTGGATCATAGACATGGGGCCAGGCGCAGGGGAAAAGGGCGGCTACATCATTGCCGAGGGGACGCCGGAGGAGATTGCGGGCGTGGCCCACTCCCTGACGGGCCAGTATTTGCGGGGGCTGGTGGGAGAGGGGAAGGTCGTGACAGTAAGAGGCAAAGTGAGGAGAAAGGGTTCTGTAAATGGACGCAAGTGATGGCCCTCTTCTTCTGTTCATATCTGGGCAGCGATGTAGAGCTCACCACCGAGCGAGAAGAGCACATCGCCAGGCGACACCCAGAGCTTTTGCCTACTCACAGGCAATTTATAGCTGAAACGCTGGCCCAGCCTAATTCAGTTTGGATAAGCGAGCGGTTTGCCAACGCCCGGCTATTTGCCCGCTGGTATAATGAGCTAGTTGGCGGCAAGCACGTCGTAGTGGTTGTTGTAAGCGATACCTCGCCTGCCAGGCACTGGATTATTACGGCCTACGTCACCGGAAGCCTCATTTCAGGGGTGTTGGAATGGGAAAAAGCCTAACCTTTAGGTATGAGCGGGATGTGGACATCCTTTACATTGATGTCTGCCCGCCATATGCAGAGCAACAGTCTGAAGACCTTGGCGACGAAGTCATCGCACGCCTCAACCCCAAGACTGGGGAAGTAGAGAACCTGGAAGTAATGTTCTTTTCCACACGCCTTTTGCGGAAAGACCTTTTTGAATTGCCGATTGCTGCTGCTATGCGATTGGCTTCTCCGAGCTAGGGGACAAGAGGGCCAGCGATGGCAGCGTCCGTCAGATGGGACCCCGGCACGCAAATAGCCTTGAACAGCGTGTGGGATGGGAAGCTCCGCGCATCCTGGCCGGTGCGGGTTATCAGCGACACCCCTGCCCTGCTGGTCGCGTACCTGGCCCCAGGCACTTCTTTCAAACGCATGGCTACGCCTAACGGCCAGCTCGTCCGAATGCCCATAGGCGATGGGCATTTCACCGAGGTAATCTGGACGGCACCAACCATCACCTTTGCCTTCCCAAACCGTCCTTATCGGTTGCTAGCCTTTCAGGCTGAGCCAACGGGTAGCATTGTAAGATGGTATGCGAACCTGGAGACGCCGTTTGTACGGACTCCCGATGGCTACGAGTTTACCGATCTCTTCCTGGACGTGGTGTTCAACAGCGATTTCTCGCAGTGGCAATGGAAGGATGAAGGCGGGCTAAGGGAAGCGGTTGAGGCGGAGTTGCTTTCCTCAGAGGAAGCCACGAAGGTGTACGAGGCAGGGAAGCAGGTTATTGCGTTCACTAAAGACCAAGGACAAGAGCTGCTAAAGGAGTGGGGCGGCTGGAGGCCAGACCCCACGTGGCGGGTGCCAATATTAGGCTAATCAGCTTGAAAACAGTTGCTCTGCAAGCGTTTCTTTGTCTATCTCTAAATAGCTAGCTATATCTGCCAGAATTGAGTTCAATGTTCCGACCTTCAGTTCATCATGCAGTGGAATGGTGATGTGATGCTCGGTCCCCTTTATCGTAGAAGTTAAGCGTAGATGACTTCCTGTTTGACGTACTTCTTGATAGCCATACCGCCGTAGCACGGTAGCAAATCGCCGACCTGATAGGTCACGTGACAATTTCACAGGGCCAGCACCTCATCACGAACAAGATGCAGGTGGATAGTGCGTGGGGCGTCTGCCTCTTCAAAATGGCACCTCACCGCATCGCGCACCATAGCCTTGAGTTCTTCCCAGGTCTCTCCCTGGGTGAAAATGCTGTGGCCTAAAGCCTGTGCCTCGTACCCACCTTCATCGGATTCCTTTACCACAAAGGTGATCTCTCTCGTGTCCATATCATCCTCCTAGTAGTATGATACCTTATCCTCCTATCCTTGGGACACGGGAGCATCGATGGCCTCCGCCAACCCTATCATCCGCCCGGCTGCACGGCTGCTGCTCCTTGACCCCCAGGGTCGCGTGCTGCTCTTTAACATCCCCACCGTGGAACCCGGTATGACCAGCATCTGGATCACTCCCGGCGGCGGGCTGGAACGTGGTGAGACGTGGGAGCAGGCCGCCCTGCGTGAGCTATGGGAAGAGACAGGGCTGACCAATGCAGCGCTTGGGCCATGCATATGGACACGTCGGCACATCTTCCCCTGGAACGGGGGACTTCTTGAAGCCAGGGAGCGGTTCTTTCTCGTGAGGACGCCGATATTCACACCTGCAGTCATCGTTCCAGACCCGCCAGAGGCCTTTTCTACCGGCCCGCACCGCTGGTGGTCAGCCCAGGAAATCGTAGCCGCTGCTGACAAGGAGGCCTTTGCGCCGCGCAACCTGGGCCGCTTGCTGGAGCCTATCGTCCGGGGAGAACTGCCGAAGTCGCCAATAGACGCGGGTGTCTAGGTCATGTCTACAAGACAGCACAGAGGCCCCCGCATAGCGGGGGCCTCTGTGTATGAACGGCTAGGACTTATTCGGCTGCGGCGGCTCTTGCGGGCACGCGATTTGCTGGCAGGAAGAGGGCGGCTGCGCCGCGGATCATCTGCCGTGGCGGCCTGGGGATGACGAACTGGGCGTCACCAAAGGGCTTGGCGCCGTACAGTTGCTCCGCTTTGGCCATGGCCGCTTTCCAGTCGGCGTCCTCGTTGCTGCTGGGCCAGACCATCAGATACAGCATAGCCCGTGGGGCAATGGGGCCGGTGAGCCACCGGAAATGCTGAGCGAGGTTCCGCTCCACCTGGCGGGACAGGGGTTCGTCTGCGCTGGTCAACACAGGGACCACTGCCAGTTGGTGGAACTCCTTGTCAATATCCAGCTCAATGTCCGGGTCAAACTTATCGCTGCCCTGGGCCTTGCCGCGCACCATGTTCACCCGTATTGCGCTGCGGGAAACGGGGCCGCTCAGGGCTATGAACGCCTCGGCAGGAAGCCAGCCTTCCGCCTTCACGTTGCCATCCATGAACATCCTGAAATGCTCGGGCCGGTTCCCAAAGTAGGAAGTCAGCCGGGAGAGGACGTAGTCCGCCGTACGGAGCACCGGGTCAGTGAGTACCTGGGTTGTCATGCGAAACCTCCTTTTGCGAATTACGTTCGTAGGTATACCGCATTCCACCCCTCGTTGGCAAGGGTTTCCCCAAGGGAAAGGCCGGGAATCCCCCTGGGGGCATCCAGCACACGCCCGCAGGGGCAGGGTTTGCCATTGAGCGAAGCGAAGGGCCTTGCTTCTCTACGATTGCCTGCTCCCCCTTCAACTGCCGCCGCCTGGCTGCGGGGTGGCCTTTGGCTCCCGTTCTAGAGTACCATAGGGCGGTATATTCAATGCAGATAGGAGCTTGCCAATGACTATGGACCATCTCCTCGTACCCGTGGAAAAGCTCACCTGCCGCTGCGACCCTGACAGCCTGGGCTTTGAGACGACGGAGGAAATACCGCCGTTGGACCATACCGTCGGCCAGGACCGGGCTATCAGCGCACTGGACTTCGGCCTGAATGTTGACTCTCAGGGGTACAACATCTATGTGGTGGGCTATCCCGGCACGGGGCGAACCACCACCCTCCAGAATTTCCTGGGCCGTATAGCCGCCCAGCACCCCACACCCAACGACTGGTGCTACGTCCATAATTTCCGAGACTCACTGCAGCCCATTGCGGTGCAGGTCCCGTCCGGGATGGGCCGCCAGCTTGTCCAGGATATGGAAGACCTCGTCCGCGAATGCCTCCGGCAGATCCCTGGGGCCTTTGAGAGCGATGAGTTCCGCGCTAAGGTAGAGGAGGCCATGCGTGGGGTCCAGACCCAACGGGAATCCATCACCCAGAGCATTGACGAGGAGGCACGGCGACAGGGCTTTGTGGTCCAGCCCTCTCCCGCGGGGATCGTGACCACTCCTATTATCAACGACCAGCCCATCGGCCGTGAGGTATACGAGGCTCTGCCCAATGAAGTCAAGGCGGAGCTCCGCAAGAAGAGTGAAGCGCTTCAGGAGCACATCAACAGGCGTCTCATTGAGCTGCGGCGCGTAGAGCGGGAGGCCATCCGCGTGCGGGCCCAGGTAGACACAGACTTAGTGCGCACGGTGATGGGCCCCGCCTTCATGGAGCTCAAGGAGAAATACAAGGATATCCCCAAACTGCTTTCCTATCTGGATGACGTCCGAGAGGATATTGCGGAGCACGTAGATGAGTTCCGAATTCCAGAGGAACAGCGCCAGCAGCAGCAGGAACAGCTCCAGGGGGATGCGGCCATCATGCGGGACCTGATGGAGGCGGAACGGTACATCCGCTACAAGGTCAATGTCCTGGTGGACAACAGCAGGACTGAGGGTGCACCCGTTATCTTTGAGTGGAGTCCGTCTTACTACAACCTCTTTGGGCGTGTGGAGTACCGGGCCCGCTTCGGCACTGCCGCCACAGACCTGACTATGATCCGTCCTGGGGCCATTCACCGGGCGAATGGAGGATACCTAGCGGTCCAGGCGAAAGATGTGTTGGTTAACCCCCTGTGCTGGGACACCTTGAAACGGGTGCTGCGCAGCGGCGAGGCCCGGGTTGAGAACCTGGCCGAGCAGTTCAGCTCCATTCCCACGGCCACCCTGCGGCCCCAGGCTATTCCCATCAACGCCAAGGTCATCCTCATGGGCACCCCTATGCTCTTCTCCCTCCTCCAGCGGGGAGATGAGGACTTTGGAAAGTTCTTCAAGGTGAAGGCCGATTTTGACCTGTCCATGGAAAAGACGCCGGACACTGCGAAGTTTTTTGCCTCTTTTGTATGCAACCGCTGCCGGGACATGAAGGTCAAACACTTCCACAAAGGAGCGGTCGCCAAGCTGATAGAATATGCTTCCCGTATCGTGGAAGACCAAACCCGCCTGACCACTCGCTTTGTGGACATAGCCGACATCATTACCGATGCCGACTACTGGTCACGGCATGAAAATGGCACCCGGCTGGTTATGGCGGAGCATGTCGCCAAGGCTATCCAGCAGAAGGTCTACCGCTCCAACCTGGTTGAGGAGCGCATGAAGGACTACATCAACGACGGGACCATCATGATTGACACTGATGGCGCAGTGGTGGGCCAGGTCAACGGCCTCTCGGTGCTCACGATGGGCGACTATAGTTTTGGACGGCCGGTGCGCATCTCGGCCAGCACCGCCCTGGGCAGAGGCCAGGTGGCGAATATTGACCGGGAAGCCCAGATGGCGGGCCGCATCCACAATAAGGGCTTCTTCATCCTCACCAGCTACCTCATGGCGAAGTACGGCCAGATCCGCCCCGTCAGCATCCGCTCCACCATTGGCTTTGAGCAGACCTACGATGAAGTGGAGGGGGACTCCGCTTCCGCAGCGGAGCTTTATGCGCTGCTCTCCAGCATCGCCGGCGTGCCCCTCAAGCAGGGCATCGCCGTAACCGGCTCAGTCAACCAGTTCGGCCGGGTACAGGCCATTGGCGGCGCCACTCACAAGGTGGAAGGCTTCTACGACACCTGTAAAGCCAAGGGCCTGACGGGAGAGCAGGGAGTCATCATCCCCCAGGCCAACGTCAAGAACCTGATGCTCCGGGACGACGTGGTGCAGGCCGTGGCAGAGGGCAAGTTCCATATCTGGGCCGCAGGAACCATAGAGCAGGGCATGGAGATCCTGACGGGCCTCCCCATGGGCGAGGCAGACGATACAGGGGCCTACCCAAAGGGCGCCATCAACCACACCATTGTCAAAAACTTGGACCGCATGGCAGAGAAGGCGCGGGAGCTGGCCCGGCAGGAAGGAAACGGCAGGGGAGAGGGCTCATCCGACGGCCAGGGCCCAGGGCAAACCGCCGCCTAACAGTCCGCTACCGCCGCTATGCCACGACTGCTCATAGACACCGACCCTGGCACCGATGACGCTATTGGCCTAACGATGGCCCTGTCTGCGCCGGGTGTTACCGTGGCGGGCGTCACCACCGTAGGCGGCAACGCCTCCCTGGCTCACGTAACCAAGAATACTCTGGCCCTGCTGGACGAGATGGGAAGAGGCGATGTGCCCGTGGCCCGGGGCGCTTCAGGCCCAATAGCAGGCGACGAGTTCCGTCACGCCTACGACTACCACGGCCACCGTGGGGTAGGCGTCCACATGCCCCGGCCTGCCAGCACCCCGGTAACAGGCAGCGCCGCCGGCTTTCTGGCAAGCCAGCTACAGGCCGCTCCTCAGCCGTCTACCCTCGTCTGCCTAGGGCCGCTCACTAACATAGCACACCTCCTGCAGCAACACTCCGAGGCTGCCAGGAGCGTTGGCCGCCTGGTGGTCAGCGGCGGCGCAACAGAGGACAACAGCGCTGCCGCCTACGCCCAGGACAACTTGTGCAGCGACCCCGAAGCCGCCGTGCTGGTCCTTGGGGCGGGTATCCCCACTGTTATCGTCCCCCTGGAGGCGGCGGCACAGGCGGCTTTCCGCACCACCGACCTGGCCCGCTGGCGGGACGCCAGAACGCCGGCGGCGCGGCTGGCCCACCGTATCCTGCTCAAATGGTTCCAGCGCCGCAGCGAGGAACGCCACTACCTTCCCTGGGACGCCCTGACCATGGCCCTTACCCTTTCACCGGGCATAGCCAGCTACCGGAATGGAACGGTCTCCGTAGACACGGGTCAGGGGGAAAGGAGGGGGCGCATGAGCTTCCAGCCTGGGTCGGGACACGTCTCCATCGCTCATCAGGTGGACGCCGTTGCCTTCCACGAGCTGCTGGACTGCCTGTTCGCGGACGCGCCTGGGGCCTCTACAGCTATTGACAAGCTACCTTGAATACAGTACCGTTCCTGCAGGTGATGAAGCTCACCTGGGAGTTCCCAAACAGCCCATAGCGGGACGATGGCTTCTACTGGTTTACCAGTGGGAGCTTTTTTGTTGCTCTTTTGGGCACATGTGACAAGGAGCAAGAATGGAAAGCATCTGGGGAACGGCCAGCCTGTGGGTGCTGCTGGCCTTGGCTGCAAGCCTGGTCTCCATACGCATCGGTCTGTCCGTCGCCCTGGTAGAGATATTCATGGGATTCTTGGGAGGTAACCTGTTGGGTCTCCACACCGCGCCCTGGATAGATTTCCTGGCCGCCTTCGGCGCTGTGCTGCTCACCTTCCTTGCCGGCGCTGAAATTGACCCTGTCTCATTAAGGAAACATCTAAAAGCCAGCATAGCCATCGGGACCGTCTCCTTCCTCTTCCCCTTCCTTGGCGCGTGGGCCTTCGCCTATTATCTGGCAGGTTGGGACTTGCGCGCTGCACAAATTGCTGGCATCGCCCTCTCTACCACCTCGGTAGCGGTGGTGTACGCTGTCATGGTAGAGAGTAGGCTCAATGAGACAGCCCTGGGCAAACTTATCCTGGCAGCCTGTTTTATCACAGACCTGGGCACCATTGTAGCCCTGGGCCTGTTCTTCGCCAGCTTTGATCTGCGCATGCTCCTGTTTATTGGGGTTATGGCCCCTGCCCTGTGGCTGTTGCCCAGAATTGCGCCTAAAATCATTGCCAGGTGGGGAGGGCGGATCAGCGCCCCCGAAACGAAATTCTTCTTCCTTGTCCTCTTTGTGCTGGCCTGGCTGGCCACATCGGCCCAGAGCGAAGCGGTGCTGCCCGCGTACCTGGTAGGGCTAGCCAGCGCTGGCGTCTTTGTGCGGGAGCGCGCCTTGCTGCAGCAACTCCGCACCGTGGCCTTCACCGCCCTGACCCCCTTCTATTTCATCAAGGCTGGCCTGTTCGTTTCTTTTTCAGGTATCCTGGCAGGACTTGGGCTTATCCTTGCCTTCCTGGGGATGAAAATGGCGGCAAAGCTGGTAGGCGTATGGCCCGCCACCCGGTTCTTCCATCTGCCCAACAAGGAAGGCACGTACACTACCCTTCTTATGTCCACCGGGCTGACTTTTGGGAGTATTTCTGCGCTGTTTGGGCTGACCCAGGGGGTCATTGACCAGTCCCAGTACACCATCCTGGTCACGGTCGTTATTGCCTCGGCGGTGGTGCCCACCTTCATTGCCCAGACATGGTTCCGTCCCAAAGTGGTTCTCCCATCAGCGCCGGCCTCGGCTTTAGAGGCATCCCTTGAACAGGTAGAGACGGCTTCTTCCAGGGCCCAGCCTTAGCAAATGGCCTCTCGCCCAAAGGTAGCCCATAACAGGAAACAATCCTGGCGGCGTCCCGGATATCCAGAACCGGCCAGAGGGGAGCAAGCAAACAGCAAACAATGGATCCTCAAACGCCCTTTCGCTACATCCTTATAGCCTTTGATGGCTCTGACTCTTCCCGCAAGGCTCTCCGCGCCGGTCTGGCGATGGCCCTGGCTTTCGGCGCCAGGGTTGCCCTGGTCTCCGTGGAAGAGTTCATACCCCACTATCCTGGCACCGTCAGTGAGGTGCAGGCCGAAAGCGAGCGCCAGCACGAGTATTACACTCGCATTCACCGGGAGGCCAGAGATGAGGCAAAGCTCCTGGGCACTGAGTTTGAGCGCGCCGATATCCTCCTGGGCCACGTGGCCCAGACCATCATCAATCACGCAAGCGAAATTCAGTGCGACCTCATTGTCATGGGGCACAGCGGTCGTTCAGGGGTCTGGGGGAGGTTCTTGGGCACCACGGCCGATAAGGTGAGTCGCTATGCCCATTGTGCCGTCCTCATTGTGCGCTAGGCTTCAGGGGATTCCCTCACTTTCCTCTGCACAGAGGCGGGATAAGTCCTATAATAGCGAAGCCCTATAACACCCCGTCGCCAGGAGGTTACCATGAACCCCTTCCTCCCTGAGGACAAGTACCTCAGCGTCAACGGTTTGCGGCTGCACTACCTGGACTGGGGCGGCGACAAGACCAGGAAGCCCTTTATCCTGATGCACGGCATTGGCGGCAATGCCCACGCCTTTGATACCTTCACGCCGCATTTCATAGAAAGCCACCATATCCTTGCCATAGACGGGCGTGGCCACGGCGACAGCGACTGGAGCAGGGAGGGTTATGCCGCCCAGCAGATGGCCGACGATATCGCCGCCTTCGCCGTTGCCCTGGGGGCCTACCCCTTTGACTACTATGGCCACTCCCTTGGCTCCCGCGTTGGAATGCCCCTGGGGGCCTACCACAGCCAGCTTGTTGACCACCTGGTCCTGGGCGACTACGGGCCGATGCCAGACCCCTCGCCGGCCGGGCGTGAGACGGCGCAGCGCCGCCTGGTGGGGAGCGCCCGCCCAGAGCGGCCCCGGGGGTTTTTCACGCCCCAGCAGGCCTTTGACTGGCACCGGGGGCAGAACGAGACGGCGACCGACGCCGAGATATGGCAGACGGTCAAATACACGTACCGTACGAACTGGGACGGCATCCTGGCGCCCAAGACCGACCCGGAAATCTCCTGGCTGAACGGGCGCACCGGCCTCAAGGAAGGCCCCTTCCTATGGGACTGTGTAGCCAGCCTCACCTGCAAGACCCTGGTGCTCCGGGGCGAGACCAGCACCGTCCTGGATCGCAAGCAGGCCGAGGAGATGGTTGCAAGGATGCCGAATGGGAAGGGTGTCTTCAAGGAGGTGCCCGGGGCCGGCCATGGTCTCCACCGCGAGAACATGGAGGGGGCGGTGGCCATCATCAAGGAGTTCCTGGGGAGCTAAGGGGAGTCCTGTAGAGAGGAGCATCTTATGATGCAAGAGCAGTCAAATGTTTCCCCTCAGTCCAAGAGGGCGGCCACGAGCGCGCTGCGGTTCGTTATCTTGATCGGTGTAGTGAGCCTGTTTGCAGACATGACCTATGAAGGGGCCAGGAGCGCCATAGGGCCATTCCTCTCCGACCTGGGTGCAAGTGCAACCGTTGTTGGCATTGCAGCCGGATTCGGCGAACTTCTGGGTTACGGCCTGCGCGTGGTCACAGGGTACCTGGCCGACAAGACCAGACAGTATTGGGCTATCACCATCGTTGGCTATGCGGTCAATATGCTTGCCGTCCCTTTGTTGGCGCTGGCGGGGAACTGGCAAATAGCGGTAGCTTTGATGATGGCTGAGCGCATCGGCAAGGCGGTGCGCACCCCAGCGCGGGATGCAATGCTCTCCTATGCAGCGCGACAGGTTGGAACGGGCTGGGGTTTCGGCTTGCATGAGGCGCTAGACCAAATAGGCGCTGTCTTGGGCCCTTTGATCGTCGTTGCTGCCGTGTACTTTGAGGGAGACTACCGCATGGGGTTTGCTCTCTTGTTGATTCCGGCGCTACTTGCCCTCGGCACACTGGGGGCCGCATACGTCATTTACCGCCATCCGAGCAGCTTTGAATTAGCTCCACTGCCATTGGAAAGCAAAGGGATTCCCCGGACATTCTGGGTCTACCTGGGCGCTATAGGACTGCTAGCAGCCGCCTTTGTAGACTTTCCCCTGATTGCCTTCCATTTCAATCGGGCTTCCGTGGTTTCTGAAGCTGCGATTCCCTTGTTTTTTGCCCTTGCTATGGGTGTAGACGCCCTGGCCGCCCTCCTTTTCGGGAGACTCTATGACCGCCGAGGGTTCACCGTCCTTATCTGGGCGGTGGCGGCTTCGGCCCTATTTGCTCCCCTGGTCTTCTTGGGCGGGTCAGGTCTAGCCCTCCTGGGAATGGTGCTATGGGGTATTGGCATGGGAGCACAGGAATCCCTCCTGCGGGCAGTGGTTGCAGATATGGTGCCAGCTCAGAAAAGGGCCTCCGCTTATGGCGTTTTCAACGCCGGGTTCGGTGTGGCGTGGTTCACGGGCAGTGCAATCATGGGTATCCTCTACGACCTGTGGCGTCCTGGCCTCATCGTGTTCTCTCTCGGACTTCAGCTCGCCTGCATGCTCGTCCTCGCATGGGTCAGGCAGAAGGCCCCTACGAGCGCAACTTAACGGCAGGGAAACGAGGAATCCTTTATTCCCCAATCACATCCGCCATGAGGCGCAGGACGTTTTCCCCCAGCACCTTACGCACGTCGGCAGCGCTGAGGCCCCGCCGCAGTAATTCTTCGGTGAGAAAGGGCAGTTTGGAGCAGTCCTCCAGCCCTACGGGCATCACCAGTGTACCGTCAAAGTCCGAGCCCAGCCCCACATGGTCTGCCCCCGCCACTTTCACCATGTGCAGGATGTGGTCCGCCACCTGGGACAGGTAAACTGGGGGCATCTCCCGGTGCACCTGCTCTTCATGTTTGGCTCGCAATTCTTGCCTTGCCAGGGCCAAACGCTCAGGCTGGCCGATGAGGTCCGCCTCCAGGTAGCGCTCTTCCCAGCGATGATGTTCCTGCAGGGCCTGGGCCTCCTCGTAGAACGCCTGGGAAAGGAAGGGGGCTACAAAGCTGGCGCACACAACGCCGCCTTTCTGGGCCACCGCCTTGAGCTGCTCGTCCTTGAGGTTGCGGGGATGCTGGCACAGCTCCCAAGCACAGGAGTGGGAGGCGATAACGGGCCTGGTGGAGGTCTGGAGGGCGTCCCAGAACGTCTCCTCGGACACGTGGGACACATCCACCATCATACCCAGGCGGTCCATCTCCCGCACAACTTGCCTACCAAACTCCGTCAGACCGTGATGCAGGGGCGGATCAAGACAGCCATCGGCCCAGTTGTTGCTGTTGTTCCAGGTGAGGGTCATATAGCGGACGCCCAGTTCGTGGTAGGTGCGCAGCACTGCCAGACTGTCCTCAATAGCGTGGCCGCCCTCCACACACAAAATGGCCGCCCGCTTGCCCGCGCCGGCGATGCGCCGCACGTCAGCGGCGGTGCGCGCCAGTTCCAGCTCTTGCGGATAGGCGTCACAGAGGCGCTTGACGGCGTCGGCCATGTCCACCACCCGCCGCAGGCAGCGCCGCTCCGGGATAAGGTCCGGGTGGACAAAGCAGGCGAAGAACTCTGCCCCGAGGTTGCCCTCCCGCATCCGCGGTAAATCAAGGTGGCCCTTGCCCGTGGTCACACCCAGGTCCTCGCCCTTATCCACGACACGCTCAATGGAGTCGGAGTGGCAGTCCACGACAAGAGAAGAGAAGTGGAGGTCATGGGCCTGGCGGCTCACCATACCTGGCGCCTCACAGAGATTATAGGGGGCATTATAGCCGATAAAAGGGAAGGCCGTGCTCTCCGGAAGAAAGGCACGGCCTTCGGGACTGGCAGAGGCTGTGGTTGTCAGGCGGCGCGGCGCCGGTGGCCTATGACGCCATGGGCAAGGACCATCACTGCGAGAAAGACGACACCCAGCACCAGCAGAGAGCTCTCTTCAGAGGAGGGCAGGCGGAGGAGCAGAAATCCATAGCCTGCAATGCCGCCCCACAGGGTTGGTATAGGCTGCCCGGCAAGGCGTGCGATGATGCTCACCGCCATGGCGGTGACGACGCTGACGAGGCCATAGATGGGGAACAAAGCTATAGTGATGCCCACCAAGGTGGCCACGCCATCGCCTCCCCGGAAGCGTGTGAAGATGGAGCGCCAGTGGCCCGCAAGGGTGGCCAGAGCAGGGAGCAGGGCCGTCTCACCAGTGATTCCCAAGCGATAGGATATACCTATGGCCAAAGCGCCTTTGGCAACGTCCACCAGCATGACGGCAACGCCTTCGGCAGGTCCTACCTGGCGAAAGACGTTGGTGGCCCCCGCCAGGCCGGGGCCAACGGAGAAGATATCCACGCCCCGCATGCGGCTAACCAGGACTGCCGTGGGGAAAGACCCCAGCAAATAGCCTGCTACTACAGCAACGAAAAGGAATTGAGGCGCATCCAATGGCAACATACCCGAACTTTCTCCAGCTTTACAAGGGGATCTAAAGGGTATCCAGGGGGTACTCTTAGTTTACCCTTTTTCCGGCCCTTTGGAAAGGATTATATTGGCACAGCGAAACGTTGACCGCACCTTAGAGCGGTGTTACAATCTTGCTAATAGTGGAAATAGGTTTCCCAGGCAGCGGCTCGCCGTTGCCAGAAAAGGAGTGCGGCATGCTCACCGTATCTGAACTGGCCTCTCAGAAGCTCAGGGGCATCATGGACGAAGAAGGCCAGCCAGACTCGTCCCTGCGTATCATTGTAGTGCCGAACCCCCACGGAGGGGCACAGTACATGCTCTCCCTGGAGAGGGATGTCAAGGCGGACGACGCCGTGATTGACGCCTATGGGGTGCGTATCCTTGTAGACTCAGACAGTGCGCCCCTGCTTGCCGGCTCGGAGATAGACTACGTGGAAGGGCTGATGCGCAGCGGCTTCGTCATCTCCAACCCCAACTTCATGGTAGAGGGGGGCGGGTGTGCCTGCGGCGGCAACTGTGGCTGCGGCGGCCACGGCGCCAGCGACGAGCATGGCGACGGCTGCGACTGCGGCGAGAGCCACTAACGCTTCCAATTGCGAAGGAAAAGACCTGGGGTACTTGTCACCCCAGGTCTTTTTTGCGTCTTCGCCAAGCTGTCGCTGTCCGGGTCTGTTAAAGCCCATTAGCTACGCCAGGCGGCGCGCTCCCTGGCGTTGGCGTGGGCCAACTCCCTCAGGCGCACCGCCGTCTGCATGGGCGGCCCCAGGTCGCCCGGCAGCCGCTCGCCAGGTGTGCCGAAGGCGTGGTAGTCGCTGCCGCCGCAAGGCACCAGCCCGTGGCGTTTGGCGGCATCGGCCAGGCGGGTGCGGACCGGGCCATCGTACTCGGCGTAGTGGACCTCCATGCCCTGCATGCCTGCCGCCTTGAGTTGTGCCAGGAGATTATCCAGGCCAAAAAGGGACGCCGGGTGGGCAATGGCCGCAACGCCGCCAGCGCCCCGTATGAGGCGAACGGCTTCCTGGGGCGTCATCTTTTCCCGTTCGGCGTAGGCCAGGCCGTTACGGCCCAGGTAGTTCTCAAAGGCCTCCTGAGGGTACTGAAAGTACCCCTTTTCCACCAAGGCCTGGGCAATGTGCGGCCGCCCTATGGCGCCTTCTCCTGCTATCTGGACAACTCGTTCCCAGTCCACAGGCATGCCCAGGGCTGCCAGCCGGTCCACCATCTCTCTGGCCCGGCCAACTCGTCCCTCCCGGAAGTGCGCCAGGGTCTCCTGAAAGTAGGCGTCCTGGTAGTCCACATACAGCCCCAGCATGTGGACCTCATTGCCGGGGATGTCGGTGCTCAACTCCACACCGGGGATGATAGTAAGCTGGGGGAAGGCCTTGGCTGCTTCATAGGCCTCTTCCAGGCCGTCGGTGATGTCGTGGTCGGTGATGGCCACCACCTTCAGCCGCTTGCCGGCCACCAGTTGCACAAGCTGCATAGGCGTCAGGCGGCCATCGGACTGGGTGGTGTGCAAGTGCAGGTCAACTTCTACTGGCATGGCGCTCCATTCCAAGAGTATCGTATCAAGGTATGATAGCAAGTCTGTGGAGTGTTGTGGAACAGGCAAAAGAAAGGGGAGGGCGATGCCCTCCCCTTTCTTTTGCCTGTTGCATGCTTCTTTTATTTGGCGAACTCAACGTTGCGGGTCTCCCGGATGACCATGACCTTGATCTGGCCGGGGTAGACCAGGGTGTCCTCAATTTTCTTCACCACGTTCCGGGCGAGGCTGGCGGCGGCCACGTCGTCCACCACCTCGGGCTTGACCATGATGCGGACTTCCCGTCCGGCCTGAATGGCAAAGGTCTTTTCTATGCCGGGGAAGGCGTTGGCAACGGCTTCCAGGGCCTCCAGACGCTTGACGTAGTGCTCCAGGGTATCGCGCCGGGCCCCGGGGCGGGCGGCGCTGATGGCGTCGGCGGCAGCCACCAGGAATGCCTCCGTTGATCCCATCTCCTCGTCGTGGTGCTCCATGATGGCGCGCCAGATGGGTTCAGTAATGCCGTACTTGCGGGCTACGTCCGCGCCTATTTCGGCGTGGGTGCCCTCCACCTCGTGGGTCAGGGCCTTGCCGATGTCGTGCAAGAGGCCGCCTACCTTGGCAATCTCCACGTTAGCCCCGCACTCGGCAGCCAGCATGCCGGCCAGGTGGGAGACCTCAATGCTGTGCTGGAGGATGTTCTCGCCGTAGCTGTACCGGTATTTGAGGCGTCCCAGGAGCTTGATGAGCTCCGGGTTCATACCGCGGACGCCGGTCTCAAACACGGCGCGCTCGCCTTCCTTCCAGATGGTCTCGTCAACCTCTTTTTCCGCCCGTTTTACCATGTCCTCAATGCGGGCGGGGTGGATCCTGCCGTCCTGGATAAGGAGGGTCAGGGCCAGTTTAGCAACCTCCCTGCGGATAGGGTCAAAACAGGATATGGTCACTGCCTCCGGGGTATCGTCAATAATGAGGTCTACCCCGGTGGCGGCCTCAATTGCTCGGATGTTCCGTCCTTCGCGGCCGATGAGACGGCCTTTCATCTCATCATTAGGGAGGGGGACAACGGCGGTGGTGTTTTCAGAAACAACGTCTGAAGCGAGGCGGTGGATAGCCAGGGTAACAATGCGGCGGGCCTTCTGGTCCGCCTCTTCCTTAGCCTGTTCCTGCATATCCCGGTAGCGGCGGGCCAGCTCATACTGGATTTCTTCCTCAGCCCTGCGCATCAGCAGGTCCTTGGCATCATTCATGGAAAGACCGGAAATTGCCTCTAGCTGGGCCTGTTGTTTGGCTTTGAACTCTTCCAGCTCGGCTTCCTTGTCCTCCAGGTCACGCTCCTTCTGTCCAATGGCCCGTTCTCGCTTTTCCAGCGCCTCACTACGTCGGATGAGCTGTTCATCTCTTTGGGATATCCGCCGCTCCTGGCGTTGTACCTCGGTGCGACGGTCCCTCAGTTCCTGTTCAGCCGCGGTACGCAGCTTCAGCGCCTCCTCCTGCCCCTGGAGCACCAGACGTTTCTTGGTCTCCTCTGCCTCCGCCACTACATGGGAAGCCTTGCTGCGGGCGGTTGTGTCGTTCCGCTGGGCCACATAGCCCCGCCCGAAAAATCCACCTGCTGTCCCCAGTCCTAAAGCCACTAGGACGGCAACTATGGTGATGATCATCGCGTCCATAGCGCGCGCCGTCCTTTCGGTTATATCGCCGGAGCAGTCCCTAGCTGTTCCGACTAGACTGTTAACGATTTCAGATTACGCTCCCAGAGAAAATGTGTCAAGTTTGTCGTTTTGGACGACCTTCTGGTACCCTCGCCGCCGCCCCTGCACGATGGTACGAACGCCTCTCCGGCATGGCCTCATCTGATATGTATGTCATGTCGTCTGCGTCATGCAAAACTCTTCAAGTTGACAGAAGGTTTACCATTCCCTATACTGCGACCAGAGGCAGCCATATCAGGTATGTCCAATACAAGGGGCGGCGCCCAAGAGCCGTCAGAGAGACTTACTGGTTGCCGGGGCAGAGTTGAAGCATCCCCAGCTTCACTCAGTTCCTCTTGTAAGCCGCTCGTCGGTCCCACTCCCAAGCAAGGCGTCAGCCGCCTAACTATCCTTTCTCTACCTCTGCCTGCTGCGCTGGCCAGCAAGGAATCTTACTCTCCTATTAGATTGCAGCCAGATGAAGTAGAGGGGTCGTTCAGAGGCGCCGGCCTGTAGTAGATCCCTTTTCCAGTGGCGACCATGCCCTTACTGCGGGCCATACCCTGTATCCGCCGCAGTGGGGTAGCTGCCCTTTCTGGCCCTCCCATCCCGCTTAGGGGCGTTCCCAGGAAGGCCAGGAGGCTGGAAGAGCAAATCATTTCTATCATCGCATGTATTGTACTGAGGAGGCATTCATGAAATATGGACCCATCCGTTGGAATGCAGCAGGGCGGCGCAGCCCCTTAGGAGCGCTGAAGCTCGTCTTGATGTTCGCAGCTCTTGCCCTGCTCCTTGCAGCGCTGGCGGCCTGTACCAGGGCCGCACCCACGGCCACACCCACAGGGGACGGCCAGGCTACTGCAACGGCAACACAGACCGGCCCCAAGACTGGCGGCTCTCTGCGCGTGGCGCTGCCAGTCAATACCAACACGCTGGACCCAGCGTTGAGCCTCAGTACCGTAGATATCGTCACTACGCTGCAGCTCTACGATAACCTGGTGCTGCGGCAGCCGGACCAGAGCATCCGCCCCATGCTGGCGGAGTCCTGGACCTACAATGAAGACCTTACGGAGTGGACGTTCAAGCTCAGGGAAGGAGTAAAGTTCCACAACGGCAAGGTGCTGGATGCCGGTGACGTGGTGTTTACCATCAACCGCCTGCTGGACCCGGCAACAGGCTCTCCCGCCAGGACCACCCTTACCTTCATCCAGGAAGTCATAGCTGATGATGCATTGACGGTGCGGTTCGTCCTTGATGCCCCCAACGCCTTCGTCCTGGACGCCCTGACCCAATACCAGGTGCGCATCTTGCCGGCAGACGTGGATGTGTCCCGGCTCCCCAACCAGGAGTTCGGCACCGGTCCCTTCATCCTGGTTGAACACCTGCCGGGGGAGCGGACCATCATGCGGCGCAACCCTGACTACTGGGACAGCCCCCGCCCATATGTGAATGAACTGGTCTACTACTACATGCCGGAGCCTGAGACGCGAGTGGAAGCCCTTAAGGACGGCAGCGTGGATGTGGTCTTTCCTCTGGAACCTACAAGTGTCAGAGGGTTGGAAACGGCGACGGGGGTAAGGATTGGTGAGACTGCCAGCGCCGCCTATATGAATTTCGCCATGGACACCCGGGTGCCGCCCTTTGATAACAAGCTGGTCCGGAAGGCTATCCAGTATGCAACGGACCGTGAGGCTATCATACAGGTGGCGCTGCTGGGACGCGGCTCTGTCGCCAATGACCACCCACTCCCCCCAAACGACCCGGCTTACTGGCAGGGGCAGGAAATCATCTCCTATGACCCCCAGAAAGCCAAGGAACTGCTTACCCAGGCTGGTTATCCCAGCGGCATAGACATAACACTGCACACCAGCACCGTTGCTCCGGGAATGGTGGAAATGGCGGTAGCCTTTAAGGAATCTGCCGCTCCCTCAGGCATACGCGTCACTATTGTCCGTGACCCGGAAGATGCCTTCTGGTCAAAGGTGTGGATGGTGGAACCCTTCACCACTGTCACCTGGAATGGCAGGGGGCCAGACGAAGCCCTGAGCATCACCACCCTGTGTGACGCTGCCTGGAATGAAGCCTATTACTGCAATTCGGAGCTTGACGCTCTTATCCTGAAGGCCCGGGGCCAGGCCGATGAAGCCGCACGCAATGAGACCTACGCTGATATCCAACGCATCCTCATTGACGAGGCGCCCCGCATCATACCCGCCTTCCGCCCCATTATTGTTGGCTACCGGTCCAGTGTGGCGGGCGTGGAAGCCCACCCCAATAACTGGCTCATCCTGAGCGAAGCCTGGCTCAATAACTAGCCTTGCCCTCAAATCCACAAAACCCTGGGAGGTGGATGGGTATGTCACGAGCGGATGCCCATCCACCCTCACCAAGCAGAAGAAGGGAGCAGTAGTCGGACTTAACCCTTATCTCACAGGATGCGCGCAACGCCCGCGCCATCCAAAAGGAGCTTGCATATGGTCCGCTTTCTTGTGAGGCGTATCAGTCTGATAGTGGTAACACTCCTGGTGGTGTCCCTGGCCATCTTCTTAGTCACCGAGGTCCTTCCTGGCGATGTGGCCTCAATGATCCTTGGCCAGGGCGCAACGCCGAGTAACCTGGCCGCTGTGCGGGAACAGCTTGGGCTGGACAGACCCGCCCCCGCCCGATATCTCAGTTGGATTGCCAATGCGGCGCAGGGAGACCTGGGCGATTCCTACGTACAGCGAAGGCCCATTGTGGACATCGTGAAAGGGAGGCTAGGCAACTCTCTCATCCTGGCCGGCTTCGCCTTCCTCATGGCAGTCCCCACTGCAATTCTTCTCGGTGTGTGGGCAGGCATCAAACGGGACAGCCTGGGGGACCAGGTCATCAGCATAGGCAGCCTTGTTGCCATTTCACTCCCAGAGTTCGTGACCGGCGTCTTGCTTATGGTCGTCTTCGCCTCCACCCTGCACTGGCTCCCCTCCTCCAGCGTCCTCTTACCAGGCACCACTCCGCTAGACCGGCCTCAGATCCTCATCCTCCCGGCCCTCACCCTTACCGGCGTCCTCCTGGCCTATGTCATGCGCATGACACGGGCCAACGTCATTGAGGTGATGCAGTCTCACTACGTCCGTACCGCTATCCTCAAGGGACTGCCCATGCGCCGCGTAATCTTCCGCCACGTCCTGCCCAACGCCTTGCTACCTACCATCAGCATCGTTGCCATGAACGTGGGCTGGATGCTGGGCGGCCTGATCATCGTGGAGAACGTCTTCTCCTATCCTGGCATTGGGCGGCTGCTGCTGACCTCCATTCAAGGCCGGGACGTGCCCTTACTCCAGGCTGTAGCCTTGCTGATTGCCGCAACCTATGCCGTCAGCAACCTTTTGGCCGACCTGAGCTACAGCATCCTGAACCCAAGGATACGACTATCATGAGCGATATACTGATCACCAAATCATCCCCACCCCAGAGTGCTCTCCTGACGGTATGGGGGGCGCTGCTGGCCCTGGGCCGCGGCTTCGGACGCCAGCTCTGGATGGCCACGCGCACCCCTGCAGGCCGCATCGGCCTCCCTCTGGTGGCGCTCCACGCCATCATCGCCGTGTTCGGACCGCTGCTTGCACCCTATCTGCCTACCGAGTTCCACCTGCGGGACCAGCTCTCGTCACCGTCGTGGCAATACTGGCTGGGTACCGACGAATACGGGCGGGACATCTTCAGCCGCCTCTTGTCTGGGGCGCGCTCAATTATTACCGTGGCCGCCCTGGGGGCGAGCTTGGGCATCGCCCTGGGCACCTTCGTGGGGATGAGCAGCGGGTATAAAGGCGGCCGTACCGACGAGGTAGTCATGCGTATCATGGACGGCCTGATGTCCTTCCCCGCTCTGCTCCTGGCCCTCCTGGTGCTGACTACCCTGGGCTCCAACCCTCAGAACATCGTCCTCACCATCGGAGTGGTCTTCACGCCCAGGGTGGCCAGGGTCATGCGCAGCGCCACCCTCTCTGTCAAGACACTGGAATTCGTCCAGAACGCCCGGCTGCGGGGTGAACCTGCTGCCTACATCATCTTCAAGGAGATCCTCCCTAACACCATTCCCGTGCTGACCGTGGAGGCCTCAGTGCGTCTGAGCTTTGCCATTCTTCTAGCTTCCTCACTAGGCTTCCTTGGCCTGGGCGTCCAACCCCCTTCTTCTGACTGGGGCTTGATGATCAGCGAGAGCAGGCGCTTCATGACCACCGCTCCCTGGATAGCCCTGGCGCCTGCCGCAGCCGTGGCCACCCTCGTCATTGGCGTGAACCTGCTGGCTGAGGGCATCCGCCAGGCGCAGCACCTACCCCTCATAGAGGAGGACATCTCATCATGACGACTACACAGACCAACAACGCTCCCCTGATGGAGGTGGAAAACCTTTCCGTCACGTTCTTCACCCCTGCTGGGGCGGTACGTGCCGTAAGGGACGTCTCCCTGCAAGTGCAGCGCAACGAAGTGCTGGGCATCGTGGGCGAGTCCGGCTGCGGCAAGTCCACCGTAGGCTACGCTATGATGGGCTACCTGCCCGGCACCACCCGCCTCGGCGGCTCCATACGCTTTGAGGGCCAGGATATCACGAACATCTCCGCCACTGAGCTACGCAAGCTACGGGGCAACACCATCGGCATGGTGTACCAGGACCCCACCACCTCCCTCAACCCCGTCATGCGTGTGGGGCCACAAGTAGAAGAAGTCCTCCGGCAGCACACGCGCCTCAGCCGCGAACAGGCGCGCAACCGCACAGCGGAACTCTTTGAAAGCGTAGGTCTGGCCGGCCCACGCCGCATCGGGCGGCGCTATCCCCACGAGCTCAGCGGCGGCCAGCAGCAGCGGGGCCTGATTGCCATGGCCCTGGCCTGCGACCCCCACCTGCTCATCATGGATGAGCCTACCACCGGCCTGGACGTCACCACCGAGGCGACCATCCTGGACCTCATTCTTGACCTGAAGGACCGCGTCAATGCAGGCATCATCCTCATCACCCATAACCTGGGAGTTGTTGCCCGCGGAGCCGACCGGGTGGCGGTGATGTACGCAGGCCATGTGGTGGAGCAAGGCCCCGTACGGACCATCTTCAAGAACCCGCGCCACCCATACACTGCCGGCCTCATCTCCTGCGTGCCCCAGCCCGTCACCCATGAAGGAGAAGACCACGTCCTGCGTAACATCCCAGGCTCAGTCTACAGCGCCCAAGAAGAGACCAAGGACGCATGTCTCTTCGCCTCCCGGTGCCCTATGGCCACAGCCCAGTGCACCGCCAGCGCGCCGCCGGTGGTGGATGCCGGGGACGGTCACCTTTCCAAGTGCTTCTACTGGGAACAGGTCAACAGCGATGTCTGGAGCGCTGCCGAGACAACCCAGTCCCAGGCCAAAGACCCCAACGCAGCTCCCATTCTGACGGTCAAGGGTCTGCACCATTTCTACGGCACGCCACGGCGTCGCTTTGTTTTCTTCGGTCCCATCGTAGGGCGACCAGTACGCGCCGTGGTAAACGTGGACCTAGCCGTCAAGCCTGGACAGACCCTGGGCGTCGTTGGCGAGAGCGGCTCCGGTAAAACCACCCTGGCCCGGAACGTCGTGGGCCTGATACACCGGACCAGCGGGGACATAAAGCTCCAGGGCGAAGACCTGGGCCCCGGTGTGGAAGACCGGGCTAAAGGCCAGCGTTCCGCCATCCGCATGGTGTTCCAGAACCCTACCTCTTCCCTTAACCCTAAACTGCCGGTGAGCCACGCCCTCATGCGCCCTCTGAAGAAGTTCCAGGGGCTGAAGGGCCCAGAAGCCAGGGAACGAGCTGCCGCCCTGTTGCAGGCGGTGGGGCTTGAGCCTGGGCACCTGGACCGCCTGCCAGGGGAGTTGAGCGGTGGCCAGCAGCAGCGCGTCGCCCTGGCCGCCACCTTCGCCGGAAAGGCCGACCTCATAGTGGCTGACGAAGCCGTTTCAGCCCTGGACGTTTCCGTCCAGGCCCAGGTGCTCAACCTGCTGAAGCAGCACCAGCAGGAGGCAGGCACCTCCTACATCTTCATTTCCCATGACCTGGGCGTGGTGCGCTATGTCTCCGATGACATCCTGGTCATGTACGCAGGCCACGTAGCCGAGTCCGGCCCCAGGAACAGCGTCCTCAGGCCCCCCAGCCATCCTTACACTGAAGCGCTGCTATCTGCGGCCCCCGCGCCTGACCCGGACGCCGTCCCCACGCGAATCCGCCTCCCTGGAACAGTGCCAACGCTGCGCCAGGCTTTCACGGGGTGCTTCTTCGCAGGACGCTGCCCGCGCAAGGTAGGCGACATCTGCGACACAACGCCACCGCCGGCGCAGCAAGGGCCGGACGCTCCCTCCCACGTTATTTATTGCCACATCCCCGCGGAACAACTGAAGGAACTGCAGTTGCAGCGCAGCAATGGCAAACAAGATGAAGTGAGTATATCTGCATAGCAGGAACGCTCACACCAGACACACAAAGGCCCCTGGTACAGCAGGGGCCCTTGTGTGTCTGGTCGGTTGAACACCTATGGCAGGCAACACTGACCAGGGTCACTGGCCGGAACCGCCGGCCTGCCCCAGGGACTGGGCCAAGAAGCGCAGGTCTTCATCAGCGCCGGCAAGGAACAGGGTGTCCTTGCCCTTTACCATTTCGGTGTCCTTGGGCTGCAGCACCACGTTCTGGCCCCTGCGGATGGCCAGCACCGTAGACTTCCGGCGGTTGTACAGTTCCTCCACCGAGGTGCCTTTATAGGCTTCGGCCACGGAAATCCGGCCAATGCCATAGTCGGCGGTAACCTCTAGATAGTCTTGCACTGGCGTGCCCAGGGTATGAGCAAGTCGCAGGGCGCTTTCGCTGGCGGGCTCAATAATGGTCTCAATGCCAATGGCCCGTAGCAGGTCCGTATGCAGCTCGCTGCTGGACTTGGCGATGATGCGTTTGAGCCCCACGCGCCGCATAAGTACCGCCGTCAGTACATTGGCCTCCACGCTGGAGCCGAAGGCCACCACGCCGATGTCGGCGTTCTTCACCGGCAGGTCATTCCAGAAGCCTGCGCTGGTTGCGTCACCCTGGACAGTCTTGCTGACGGAATCGGCCAAGGTACGCACCGGCTCCTGCCGCCGGTCAATACCCAGCACTTCGTAACCTGACTGGGTGAGGGCCTGGGCGAGAACGCTTCCAAACCGTCCAAGGCCGGCAATAACAATCAAAGACGCCACGTTGCACCTCACAAGATGAAGATAACCTAACCGAGGGGAATATCTGTCTCAGGATAGCGGTAATTGGGTTCCCGGGCCCTCTGCGCCATACGATAGGCCAGGGTAAGGGGCCCAAGGCGTCCGATGAACATAACCACCACGATGACCAGCTTCCCAAGCATACTGAGCTCTGGTGTGATGCCTGTAGAAAGGCCGACGGTGCCAAAGGCTGACACCACCTCAAAAAGGGTTCTGGGAAAGGGGAAACCCTCTGTGAGCAGCAGGACCAGAGCAGCGGTGAAAATCACCAGAAACGCCAGGAAGAGGATAGCCAGCGCACGGTAGACCAGTTGATTGCTAAAGCGGCGCCCGTATCCACTGACCCCCTCATACCCCTGGACACCTGACCAGGTTGCGAGAAGCAACAAGACGGTGGTGCTCAGCTTTGTCCCTCCGGCGGTAGACCCGCTGGCCCCTCCGATGAACATCAGGGCCTCATTGATGAACAGGGTCGCATCGCTGAACTTGTCCACGGGGAGCGTTGCAAAACCCGCAGTGCGGGCGGTAATGGAATGGAACAGTGCGTTCCACAGCTTTTGGCCCAGGTCCCGTTCCCCCAATGTCTGGGGGTTATTAAACTCCATGACAAGAATAGCGACGAAACCAATGGCCAAGAGCACAGGCGTGGCCGTCAGCACCATCTTGGTATTGATGGAAGTATGCCACCGGCTCCCCTTGGGCAGGCAGTCCAGGATGACCAGGACACCAAGGCCGCCCAGGACAATGAGCGTTCCCATAATCCCCAGCAGCACAGGGTCGGTCACAAAGGGCACAAGGCTCTGATACCCGCCGCTGATATCAAAGCCGGCGTTATTGAAGGCCGAGACGGAAAGAAAGATGCCGTTCCATACCGGCGAGGAATGGCCGGCGTCATACAGCCGCCACGTGAGCAGCAACGCCCCCACACTCTCCAGGAACAGCGTCGTCACGACAGTCAGTACCACAAGGTCCACCACATTGCGGATGCCGGCGAAGCGAGATGTCTCCTGCAATTGCAGGCGATCCCGCAGGGAAATAGGCCGTCTGAAGACGATAAGGATGAGCATGGACGCCGTCATGATCCCCAGCCCCCCTGCCTGGATCAAGGCCAGGATAATCCCCTGGCCCAGGGGCGACCAGTAGTCTGCCGTGTCCACCACCACCAGGCCTGTCACGCACACCGCCGAAGTCGCCGTGAACAGTGCAGTGATAAAGCTGCCATCGGCACCGGGCCGGCGCGCCTCGGGCAGAGAGAGTAGCGCCGTCCCCACAGCAATGAGGGCCAAGAACCCTATCACCACGCCCCCGGCGCCAATTGCCCTGGGTGGGCCGGGCAGGGCCGTGCGCAGCCTGACCACCCGGTCAAAGGGACGAAAGATGCGCGGCGTCCGCGTCACGCGGGCTGGCGCAAGCTCGGTCTCCTGGTTGTCAAAGGGTTGAGGCTCCATGAAGCTCCCTTTATGGGCGGAGGGGCACGCGTCCCATTCTACACGCAGGGGTATGCAGGTCAAGGCAAATACCTTCCTGTTCCGAGGGCAATCCACACTCCCTGTGTTCTCGTTGATTGGCAGACCCTGCCATCTGCCACTTGACTTTTCGGCCTTTCTATGCACAATAACAGAACAATAGTTCTCTACAAGGAAGGCCCCTTATGCTCATTCAGAACTCCCCCGACGCCTACGAAAAGCTGCGCCACCTGGGCGGCATGGCTACCGACGATGTCCTGGCCCCTACGGACATCAAGTTCAACGTGCCCAGAGAGGCCTACAGCCAGCCCCGCAACCGTACGATGCCCGCCGGCGTCTACAAGGCCGCCATGCCCAACGGCAAGACCGTCTCCCTCATGCGCGTCATGTTCACCGACGTGTGCAAGTACGACTGCGCCTACTGCCCCAACAGCCACTGGGTCCCCCGCAAGCGCTACGGCTTCAAAGTAGACGAACTGGCAAAGCTCTTCATGGAGCTGTACCAGCGCCAGACCGTCGCCGGCCTCTTCCTCAGCTCCGGCATCGCCAGCACCCCCGACGGCATCATGGAGAAGCTGCTGGACACTGTGGACGCCCTGCGCAACCGCTACAGGTTCAAAGGCTATATCCACCTGAAAGTCATGCCCGGCACATCGCCGGCAGGTGTGGAGGCGGCCTACCGCCTGGGCACTCGCCTCTCCATCAACCTGGAGCTGCCCACCCAGGAGCACCTGGCAAAGGTCAGCACCATGAAAGACTTCAACAAGCATATGCTTGAGCCCATGCAAGCCATCCATAACCTGATACAAGAGGACGGCAAGGGCACAGCCGTGGGCCAGGTGACACAGCTTGTGGTGGGAGCGGCGGAAGAATCAGACCAGGACATCTACCACCGCATGGCCCAGCTCTACGGCCAGTGGGGGTTCAAGCGCGTCTACTACCAGCCCTTCCGCCCAGCGCGCTATACCCCACTGGAAGAGCATCCGGCCACGCCCATGCTGCGCGCCCACCGCCTGTACCAGTTGGACTGGCTCAGCCGCATCTATGGCTACACCGAAACGGAGCTGGCCCCCGCCTTTGACCAGGGCGGCTTTCTGCCCCTGGACCTGGACCCCAAGCTCCTCCTGGCGGCCTACGCCTACCGCGACGAAGTGGTGGACGTGAACCACGCCGAGTACCAGCACCTCATACGCGTGCCGGGCGTGGGCCCCACGGCAGCTAAACGCATCGTGGAGCAGCGCAAGCGCCATAGCATCAACACCTGGCGCGACCTCCAGGCCATGGGCGTGGTGGCCAAACGCGCCAGGGCCTTCCTGGGCTTCCCCAGCTACAAGCCGGAGAAGTCTGCCCAGATGAAGCTGGACCTGTTCCAGGAGCACCCAACCCCAGCACCCGTACCCGCTGCCCCTGCGGCAACGGCCCATGCCGGCGGCTGCTCCTCCTGCGCCACCGCCGCCTGCGGAAGCTGCCCCATCGCTATGCTGCGTCCCACGGCGGCCCAGGCGGCGTAGGGGCACAAAAGGGGAGAGACCGTCCTCATCCCTGAGGTATAACAATGGGATTGCCCCGCTATGGTGGTGCAATCCCATCGGGCCACGGGAGTCCATAGGGGCATGGCATGTCGTGCCCCCCGCCCTTTTTATATGTGCTGTACGTAGTTTTTTGACTCAAGGCGGTATTTTCACTGAGTGAGCTTGGTTATTCTACGGAGCAAACTCAGCGAAACTGGCGTATTGACATCCTCCGGAGGGGATGAGCTAGAACGATTACGAAGAAACAGCCGGTAAAGACGAGAGGTGGGGCATGTCCACGAAGCAGGTTTCCTTGCCGTCCTTTACAAAAGGTATGTTAATAATGGGACTACTATTTCTGATGGTCCTGACGCTAGCTATATGGTTCATGCCTCTAGTTGTCAGTTCCGCGGATGACGAATCATTGCCGGGCGGCGGAGGAGTGGGAACGGAGGGTCACGAGGAATGTTATAGCGATACCCACTTTAATGAATCCGGTTCCACCGTAAGCTGGGGTGGGATTGTGTATTGCACTCCAACCGTTAACTACATTGAAAACGACGCCGAACTCTGGTGGAACGGACCCCCGGGTTGGACTAAAATAGACCAGGACAGCAGGACTTGCCTAACCTATCAGTGCCAAGCTGGGAAGACCTCCAGCTTGAACAGGGGCTGGCGTTGGGTAAAATATTGCTTCCAAGCCGAGTCGCCAGAGTCCACTTGGCCTTACAATTGCATCTCCGACTACTACTTGTACTAACCGGAGGGTTGATGGCATCCAATGAGTCTGAGGGCCTGCTAAGACAGCATCGTGAGACGATGGACAGGCTGCGGAAGCAGATAGAAGATGCTGGCGATGCCTTGAGTGACTCGGAGGTCCAGGTGCTGCGATTAACTTCGGGCCTGGAGGACGGCAGGGGATGGGGACATGACGACGTCGCCCAAAGGTTGGGCATCACGGAAGAGGACATGCTTGCAATACTGGGGAG
>JACQOP010000138.1 GCA_016202485.1 Chloroflexota bacterium | reverse complement strand
TGGGGACATGACGACGTCGCCCAAAGGTTGGGCATCACGGAAGAGGACATGCTTGCAATACTGGGGAGGGCCAAACGCAAGATATACACAGTGGAGCGTATGGAAGGCGCCCGCGACCTCTTGACTGCCTTGGAGTCCCAAGTGCTACGGCTATGGGCTGGCCTAGAAGATGGCCGGAATTGGGATGACGTGGAAATCGCCCAAAAGTTGGAAGTCACAGGCGAGGTGGTCACGCATATCAAAAGAGCGGCGATAGGGAAGATATATCCGCAGGATCCAGAGACGGAGGCCCGCATGCGGGACATGTATCGGGGGGCTATTGAGGCCGCTGGCGATAAATTGAGCGATATGGAAACACGGGTGCTTCAGCTCTTGCACGGGCTTGGAGATGGGCGAGACTGGACGATGGAGGAAGTTGCCCAAGAATTGGGGAGCACGCCTGGGCATGTGGCCGATATCTATTTGAGGGCTATGCGGAAGCTGTTCCCTTCCTCTCGCGTGCGTTATGGGCAACATCGGGGCCAGAGTAACATGTGAGCGCAGCCAGTCGACTTTCGCGACCGGCTAGCAGGGTCAAAAGGGCTGTGAAGTAACTCACAGCCCTTTCCGTATACTATAGAGAAGCATAGGGGGTTAACTCTTGTTATCATTATCTTATCGGTGTTCATGGTCAGGGCCGCCGTTTACGCCTGCACTCTTGAGAACCAGGGAGCTTAGGGCAAGAGGTAGGGTATGCAACGCTTGAAGAGCGTCATGTTTCTCACACTGGTGGGGATGGTACTGGTCGTTGTGGCCAGTGTTGATACCATGGCCCAGGGACAGTATACCGTGCCCCCAATACCTAAGGAGGATTGGAAGCCGGGGACAGGCCTCAATGCATCTGGTAACGATGAGTTCAAGATGGTTTTTGCTGCGCCCACCATGAGCCAGGCGGTGGCCCTGGATATCACTGGGATATACCTAATGGAAAGGTTTGGTCAGAGGGCCCTGGAGTCTGCCAAAAACCCAGCAGCGGCTTCTTATGTCCTCTACTCTGGCGGCGAAGGCCGACTCGAAGAAGGCGCAGTCAAAGAGGTGCCAACCTGGATTGTGAAGTACGCAGAGGTGAAGTACGGGGAAGGTCTCAGTTTTGGCGACCATGCCTTGTACTGCTGGGGCCCAGAACTGCAACAGTTGGTGGGAGAGATGACAGGAGGCAGAATATTCTGTCCGACGGTAGCGGTCTATGCCTTTGTCAGTGCTCATAACCAAGTGGTGTACATGCTACATACCCAAACCAGCTTCTTGGTGCGACTCCCCGATGGAAACGTGGTCCCGGCAATAGATGTCCTGTGTTCAGAACCCGACGCTCCCCTCCCCCCTTTCTGTGACTACTCCTAGCCAGTAGCCAATTCCTCCTTTCTGAAACGGGCCACTCCCTGGCCGCATGGGACTTGCAAAAGGCCCAACCCCAAAAACGGCAACCGTAGGTTGCAAGGTCGGAGACTTGCGATCTATGGAGCCTTGCGCCCCTACCCCCTCCTAGGCGCATCTACAATACCCGCTGCACCGCCCAGATGAGCACTGTCAGCGTCGCCATGCTGGCGGTGGTGGACACCGCCACGGCGCTGGTCACCTGGTTGGGGCGCGTCTCAAACTCCGTGGCCAGGATGATGGTGAACACCGCCGTGGGCATCCCCGCCAGCACAATCACCACCTGCTGGGTAACACCCTCTATCCCCAGCAGCAGCGTACACGGGTACGCCACCGCCGGCCCCACCAACAGCCGTACTATGGCAGCGACACCCCCGCGCACCAGGTCCTCCTTGAAAGAGGCCTGGGAGAGCTGGAGACCCAGCACCATGAGCATGGAAGGGATGGCCGCGCCCCCCAGGGTCTGCAAGGGCCGGGCAATGATCTCAGGGAAAGCCACATCCAGGGGGTTGATGGCCAGGGCGGCCACCGTCGCATAGAAGGTGGGCACCCGCAGCAGGGGCAGCAGGCTGCGCCAGCCCCCTGCGCCACCCCCGGAGGCCACCCAGATGGCCAGGGTCCCGCTGAGGAGGGCCGTAGGCGCCAGGAACAGCAGCGCCCGGTCCATGCCCGCCTGGCCAAAGGCGAACAGGGACACCGGCAGGCCGTAGTTGACGGCGTTGGGGAACAGGGTGCTCAGGAAGAAGGCATTGCGGGTCTTGCCCTTCATGCGGAGCTGCCAACCAATAGCCCACGTCACCGCGTACATGACCGGCGTCCACACCGCAAGGAACAGGAATACCCCCGTCACCTCGCCAAAGGAGATGTCCGCCATAGAAAGAGACCAGAAGATGAGGGCGGGAGAGAAGACGTACAGGGTAAGGCGGCTGATTGGACGGGCATCCAGCTTGAAGATGCGTCCAATGATGACACCCAGGCCGGCGATGACGACGACCGGCAGGACGGCATTGAGCAGGATGGCTAGCATGGGGCTGGGCCGCCCACCAGGTATATGCAACTGGCAGAGGAAGGGCGGGCCAGCGGCCCGCCCCTACCTGAGCATGGATGATAGGGAAACGAGGAGAGCAATGCGGTTGGACTACCGCAGCTTGGCGCGGGCATCGGCCAGGGCCTTGAGGGCGGCGGCGCTGCCGTTGCCCACCATGCCGGCGTCGCTGCCAATCTGGCACATCATGAAGCCCTGGGCAAAGAGCTCGGCGGCCACCTCTGGGCCTGCGCCGTGGTGGCAGGGTACCAGCCCGTTGGCGCGCGCCACGTCCAGCACCCGCTGGCAAGCGGCGGCGTGTTTGGGATGGCGGCGGGCATCCGGCCCCCGGACGCCTAGGGACATGGCCAGGTCGCTGGGGCCAATGTAGAACCCATCCAGCCCCTTCACCTTGGAGATCTCCTCCAGGTTGTCCACCGACTCCTGGGTCTCTACCATCGTCAGCACAATGACTTCTTCGTTGGCATGGTCAATGTAGTCGGCGCCACCGTACAGACGGGCGCGATTGGGGCCGCTGCTGCGGAAGCCTTCGGGCGGGTACTTCGCCGCGCCCACCACCGCCTCGGCCTCGGCCCGCGTGTTCACCAGCGGGACAATGACCCCGTACGCGCCGGCGTCCAGCACGAACTGGATATCCTTGGGGTCGTTCCAGCCCATGCGGCAGATGGGTACTGTATCGGTGGTGGAGATCGCCTGCATGCAGGCGATGGCCTTCTCCGTGGTGAAGCCCATGCCATGCTGCAGGTCCATGATAATGGCGTCAAACCCGGCGTGGGCCATGACCTCGGCCACGTAGGGGCTGCCCGTAGAAAGCCATCCTGCCGCCACCGGCTGGCCTTCCTTCCACATCCGTTTCACCTTGTTGGGACGCATGGGTCTCCTTTCGCTGTTGGACTGCCCACCTATCATACAACCCCCTGGCAGTCCTTCAAGGGGCAGATTCACCAAAGACTAGCTCCGGAGGCTCCGCACCTCAGACTCTATGGGCCACTCGGCAAAGGCCAGCATCACCAGGGCAATGGCGTTCACTATGGGCGCCAGCATCACCAGGCCCAGCCACTGGTTGTAGCCCATCTTCTCAAAGATTCTGGTCCACATATAGGACCAGAACACTGCCGCCAGCACCACAAGGATCACGATGTGCATGGCCGCCTCCTTTCGCTGGAGTTTGCCATGATACTTTATACTGCCCTCCAACAGATGAGGATAGCTGGTTGACCTGCCCCATGCAACAGCATAGGATAGAGTGACGGGGTGTGGCGCAGCGGCAGCGCGCTTGGTTTGGGACCAAGAGGTCGTGAGTTCAATCCTCACCACCCCGACCACCTTCACTGAAACGAGCTTCCATGCGCGTCGTCAACCTGAACGAGACCACCCCAGACTGGTCCGGCGGCGACATCTTTGTGGGCAAGGTGGCCCGCCAGTCTCTGGTGACAGAGCAGATGGCGGGCACCCTGCGCCTGGCGGCCATCACCTTCAGCCCCGGCGCACACACCAAGCTCCACACCCATACCCACGACCAGGTCCTGTATTGCATCGCCGGCAAGGGTATCCTGGCCACGGAGCAGGAGCAGCACGTTGTCACCCCTGGCATGGCCGTCTACGTGCCGCCGGGGGAGCGGCACTGGCACGGGGCCACGGAGGACAGCTTCTTCACCCACCTCTCCATCACCACCCAGGGCCGCACCGACATCACCGGCTAGCCCGGCAGGAGGTACGTATGTCTTCTTTGCAGGAAGCGACCTTGGTCAATGCACCCCTGGACAGGGTCTGGGATACCGTGCTGGACTTTGAGGGCCGTCCCACGCACTCGCCCCGCGTCAAAGAAGCCCGCCTCCTGGACGGCCCGCCTCTGCACGAGGGCAGCCGCATCCGCCTGGTGGTGGACCGAAACGCCTTCACCCCCGTGGTGCAGCGCCTCCAACCCAAGGAGCGGCTGACCCTGCTGGTCACAGGCCCCGGCTTCAAGGCCACCCACGAGTACACCCTCCATCCCCAGGATAATGCAGTCCAGGTCACTATCGCCGCCCAGTACGGCGGGTTGGCGGGCGGCCTATTCTCCCGCCTCATGAGGGGCAGCTTCCGCCGCGACCTGACCGAGGAACTTGCCGCCATCAAGCAGGCGGCGGAGGCATGATCAGTCCCTTCCCCCTCCGGGGAAGGTTAGGATAGGGGTAGCACCTCCACCTCGCTGGGGTCTTCCAGCAGCATGTATGGCTCACCCCACTGCCGGGGGCTGTCCAGGCTCCACTCCTCCGTAGCATCCCCAGGCATCAGGCGCACGCCCCAGTCGCCACCGTAGAGCAGGTACGCCGTCCCTGAGCCGGAGTCCCCCACCTTCACCAGATAGGCGTCGCAGGGCATCCCATCCTCCTCGCTGCTCCAGCCCGTCACCCGGCACCAGCCATAGGCCCCCCGTGGGGGGTACGCCATGACCCGCAGCGCCTTCTGTTTCGCACCCTGCACCTCAAAGACACGCTCCGGCACGCCAAAGCAGTTATCGTTCTGCTCTACCTCAACGGCTATCTCCATCTACTCCTCCGTCTGCTCCGTGAGCCCCAGACGCAGCAACTCCCGCCGCAGGGCTGGCAGCCATGCCTCCAGCCCCGTCAGCGGCGCCGTAATCTCCAGCATCCCCTGGTTCGACAGCTTGACGGACGCCGGGTCTGCCTTCTCCAACTCCACACGGATTTGCTCCCGGTCAATCCCAAAATCATCGGTCACCGAGAAGATGGCCCGCATATCCGCCATGCTGATGATGTCTTCCATGTCAGCTTGCCTTTGGCCGCTTGTCCACCCAGGGCCTGGCCTCCTCAAAGGCAGCCGAGGCCCGCAGCACCCTCGCCTCGTCACCCTTTTGCCCAACTATCTGCAATCCAATGGGCAGCCCCTCCGAGGAGAACCCGCAGGGGACGCTGGCCGCCGGGTGCCCGCTCATATTAAACAGGAAGGTAAATGGAGTAACGCTCCAGTCCGGGTCTATTGCCTGCCCATCAATGACCGCCGGGCGCTGCCCCACAGGAAAGGCCGTCACCGCCAGCGTCGGCGTCAGGAACAAATCATAGCGACTCACAAGCGCATCCATGCGCCAGCGGTGCCACTCCCTCTGGCGCAGGGCCTTAGCCAGTTCCGAGGCTGGCATGTGAAGAGCGGTCTCCATAAAGCGGGACATCAGCGGAGAGAACAGCTCCTTATCTCGGAGGTAGAGTTCCTCCAGGGATGCCGCATAGTCGGCCAGGAAGATAGCCATGAACGCCTGCCTGACTGCCTCGTGGTCCAACTCCACCTGTACCTCTTCCACCACAGCCCCCATCTCCTCAAAGGCCTTCGCCGCCTTCTGGACGCAGGCCCGCACCTCCCGGTCAACGGGGACGCCTCCCATATCCAGGCTCAGCCCCAAGCTCATGTCCTTCACTCCCCCCTCCAGGCCGGCCACAAAATCCGGTGCCGCCTCCGGAATAGCCAGGGGGTCATCAGGGTGCGGCCCTGCCATAACTTGCAAGAGTAGTGCAGCGTCCCGCACGGTGCGGGTGATGGGGCCGCTCTGGGCCAGGGCGCCCCAGCCCCCAGGGCCTACGTAAGATTGGGCAACCCTTCCCTGGGTGGGTTTGATGCCAAAGACACCACACATGCCAGAGGGCACACGGATAGAACCGCCGGCGTCGGTCCCGTGGGCCAGGGGGTGCATCCCCGACGCAAGGCCGGCTGCTGCACCCCCGCTGGACCCGCCCGAGGTCCGTTTGGGGTCCCACGGATTGCGGCAGTCGTCACCCAGCCTGTTCTCCGTGGTTGCCGAACACCCAAACTCTGGTGTATTGGTCTTGCCCAGGATTACCGTCCCCGCCTGCCGTATACGAGCCACCACAATGGCATCTACCTGAGGCACGTTGTCCTTGAACAGGAGCGACCCCCGCGTGGTCCGCAACCCTCGGGTGGGGGTCAGGTCTTTGATGGCGATAGGCACGCCATGCAGCGGCTCCAGGACCACGCCGGCCAGGACCATCCGCTCCGCCTGGCGCGCCGACTCCAGCGTCTGCTCCGCCGCCACCGTCAGGTAGGCATTCAGGCGCGGGTCCAGCCTGGCGATGCGCTCCAGGAACAGCTCCGCCAGTTCCACAGGCGACACCTGCTTCTGGGCCACCAGGTCACGAAGCCGCCATGCGGGCGCAAAGGCCAGGGCCGCATCGTCCATGCTGTCCCTCCCCTCAGAATACCCACAGTCTAGGGCCTGTCCCTACCTGTGGCAACGGGCAACCCCTGGCTGTAGCACAGCACACCGAGAAACAGGTATCATGCTCCTGGCTCCCTAGGCATACTTCCCAGGAGGCCCTATGACGTCTACAGTTACCCTCTCCGGCGTTGAATTCACCCGCTACATCCAGTCCTGCTTCAAAATCAAGGCTGGCAACACCGTCGTCTGGATTGACCCCCTGCGCATCACGCCAGCCTACGTCGGGCAGGACAAGGCTGATCTGGTGCTGGTCACCCACCCCCACCAGGACCACCTGGACACCACGGCCATCCATGCCTGCCGCAAGGAAGGCGCGCCCATTGTCGCCAGCCCTGCCGCCGCCGCAGCTTTGAGCGCCAAGGGCTTGCAGGCCACGGCCCTGTGGGAGGGCCAGTCCACCGCCGCCGCCGGCCTCTCCATCACCAGCGTCCCCGGCTACAACGGCTTGCACCCCAGGGCACAGCAGTTCAACACCGGCTTCCGCTTTCAGCTTGGCGGCCTCACCATCTACCACGCAGGCGATACCGACGCCGTGCCGGAGCTGGCCCAGGCGGGGCCCGTGGACGTAGCCATGCTGCCCATCGGGGGTGTCTTTGTCATGGATGAGGCCGAGGCCGCCCAAGCTGCTGCCATGGTCAGGGCCGAGACGGTCATTCCCACTCACTACGGCTTTGCCACTGGCGGAGACCCCGCTCGTTTCGCCAAAGCCGTTAGCGACACGGCAGTCGTGGCCATCCTAGCACCAGTCATCCCCCGGGGCTTGCCGGCCCCGCTGCGCCTGCTGGTCAAGCTCATGGGACGCCGCCGCAAGCGATGGTAAAACCCTCTCTGCCTACGTACTCCACCTCATTGCTTTGGACGGGACGGAAAGCCTATTATGTGGCCCATGCGATTCAGACCAGACCGGTTCGCTGTCCTTCCCTTACTCCTAGGCCCTTTATTTCTGGTGGCCTGTGTGCAGGCGTTGCCTACCGCTACCCCCACATCCACAGCAGAGCCGTCGCCAACCCCTACGTTAACCATTGGCCCCACCCTATCTCCTGAGCCGGAGCCCACACTGACACGTGAGTCTGCCTTCACCCCTACGCCATCGCCCACACCCACGGCAACCCTAACCCCTACTGCTGCTCCCTCGCCCACTCCAACGGCGACTCCACTTTCCGTCGCTAGTCCTACGCCCGATGCGACTATCGTACCGTCGCCAACACCAACGGCAAGCCCCAGCCCTATTGTGGTTTCCAGTCCTACGTCTACCCCTGTGTCCACTCCCACCCCCTTACCCACCGCTACACCGACACCCACCTTTTTACCCTCAGCAACCCCTACAGCCACACTCATCGCTGAGTATGCTATCCTTCTAACTCCCCAGATATGCGGTGCCTGGCTTGTAGCAGGTGACGGGCAGCTCCTGGGCAAGGTCTCAGGCAACGGGTTCAGCCCCGACTCCATTATAAACGACTCTGGACAGTACGGCAGCCCATCCAGCATGACCAGCATCTGGAACGAACTGGCTTCCTATGGCAACTCCTCTGGCCCCTACAGCGCCTATAACGACTTCGCCGGATCACCCCCGGAGTTGCACAAGGGTAGTGAGACTCTGGGACACGTAACCACCAGCACCTACAGAGCCCTGCGGGTCCATCCCACAGCATTGAAGGCATGGCTCAACGAAGGCAATTGCAGCTCTGACTAAGGTTCTTGCAGCAACGCCCTTGGGATGTAAGATGAACGTAACTAGCGGTAAAGCCGGCAGCAAGGCTGGAAAAGAGAAGGCAGTTGGCAGGGAGTCCAACCCTGGGAATTTCTTCTCAGGAGTGGCCACCCAGCCCATAGCAGAGTTCCGTACGGCGCTGGAAGCAGCCAACTACTCGGAAGCGGGAGTAAAGGCAGTCCTGGGGGGCCAGGATGACCTGTACTTCCAGCCCGTAGACATCGCTGTGGCAATCCGCCGGCTGCCAGAAGACCTCCCCCTTAGCACGCTTGTCAAGTTGTTCCTGCTGGGGGTCACGGTAGAGGAGGATGAAGTAGCGAAAAGCCTGAGGCCCATGACCCTGCAGCAGTTGCTGGGTATGGGCTTGGCGCAGCGTACCCCGAAGGGGGTCCGCCCTTTGGTGCGGCTCTTCCCCTACCAGGGCTTTATCATAGTCTCAGACCCCCACTACCCAGATCCCAGTGAATTACCCTCCGATTACGTCATTGGCGTGAACGCCACCTCGGTCACCCTGGCGCATCTTACGGTGAGAACACCGGTAGGTGCAGTCCTGGACATGGGCACAGGGTGCGGAGTCCAGGCGTTATTAGCAGCGCGGCAAGCCGGCCAGGTGGTGGCCACGGACGTTAACGCGAAAGCCCTGGGCTTTACCGCCTTCAATGCTCAGTTAAACGGCATACACAACATCCAGTGCCGCCAAGGCAGCTTCTTCCAACCGGTGGCTGGCAACCAGTTTGACCTTATCGTCAGCAATCCCCCCTATGTCATTTCCCCTGATACCAGCTATATTTTCCGTGACGGTGGCCTACCCGGTGATTCGGTGAGTGCAGAGGTCGTCAAGGAGTCGCCTGCCTTCCTGGCCGAAGGAGGCTTTGCCCACATCCTCTGTAACTGGACATGCCGGAGCGGTGAAGAATGGTCAGCCCCTGTTCGCAGGTGGATAGAAAGCAGTGGCTGCAATGCTCTCCTGCTCCACTACAAGACCGAGGACCCCCTCACCTATGCAGCTAACTGGACAAGGCCTCACTACCACGGAGACCTAAGCGCGTATCAGAACGCTCTGGACCGCTGGCTCAGCTACTATCAGAAACTAGGAATTGAAGCCATAGCCTCGGGCGCCGTCATCCTTCGCCGCTCCAAGGGACCCCACTGGACTCGGGCCGAGCAGCTCCCACCTGGGACCATTGGCCCCGCTGGCGAGCATATCGTCACCCTTTTCCAGGCCCAGGACTACCTCGTCGCATTGCAGGACGACCGTGCCATCCTGGCTCAGTCCTTTCGCCTTGTGGAGCACCACCGTCTGGAGCAGGTGCTAAAATGGCGCAACGGGGCATACGGCGCCCAGGATATGGTACTGGCACTGGAACGTGGGCTCCGCTTCCAAGGCAGAATAGACGGCTTCACTTTGCACCTGTTGGCCTTCTGCGATGGGCGTCGCCTTCTGGGAGAAGCCGTGGAGCAGGTGGCGCAAGGTACGGGAACAAACGCTAATGACCTTGCCATTACAGCCATAGATACGGTAAAAAAATTGCTGGGGCTGGGCTTTTTGGCGCCGGCGCAAGGCTCTCAGCATGACCAGTTGCAAAAGGAAGGAGCGGCCAAATGAGAGATGCAGCAAAAGCCCCCAGGCGCAGTTTCTTGAAACGGGCGGCTATTCTCCTGGCAGCCGCAGGGGCCGCCGTAGCCTTTAAGAGCTCCGGTGTCGGCGCCGCTGTTATCGGCCCCCCCTCGTTGCTGTCTAAGACCCCTCTGAGGCTGAATGGCCGTCACTGGCACCTCTACTCCCAGGACCACAAGCAGGGAGAGTTGCCAGTCATGGGAGACCAGATGGTGATGTATGGTGAACTACTCAACGAGTCAAAAGACCTAAAGCTGGGCGAGTTTTATTCCAACTGCCTGTCCATAGGCTCCCCCTTTGGCCCCACCCCCTTTGCCGCCACCAGGATAGAGGTCCACACCTTTAACCTGCTGGACGGCGCCCTTCTCGGCATGGGCACAAGCAGGGCATCCAGAACCGGGCATGACCTCTACACGGTGGTCGCCGGGACTGGCCGCTACGCCGGCGCTAAGGGCACCTATCTGGCTAAGCAACGTCCCCAGGAGTTAGGCGGGGACGGCACAGCGGAGTTCACCTTTGACCTGGTATTCTCACCAGCAGACGTTCCAACACAGGAGGTTAAAAATGGCCTTTGATGCATTTATCAAGATAGGCTCCATTCCCGGCGAAAGCACGGACCAACTCAAGCACAAAGACTGGATAAATATCCTGTCCTACAGCTTTGGGGTTACCCAGCCTTCCAGCGCCGTCTCATCCTCGGCGGCGGGGACTGCCGAGCGGGCTAGTTTCAGCAACTTCACGGTGGTGAAATCCCTGGACAAGTCCACTCCCCTCCTGATGCTGGCCTGCGCCAGCGGGGAACACATCCCAGAGGTCACCATACAGTTCCAGAAGACCGATGGGGCCCAGCAGCAATACCTGGAGTACAAGATGACCGACGTCATCATCTCCTCCGTCAGGCCAGGAGGAAACGCCAAGGGAGGAGAGACGTTACCTCTGGAGGAAATCAGCTTCAACTTCAGCAAAATTGAGTGGAAGTACTCCCCACAAAGCTCCGATGGGACTTTGGGCTCGGCTGTGGCCGGCGGGTGGGACCTGGGCAAAAACACAAAGGTATAGCTTAGGGGGCCAAGCGTATTCAGGGGCAGCCACCTGCATGGGTTATCCTATGAGTAGCTGCTCCTACATTCGGCTCGGCGTTCACGGGTAGACCCCCTGCAAGTGTGATAGAATCACGCCATCTTGCGCGGAGGTGCCCCATGACACGTGTATTTATTGCGGTATTTGACGGCCTCCAGCCTGCCAACGTGACGCCACAGGTCATGCCCAACCTCTACAAGCTGGCACAGGAGGGCGTCACCTTCGCCGCTCACCACTGCGTCTTCCCCAGCGTCACCCGTATTAACGGGACCAGCATGGTGACCGGCCGCTACCCGGGCAACCACGGCATTGCCGCCAACTCCGTCGTCATGCGGGACTTTGACCCCTACCGCCCCTTCTCGGTCCTTGAGCCAACCCTCAAAGAGGTGGCTGCCAAGCTGGGGGAGGTGCTTCTAGCCCCTACCCTCGCCGATATCCTCCATCGCTACGGGCAGGAGTACATCGCAGTGGGTACCGGCACCTCCGGCAACGCCTATATGCACAACCCCAACGCCCACCGTTCCGGCGGGGCAACCATCCACCCAGACTTCACCCTACCCTACAGCCTCTACGACCAGATTATCGGACGCTTCGGCCCCTGGCCCGAGGATAGCGTCCCCAATACTGAGCGCCTGGTCTATGGCAAACGGGTCTTGACCGAATACGTTCAGCCAGAGCGGGATCCCGCCGTCAGCCTCATCTGGTTCTCCGAGCCGGACCACTCCCACCACCGGCACGGCGTCGGCCATGCGGTCTCCAATGGCGCCATCCATGACGCAGACCAGCAGTTCGGAGAAATCCTGGGCTGGCTGGAGCGCATGGGCCGCGCCGAAGACACCGATATCCTGGTCATTTCCGACCACGGCTACGCCACTATTGGGGGCGTGGTCAACGTAGGCGAAGTCATCAAGGAAGCGGGGTTCCCCGAGGGCGACCGGCCCGGCGGCGTCTACGCCGCCCACAACGGCGGCTCCGTCCTCTTCTATGCCCACAATAAAGATGCTGGCGTAACTGACAAGCTCACCGTCTGGCTGATGGCACAGCCCTGGTGCGGCGCAGTCACCGCCTCCGACGCTGCCGCCGGCATCCCAGGGACCCTGCCCGCTCATGTCGTCGGCAACGAGGGCACACGCGCCCCGGACCTGGCCATGTCTTTCCGCTGGGACTCCCGCCCCAACGAGAACGGCTTCCTGGGCATCTCCTACGCCACCGGCGCGGCCCCAGGCCGTGGCCAGCACGGCGGAATGAGCAAGCACGAAATGAACAACGTCCTCTTTGCCCGCGGCCCACACTTTAAACGGGGCCTGGTCACAAGAGTTCCAAGCGGCAACGTGGACCTCACCCCCACCATCCTACATCTCCTGGGCCTTGACCCTGGCGTCCCCCTGGACGGCCGTCCCTTGCTGGAGGCCCTCAAGGACGGGCCGGCGCCGGAAGAGGTGCACTGGGAGCGGGAAGTCCATAGCGCCGAACGCCCCTTTCACGGCGGTGTCTACCGCCAGGAGATCGCCCTGTCCCAGGTGGGCAGCACCGCCTACATAGACTACGGCCAGCGCCTGACGGAGTAGGAGCTGAGGATGCGCTTCCCCGGTTGCGGTGTTCCTTCTGCCAGATGCTACAATGAGGTGACACAACGTGACTCTGAGAGAGCGGTACGCAATACTCGCCGCATTCCTAATCATCCTGCTGGGCACCTTTCTTGCGGCAATCCTGGTAGGACTTGGACTCTTCCCAAGGGCTGATCCTGACTACTTCCGATGGCTCATTGGTGCAGGCATTGTGGAGATTCTGGGCGCGGTTATCTTTGCCTTCCGGGACTCCATTCGCCCCAAAGGCCAGGTCTCAGTCACTTTGCGCTTTCCTGACAGAGAAAACGGAACCGTAGACCTGGACTCAGAGGAATGCAACTACGAACTGAAGGAAGGGAACAGTAATCAGACTAAGGAGCGTGGCAAGCTGCTCCCTACGCTGGGGCCGGGCGGATGGCAGTGTATCCTACTGCCTAGCGTCAGCCCTACGGACTATATCCAGTTAAGGCTCAAGGAAAAGAACGGCGACCGGTGGCAGGTCCGCTGGTTCACTCCACTGGCTACGATAAGGGATGCCATTCATGTCCCAGATTAGGTGAGGCGACTCATGGCCATACAATTCAACAACTACTCCAAGGATTTAGGTGTCACCGTCAGCGGCCGCCAATATTACCGCTGGCGCGTCTTTGTCAACGAGCCGACAGTACGGCTGCAAGAGATCCAGCAAGTGGAGTATTTCTTGCATTCGTCCTTTCCAGAGCCGTACCAGGTGCGTACCAGCAGCGAAGACAAGTTTGCCTTGGAGACCTCTGGGTGGGGGGAGTTCACCATAGGTATCACCGTTACCTTCAAGAGCGGCAAACAGGAGCAAATGAAATATCACCTCGTCCTTGACCCCGAGCAAAAGCCCTGGCCCAAGGAACCAACCGCGACCCGGTAGCCCTCACTGGACTGCCTCACACCGGCGGCGCGTCCTTCAGGCCAATGCCCGTTACCGGCGCCAGGATCGTGTCCCCCAGCGGAATAATGCTACGGCACACAAGGGTCTCCAGCCCCCACCTCTCAAAAGGGCCTCGCACCAAGCAATCCCGCAAACCGCAAGGCCCACAGTCCCACACCCAGCGCAGTGGACGTAAGCAATATCCAGCGCGACCGCATACGCCAGGGCGTGGCAGCTTTATGACGGAGCTGCAGATACCAGCCCCGGCCCAGGGTCAGCACCGTCAGGGCCAGCAATGGATAGGTCAGCACCCGCAACGCGGGCGCCAGAGCAAGCCCAGCCCCGCTAGCGCCCAGGAGGCCGAGCAAGCCAGGGACCACTCATCACCACGGCAGGGGCAGCAACCCCTGCACGGGCAAAAACAGGTTCTCTAGGTGTAGCAACCGTCTCATAGCACACCTTCTGCATTGAGCGTTGATGGTCGCTCGCTATCTTTGGCCTCCAAGCCAGGTAATGATGGGCATATTCACTACAACACCCGGGCGAGTGACGGTGACCTCCCCTCGCACAATTGCGGCGTTGACCGCATTGGCCGAGCGCAACTCCGTTGCCACCACTCCTTCCTGCCACACAACTAGATTCACACGCCGCAACGGGGTATACCCTTCCTCATCAGGGCTCTGGTCAAATACGTCGGGCTGATACCCAAAAGGGCCGTCACCTCTGACTCCGTTTGTGAACACAAACACATCTGCCAGCAACTCATCAGGTACGCCGCTAAGGCTAGAGACTACTAAGACCTTGGATCCCATCATCATCGTGAGCATCTCTGCTACAGCCATGTCCGACGCCTCGGTATGAATAAACAGCATAGGCTGTCCCCCGTAATAGCCCATCACCAGCGGGGGGCCGGCCTGTGAGCTGGCCGAGTCCATGGGCATGTCCATAGGAGTTGGAGAGACTGTAGGCATACTCATTGCGGTTGTAGGCGTCGCCGTAGCTTCCGGCTGTGCCAGTCCACCACATCCGATGGTTACGAGCAAAAGGGCGCTCAAAGGGACCCACATGTGCTCTTGCTTCATTGCCGCCTCACCTCCCCTTCTCAATCAGGCCACTCCCCTTATGCTTGTCCGGCCCCCTTAGCCCTAGCGCAGCACCCAACACAAAAAGGGTGAGTACAACACAGCACACCAAGAGCCCGATAACTACCGGCATAGAGGTCACCCTATTCCACGCAGCAGCTCATCAGTGAAACATCCCGCGTAAAGGCCTGGGCCGCCCGTTTAATTCCCTCGCTGAAGGTTGGAAACACATGGACGGTATCTATGATGTCGTCTACAGTGAGGCCAAACTTCACCGCCAGGGCAGCCTCGTGGATAAGGTCCGCCGCATGGGGAGCAACGATGTGCACCCCCAGGATTTTGGAGCTGCGCGGGTGAATCACCATCTTGAACACGCCCCGGTCTTCGTTGATGGCCAGGGCCTTGGGGACGGCGTCCATGTAGACGGTACGGCAAGCGCAGCTATTGAACCGCCGCATCTCCTCTTCCTCCGTCAGGCCCACCGACGCCACCTGGGGGTTAGTGAACACCGCATGGGGGACATGGTCATAGTTGACGGTCCGCACCGGCACGGTGAGGGCGTTCTCTGCGGCGTAAGCCCCCTCTTTTGCAGCTACCGTCTCCAGCGCCATCTTCCCAATGCAGTCCCCCGCAGCAAAGATGCTCGGGTTGGCCGTTTGATAGAACTGGTCCACCTCAATAAATCCGCCCCTTTCCAACTTGACCCCAGCTTCTTCTAGGTCCAAGCCAGCAGTGTTGGCCTGGACCCCCGCAGCCAGCAGCAGCTCCTCTCCAACGGCTTCATGGATGTGCTCTCCATCGCTGAAGGTGACCACCTTCCTCCCATTCCGTTCCGCAACCTGTTGCACACGAACCCCCAGGTGGAACGCAATGCCTTCCGCTTCCAAGGACCGTTGCAGCTCCTGGGCCACCTCCGGCTCCTCCCGTGGCAAAACCTGCTCCATAGCCTCCAGCACCGTTACCTTGCTTCCAAGGTGGGCAAACATCTGGGCAAACTCCAGGCCAAGGGGTCCCGCGCCAATGATCACCAGCGATGCAGGCAGCCGGGTTAGCTCCATAGCCGAAACATTGTTCAGCCACCGCACCTTGTCCAGCCCTGGAATTGGCAACTGTCTCGTTGAAGAACCGGTAGCAATGAGCACCTTCCCCCCTTCATACACCTGCCCGTTGGCCTCCACCTGCCGAGGCCCCGCCAGCCGGGCCTTCCCCTCCACGTAGTCCACCGCGTCCAGGTGCTCCAACACTCGTTCATAGTTGGCCTGCCGCGCCCGGGCCACCATTTCATTCTTGCTTTGGACTGCCTCAGCAAAGTCCAGTGACGGGTGGTGTCCATCCTGGAGCGCCTGGAAACGGGGGTGCTGGGGGTAGCACAGCTCATCCCCTACCGCAAGCAGGTGCTTGCTGGGCATGCACCCCACGTTGACGCAGGTACCACCCAGGGGCAGGCCGTGATTGATCATCAGGGCGCTCCTTCCCAGGTCTGCTGCCTTGGTTGCTGCGGCAAAGGCCGCTGCACCCCCCCCCCCAATAATGACCAGGTCATAGTTACTCATGCAGTCCTCCTGCTGTGACCACTCGCACTGTTTCCCACCCTTCAATGATCCCGCACACGCTTCCTCCCGTCGGGCAGCAGTCCTCTAACGTGCCCGCCCGGGCCTTCAGCCGCACCAGCTCCTCACGGAAGGCCAGCAGTTCCTGGATAGCCCTTTCCACCTGGGATAGTTTGTCATCCAGCAATGCTCGGACGTGTACACACGTCGGTTCCTGCCGTTCATGAAGCTGAAGGACGCTCCCTACCTCCTTCAACGACAGGCCCAATAGGCGGGCCTTCTTGATAAACACCAGCCGCTCCACAGCCGCCGCATCATAGTCCCGGTAGTCTCCCTCAGTTCGCCTTGGTTCAGCCAGCAAACCCTCTGCCTCGTAGAAGCGGATAGTCCTGGCAAGTATGCCCGTAACGCGTGCCAGCACTCCTATACGCATAATCACCCCCAAGAATACTTGCTAAGACGACAATCGGCCTTCTCCAAACTGTAAGGCCTGTACCCCACCCTCATCCCGGCTTTCCCTTCTGCCCAGGCCTGGGCAGAAGGGAAAGGATCAAGGGCGTAGCCCTAGGCTCCACACAGCGGGCACTTCTTCTTGCTGATCCCCTTCATGGCCCATTCTCCTTGCATCCAGTGATGTGCAACGTTGCAGACAAACAATAGACCTTCCAGTAACTAGAAGCTCAATACCCTGCGACACAATTCTCTGAAGTAGTTTGCGACTACACCGGCGGCGCATCCTTCAGGCCAATGCCCGTTACCGGCGCCAGCACCGTATCCCCAGCCGCAATGAAGCCCAGGCTCACCAGGGCCTCCAGTCCCGCAAAGGCCGCCGCCGAGGTCGGCTCGGCGTAGATGCCCTCCTGGCGCGCCAGGGCCAGTTGCCACCGCAGGATCGCCTCGTCCGTTACCGCCACAGGACGTCCCCCCGTCTCTTGCATAGCCCGCAGGGCCTGGCGCAGGCGCGGCGGCTGGCCCACAGAAATACCCCCGGCAATGGTACGAGAGCCTTCCTGGGGACGCCACTCCCGGCCCTCGTAGGCCGCAGCGATGGGCTGCACCACCTCTGCCTGCACGCCGTAGAGGTGTGGCATCTCGGCGATGACCCCCTTGGCCCGCAGCTCCAAAAACCCCTTCCACGCCCCAATGAGCAGGGAGCCGTTGCCTACCGGGATGACCACGTGCCGGGGCATACGGCCCGCCATCTGCTGGGCTATCTCGTAGGCGAAGGTCTTGGTGCCCTCAGCGACATACGAGCTGAGGTTGTGAGACGCATAGACCAATCCCCGCTCTTCAGCAAACTCCTTGGCTGCCTCAGTAGCGGCCTCCCGGGAGCCGTCCACCGTATGCACCTTCGCCCCATACACCTGTATCTGCTGGAGCTTTGCTACCGGCGCCGAGGAGGGAGCAAAAATATGGGCGACCACGCCCGCCCGGGCGGCGTAGGCCGCTAGGGACGCCCCCGCATTGCCAGAGGAGTCCTCCACGATCTCCCTGACCCCCGCCTCCTTCAGCGCCGACATCAGCACCGTCGTGCCCCGGTCTTTGAAAGAACCGGTGGGAGCCTGGTACTCTAGCTTCCCCCAAAGGCTAACCAGGCCCAGCCCCCGCCCCACCCCTTCCAGGCGCACCACTGGGGTATTGCCTTCCCCCAGGGAAACGATGCAAGACCGGTCGCCTATGGGCAGGAGCGCGCCCAGGCCCCATATGCCAGAGAAATCGGCGTCATAGGAAGGGCCATCACCCTCATACAGCACCTCTAGAGGCGACCCGCACCGGCGGCAGGCAAGGGTGCGTACACCGGCGTCATGGAGAGCAGCGCATTCAATGCAGCGCAGGCGAAAAGACGTCATGAGTTACAGTCCACCAGGGAAGGGATTTGACACAGTAGGGTACAACCCCTGGACTGGGAAGTAAATCCACAGCATCATAGTAATATTCGTTACTTTGCTTTCAGTACGAATACTCCCCATCCCAAATAGCGCCGTTCATATTGCAAATAGTTCCGTCGGTCGCGTATGAGCATTTCTCGGACAGCGAATGCACGGGGATCGGAAGGATTGCTATGCAACCATTCGCTGAGCGTCCACCATTGTGAGGCAACATATCTGTCGCACGTGTCAGTGTTTGCCGCCACCATTTCAACTAGTTCCAAGCCAACAGACTCAATACGGTCCAGGGTACCTTTGAGAGAAGTGAAATCGTCTTTCCTAATGTTAGTCCCTTCATAGGCCTCGTCTGGCGGCTCATCTATCCAATATGGTTCACCAACCAGCACCAGTCCACCGTCTTTCACCCCTGGCAACATCAACTGAAGTGTTCCAGCCAACCCATTTCCAATCCAGGTTGCACCGATGCAACTAACTATGTCAAAGCTACGTGCTTCGGCAACATATTGGCTGGCATCACTTGCCATAAACGTTACTTGATCGACTACTCCTAATTCCTCGGCGCGCTGGTGTGCAGCCATAAGAAACACTTTACTGATGTCCACACCGATACCATGAATACCCCAGTGCCGCGCCCATTGGCACAGCATTTCCCCCTTGCCGCAAGCAAGGTCAAGCTGACGCATCCCTGGTTTGAGATGACAAATCTCACCAAGGAGCATCAGCTTATCTTCAGTAAATGGATTGAGGATTCGGTGATTGGTCTCTGCAATTTCGTGCAAATAAAGAGTCATAGGAAACACTCCGTTAGTGTTCGCGCTGCGGCCCGACCCCATGGCGCAAGTGCCGCAGGATAGCCTCCGTAGCTGTCCGGGAGCCGCCCCTTGGCTGGCCACTGGCCTGGATAACCAGGTCCTCCTGCACCAGCGCCTCCCACACGGCGTCCCGTATCATCGTGCCCGCCGCCGTTTCCCCCAGGTGGTCCAGCATCATGGCCGCCGCCAGCACCTGGGACAGCGGATTGGCCACACCTTTGCCGGCGATGTCCGGCGCAGTGCCGTGGATAGGCTCAAAGTAGCTGGCCCCCTCGCCGATGTTTCCACTGGGGCACATGCCCAACCCTCCCACCGTTCCTCCCCCTAAATCGCTTAACAAGTCGCCCAAAAAATTCTCCATTACCAGCACATCAAAGCGCCAGGGCCGGCGCACCAGGTCCTGCCCCGCTGCATCGGAGTACAGGAAGTCCTGCTCTATATCCGGGTACTGCTCCCCCACCTCCTGGAAGATGCGGCGGAAGAAGGCGAAGGAGCGGAGCACGTTGCTTTTGTCAACGCAGGTGACCCGCCGCACGCCGTCGGAGGGGCTGCCGCTGCGTTTGCGGGCCGCCTCAAAAGCGAAACGGCACACCCGCTCCACGCCCTTGCGGGTCATGAGCAGCATATCGGCCATCGCCTCGTCGTTCCCTACCCCCAGTCCGCGGGAGAGGTACAGTCCCTCAGTATTCTCCCGGATGATCACGTAGTCAATCTCTCCGGCCTTGGCCTTGATGGGCGCGTCCACCCCCGGCCACAGCTTCACCGGCCGCACGTTGGCGTACAGATCCAGGCCGTTGCGAAGCACGCCCCCCAGCAGCCCAGCTTCTGTGCCATCGGGGTAACGCACCCAGGGCAGGCCCACGGGGGCCTTGAGCACGCTGTCTGCGGTGCGGCACGCCTCCAGGGACTCTTTGGACAGATTGACCCCGTGCCGCTCATAGCACGCGGCGCCGCCCTCCCTCTCCTCGTACTCCAGCGCGAACTCCCCCGAAAGCTCCTGTACCCGGGCCAGCACCGCCAGCGCCGACTCCAGTATCTCCGGCCCGATGCCGTCGCCCGCAATGGTCACGATGTGATACTTGCGCATCCTAGCCTCCTGCCTACGTCGTATCGCCTTCCGCCGCCTTGCCCAGCTCCCCCAGCAATCTTGCTACGGCCGTTTTGGGCGTAAACCGCAGCACAAAGGCCAGGGTCAGCAGGACTACCCCAACGTCGTCCATGTACCCCAGCACTGGAATAAAGTCAGGAATAAGGTCTATAGGGATTGCCAGGTACACCACCAGCAGGAGCGGCGCGGACTTGACCCACCATGGGACGCTCCCGTCCTTGAGCAGCCCTTTGAAAAACGCCGCCTTGTTCCGGGTGGACAGTTTCATGAAGGAGCGGTACGGCTCCCGTGCTGAAAGGGCCTTCACCGCCCAGTACAGCAGCAGGCCCAGGACCACCATCGCGCCTGCCGCCAGCGCCACAACTTGCCACCACTGCATACCTCCACCTTACCCTTCCGCAGGTGATAGCAAGGCGTCCAGGATACCCCCCAGTTGTCTCTCTGAGGCCGGCCCTACGAACTTCCTCACCAGGTTACCTTCCCTATCTATGAAGAACTTCTCCGGGATGCCCCGCACGCCGTAGTCTACCGCTATCTTGCCCAGGTCATCCAGCCCGTTGAGGTAGCTGACACCGAAGAGGCGCACATGATTTTCCACGGCTCCCCGCTCATCCCAGATGGCCACGCCTACAAACTCCACGCCCTTGTCCCTGTACAGGCGGTAGGTGGCTTCCAGGACAGGGGCTTCCGCGACGCACGGAGGACACCAGGAGCTCCAGAAGTCCACCATCACCACCTTGCCCCTCAGGTCCTCCAGCGTCACCTCCTGGCCGTCCAGAGTGGTCAGTGTCAGGGCTGGCGCAGGCCCTGGGCGCGCCTCCACCTCACCGAAGACATTGTTGATGCCGAAGCCCCCGGGCTGCCCGCCGGACTTGGCCAGAGCCCACCCCAACAGGGCCAACAGTGCTACTGCGGGCAGTAGCGCCGCCAGCGCAACAGCCCGCCGGCTCACGGTAGCTCTTCTCCTTTCCCCCTTCCCTTCAGGGAAGGGGGACTAAGGGGGATTGGTAAGCCCTGCCGCTCCAGCAGGAGCAGCCGTATCATCAGTATACCCCGCTGCCGGTCGTATACCTCCTCCGATAGCTCGCCGGCCTCGCATGCGTCATCCAGAGCTGCGACGGCCCTCAGCAAGCCTCCCCGGTCTGAGGGTACCAGGGCTGGAGCCTCTGCCCCAGGCGCAGCCCTGCGCAAGGCCCCCAGGAGCAGGAGGAGTCCCAGACCCACTACCAGGAGCCCGGGAGCCGCCAAGACAGCTACGTCTCCGCCGGCAGCCGAGGTCACACGCTGCCACAGCGTCGGCTGTGGCAGGCTACGAAGGGTGAAGCGGAGAGCGCCCCCAAGCGGCACGTCCACGGCCTCCAGCAGCCAGAAGGCCAGACCCTCTACCGCCGTTGTTGTGCTGGTCATAGACCCATCGCCGGTCACCTGGGCCACTCCCTGGGGCACCAGCACCCGGAAACGGCCCATGCCCTCAAGGAAGGTGCGGGAAAACTCCGAGCTGTCGCCCTTGTAGGGAAGGGCATAGCCAAAAGCCACGCTGTACTCTCCCGGCGGTACCGGCGCAGTCAGGCCCACGCCACGGTCCACCAGGATCGCTTCACCGCTGGGAAGGTCCGCCTGCACCTCCAGGTCTTCCGCGCCCTCCGGCAAAGGGAACCGCAGGAAGCCCATGACGCCGCCCTGGTTGGGCACAAAGGTCCGGTCGCCGCTATTGCGCACCTGCACCAACTCAAAAAAGGAGACGCGGCGGGTCTCGGGGTCAGCGCCGATTACAAGCAAGGAGCTGCTGACAAAGCTCACCAGGTCCAGGGTCTCTGTTGTCTCATAGATGGTTACAGTAACATCCGACAGGTCGGCGTCCGCCTCAACCGGTGTGCTATAGGGCACTCCCAGGTGCACCGTCCCCACATAGTACACCGTCGCGCCGGAGGGGACGTCGGCAAAAGTGAACCGTCCCTGCTCATCGGCCATGACAGTCCGCGCGCCCAGGAACTGGTCTGCGGAATAGGTCTCCAGCAGCATAACCAGGTTTCCCGGGACCGCGCTCCCTTCGGTGCCATTTACCACCTGCCCGGAGACCGCCGGCCCTGCCTCCTGGGCCCGCGTCGTCCTTGCCATCAGAACAAGGACCGCCACCGCGGCCAGGAGCAGCAGGAGCCACCACTTTGGATTTGAGCGCCGCCTAGCCATGAGGGGCCGCCTCTGTCACCACAGCGCCACAGGCCGGGCACTGCGCCATCCCCACCTCCAGCAGGCGGCTGCAATTGGGACAGGCCACCGTCTCTGCTTCAGACAGCGCCTTACCTTCCGCACGCACCGCCAGCACCTCCTCTTCCAAGCGCTCCTCCAGCTCCCGCAGACGAATCTCCTCCCTTAGCAACGCCGCCGCCTGGAGGCGGTACCCCTGCAGCCGCTCTCGGTACTCAGCCTCCGTCACCTGGCCGATGCTCCAGTCGTTGTGCAGCAACTGGACCTCATGATAGATGGCTTGCCGGCGCGCCTGCAGTTCCTCTACCGGGTCCGGCATGGGGTCAGGCGCGGCCTGGGGAACGGAGCGCTTCCACAGGAAGGGGAGGGCTGCCACCAGCAAGGCCAGCGTCCCCAGCAGGATGGCAATAAACCAGGTCATAGGTCAACCCTGACGGGCGCCGCCGCCTGCCCCCTGGACGAGGCCGGCGCCAGGGCAAATCCCCGCTGGGGCCACAGGGCGATCAGCGTGCCGAGGATGAACACCACTCCTGCCACCCACATCCACCACACCAGAGGGTTCACCAGGATGCGGAACACGACGCGTCCATCCTCTAGAGACTCGCTGGAGACCACGTAGAGGTCCTCCAGGGGCGTGGAGCGGATGGCCGCATGGGTCGCGGCAATGCGCTGGTCGGGATAAAAGGCCCGCCATGCGGTCATGTACATTTCCCTGCCATTGGGCAAGGTCACCAGCAAATCGTTGAAGAACTCCCTCCGGTCGGCAAAGTCCCTGGTACGCTCCCCCAGGTAGCACACCGTATAGCCGCCAACGGACACCTCATCGCCTGGGGCCAGGTTCACGTCCCTCGTCGCCCCAAAGAAGGTGGTGCCGGTAACCCCCACCGCCAGCAGCACGATGGCCAGGTGCACCACGTACCCCCCATACCGCGGCCGGTTGGCGGCAATAAGCCGCCCAAAGGCCAGGAGGTAGTTCTCCCCCCGGTGACGCCGGGCCATGACGCCCCGCACCCACTCCTGGCTCACGCTCACCGTCACCAGGGCGCACAGCCCAAAGGAGACCAATGCCAAAGGATTGCCGATGCCCAACAGGGCCAGCAGCGCCATCGCAACTATCGCTCCTATGGCCGGCGCCCGCAGGGCCCGGCCCACCGTGGCCCAGGAGGACCTCCGCCAGGGCAGCAAGGGGCCCACACCCATGAGCAGCAACAAGGCCAGAAATAACGGCCCGTTGATCTGGTTGTAGAAGGGGGCGGCTACCGTCACCGTCACCCCCTGGAAGACCTGGGAAACCAGAGGAAACACCACGCCCCACAGCGTGACAAAGGTCACACCCAGGAAGAGCAGGTTGTTCAGCAGGAACGCCGCCTCCCGCGATAGGGACGACTCCAGGGACACTATGCCCCGCAGGGCGTTGAACCGCCACAGGAAGACGCCAAAGGAGAAGACCAGGCTCGCTCCCAGGAACACCAGAAACACCCAGCCCAGGGCCGAAGAGGCGAATGAGTGCACCGATGGCACCGGCCCGCCCCGGTTGATGAAGATGCCGAAGAGGGCCAAGGTGAAGGCGACGTTCATGAGCACCACGTTCCACATGCGGAACATGCCCCGTCGCTTTTGCACCATGATGGAGTGGACAAAGGCAGTGAGCACCAGCCAGGGCATCAGCGCCACGTTCTCAATGGGGTCCCAGGCCCAGTACCCTCCCCAGCCCAGGATGGTATACGCCCACCAGGAACCCAGTAGCAGCCCCACGCCCAGGAAAGCCCATGCCACCAGTGTCCAGGCCCGCGCCAGATCCACCCACTCGTCTCCTACCTTGCCGGAAACCATCTGGCCCATGACCACCGAAAAGGGGACGGAGATGCTGATGAGGCCCGCCATGAGCATGGGCGGATGAAAAAACATGCCGGGGTGGGTAAGCAGCGGGTTGATGCCCTGGCCGTCCGCTGGGGGCCTGGCCAGCACCGCAAAGGGATTGGCCAGCGAAACCATCACCACCAGGAAAAAGACCATGATGCCCATCAGGATGGCCAGGGTTGCCGGTAGGCTCTCCTTCATAGATGAAGGCAGGAACACCACGACCAGCGCCACAAAGATGGACAGGGCAAAGGCCACATATAGCAACGACCCCTCATTGCCGGCGTAGAAGGCCACCCACGTATAGATGGGGTTCATGGCCAGGTTGCTATGCGCCGCCACGTAGCTCACGCTGAAGTCTCGCTGCAGGAACGCCGAGACCAGGGCCAGGGTCGCTATGCCCAGCATGACGGGGATCAGATAGGATGCGTATCGCGCGCTCTCCACAAGCTGCGCCGACCGACGGGTCTTGCCCAGCACCGCCGCCGCTAGGGCATAGACGGCCAGCGCCAGGGCTATGTAGAGGGAAATGGTGCCAATCTGGGCCATGCTACCCTCGCCCCGGAGGGCCTTCCGCCGCCAGGCCGGGGCCGCCCAGCAGGCGGCGCAGGTCCTCATCCACCTGGGTCAGGTACGGCCCCAGCTCCCCATCTGGCTCACCGTTATGGGCAGAGACAAAGGGGTTGGTCTGCTCCCCACGCTGCGGCCGCCGCATCCTGCGCACCGTGTATGCCACCAGCGCCCCGCCAGCTAACAGCCCAATGCCGGGGACAACCCACGCGATCAGGTTGAAGCCCCTCTTGGGTGGAGCCGCCAGCACCTGGTCGCCGTAGCGTTCCACAAAGAAGTCCAGTATCTCCTGGCGGGACTCCCCTGCCTGTACCTTCTCTCGCACAATCTCCTGCATCTGCTTCGCCAAGGGCACCTGGGACTGGTCAACCGTCTCCGCCGGGCACACCGGGCACATCAGGCTGGAGCTGATGGAACGGACCTCGTCGTCCACCGTCCTGGCGCTCTGGGTGACGCACCCCGCTCCCAGGAGCACAGCCAGCAGCAGGAGGAGCAGGAGGGGTAAGGCTGGAAGTAAAGGCTGTTTCACGGTGGTCCCGTATCTAAAGCTACCCACCAGTATACCAGATAGGGCCTTCCCCTTGCCCACTTTTGAGCAGGTAGGCCTCCTGGAAAAGAAGGATGCCCAGGAAGTAGTTCCTGGGCATTTCCCCATTCCATTCAAACTGACGCCCTACTCCAGCGTCCGCAGGTAGTTGATAATAGCCCAGCGGCCCTCCGGTGTCAGCAGCTTCTCAAAGCCTGGCATCACAAAGTTCGCCGCAGGGAGGCCATAGGTCGCCGCAAACCCCTTGCTCATGGTGAGGTAGACCTCTCCATCCGCCTTGTTCTTGGTAGGCCCTGTGGCGGTCAGGTCTGCCGGCCTGCCGCCGTACCCAGCAACCGTCAGCCGCTCCCGCATGGGGCCGTCTCCCTTGGCGCCTGCGCCGTGGCACACGGCGCAGTTCACCTGGTACAGCGATGCTCCCCGGGCAATGGAAGCATCGTCGGCGGCAACCGGGTTCTCCAGCCCCCGGGCCTCCACCAGGGTATAGGCCAGCTCCCGTCCTGTCACCGGCACCGAGTCCCCAGGGGCAGACAGGCTCGGTGGCTCCTGTATCTTGTGGGACTGGTTATAGTGCATTTCCGAGAAGAAATCCAAGGGGTATGCGCCGCGAGAGCAGCCCATCACCGTGGAGACCGATACCAGGACAAGGGTCAACACCCACGCCCTCCGGCAGCCACGCAGCGCTGCTCCTAACGGCTGTACCAGTGCTATGCTCAGTGCTTTCATGGGTGATTGCCTATCGCTGGATAACCACATCTGCAGCCCCTGCCCGACGGAAGAGCTGGTCCACCGCATTCACCCGGTCATCGCTTACCGTCAGCGTGATGCCGATGTACCCGGCGGTGATGCGAGGGTCATAGATGCCAGGGCTGGGGTTTGGCAGCCGCGACTCAAAGAAGATGCCCATCACCGTGAACAGTATCGCCCCCAGCATCGTGCCCTCATAGGCAATGATGGTCATGGCCGGCATGGACAGGATGGGCTTGCCGCCCACTATCAGCGGGTACGCCATCTGCGTTGCGCTGGTCAGCAGCAGGGCAACGGAAAGCCCAAGCAGCGCCCCCATAAAGGGAAACACGTACAGCTTGTGCTTCACTTCCCGCTCCCCAAAGGCCCCCTCCGGATAGGGCGACCCCGTCAGTACCTCAAAGTGCTCGTTGCTGTAGCCGGCCCGCTCCAACGCCTCTGTAGCGTTGGCCGCGGCCTCAGCCTCTTCCTCTTTGAACAGTCCAAGCATCTGCGCCATGGGCTTGCTCCTGTAGGTTCGGACTACTCTTCAACCCGGAGGGCTGGGACCCTCCGCTTGCCTATAACGATTTCATCACCCAGGATGTCCCCTTCCTTGATGTCAAAGAGGGGGATCAAGGGGAACAGCTTTGCAAAGGTCAGTAACAGCAGGAACACCAGGGCGTAGGCCGTCACCACAATCATGACCTCTATGAAGCTGGGGTGATAGGTGCTCCAGTCAAAGGTCCACACCTGCTTGCGTGCCAGGCCCGGAACGATGATGAGGAACCGCTCCAGCCACATGCCCACGTTTACCACCAGGGAGCTCCAGAACATAATCCTGATATTTCGGCGCACCCCAGGGAACATCCACATGGGAATTGGAATAATGTAGGACAGGAAGATGAACACCAGCGCCAGAGGCCAGTATGGCCAGGTGAAGGCTTGCAGCTCCCGAAGGGCAATCTCCTGGGACTCCAGGCTGTACAGGGCGAATATGAACTCAACGAAGAAGAAATAGAGCCAGCCTGTACCGATGACCACCAGGAGCTTGGCCAGGTTCTCAATATGCTCCTGCCGGATGTAGTTACCCCAGCCGAACATCCACTTCATCAGGATCATCATTGTGACCACGGCAGACACGCCTGACAGGACCGCGCCAATAACGAAGTAGGGAGCGAAGATGGTCACGTGGTACCCTTCCACGCCAATCATCACGGCGAAGTCCCAGGACACGATGCTATGGACTGAAACGAACACCGGTAGCAGCAACGCCGACAGCAGGAAACCCGCTACTACCTGCAGCTTCCATTGCCTGGGGGTGCCGCGCCACCCCATGGCCATGACGCTATAGATGTTGTGCCGTATGCCCGTGGTGCGGTCGCGGATGACGGCCATGTCCGGGATCAGGGCCACAATCACAAAGAGGGTGCTCCCCGTCAGGTACGTAAAGATGGCGCTGGGGTCCCACACCAGGGGGGACCGGATATTCACCCATAGCCCCCGGGAGAAGTCATAGGGGAAGGACCAGTAGATGATGCGCCAGGGACGGCCCGCATGCACCACAGGGTGCAGCGCCGCAATCATCAGGGAGAAGACCGTCAGCACCTCCGCAGCCCGCGTGGCAGGCCGCCGCCACTCTGCTTTGCTCAGCCGCAGGATGGCCGAAAGCATCACGCCCGCATGGCTGATACCGATCCAGAAGACGAAGTCCACAATAAGGATGCCCCACATCACCGGCCGGTGCGCCCCCGATAAGCCGAAGCCCTTGTTGAGCAGGTACGCCACCAGCACCGAACCGAAGATGACTACACCGCCCAGGAAGGCCATGATCCCCCAGTACCACGCTGGGGCCTTCAGGACATTCTTCAGCAGGTCTGCATTTATCTGAGGGTGAGGTAACGCTACCCTTTGTTGCATAGCCTACCAGTCTCCTTAACCACAATCACACCAGGATTATTCAGGGATTATTCAGGCTTCCCCAGCACCGACACGTGGGTCCGCAGGAAGGGACGCACCACCCGCAGGCGGAGCCCTTCCGACATCTCCCAAATAGAGATGATGGACACCCGTCTTGCCATCCACAGCACGATAAAGATAGCCCCCGCAATGCCTCCCGCCATCATCATGATGTCAAAGGCGTCGGGGTACCGGGCCGCGGGCACTACTTCAAGGGCATGGTCTGTAATCACCTCGTTGGGCACGGACCACGAGCCGGCGTACAGGCGTATTTTGTCGCTCAGGTTGCCGATGAGAATAAACGTCGCCGCAACCGTGGGGCCCAGGCAGCTCTTGCGCACGCTGTTCCACAGCAGCGTAAGAAAGGGCGCAACGAAGCACAACAGAAAAGCGCCGTAGAAGAAAACGGAGTACGGGCCAAAGTAGAGCAACTGCATCACGTTCTGCTCCACCGGCATGCGCCCGTACCACAGGATGATAAAGGTAGACCACCCAAAGTAGAACCACAAGAGGCAGAAGGCAAGCAGCGGTTTGCTCGCCGCCCAGAAGTGTTCCATGTGGATGTACCGCTCCATCTTCCCAAACCGCCGCAGCACATACATGGATACGATCACCGTGGCCAGGCCCCCCTGCAAGGCGGTGATCCCCTGGAATGCAGGGAAGATGGCGTCTTTCCAGCCCGGCACCAGCGCCATCGCAAAGTCTAGGCTATACATTGAGTTGAACCCAATCAGGGTTACAAAGTAAATCGCTCCTATCAGTCCTATGCCAACCGTGGTCACCCGCCACTGCTTGATGGACCCCCACCACCTGCCCCTGTGGACGCCGCGCCGGTTCCCCAGCAGCACCCGGTCCGGGCGGGTGGAAGCCCACACCAGGCCAATGGCCGCCACTACCAGCGCAATCAGCAGGGCCAAGTCATAGGCTTGGGGCGCGCCAGGAATACGGCCCAGGGTGCCAGGCAGCCCCGATGTCCCACTGCTCTGGAAATACATCGTCCGCCGGTCCACCGCCGAAGGGATCAGGAACATCAACGGAACGAATATCGCCAGGACCACCACCGTCCCCAGGCTGTACAGCTCCGCCAGGCGCGCCAGTGGGCGTCGCCAGTGGGCCTTGATGGCCCGCAGGCCAATAATGGCCAGAGGCGCCGCACATGCTGTAGTCAGCAAGTAGCCGGCGGTGGCGGCGAGATAGCCCCAGGGCAGCCGGTCGTCAAACCCGTCTGTCACTGCCCTCACGATAAACCCGATGACGCCCAGCACAAAAAGTCCGCCCAAAATGACCATGGCCCGCCGGTACCGGGGCCCTGTGATGGCTTGCCGGCCGACGATGTCCTCGGTGAACTCGCTCACCGCCACCGCAGGGGCTGGACGATGGCCGTTGCTATGCATGTCCTGCTACTTCCTTGGCTTCCAGGTCTAGCTTGCTCAGGTAAATTACGTTTGTCTCAGTGCCCAGTTCCTCTCGCAGCCGGAACCGCCGGTCCTTCGCCAGGAACTCGTGGATGCGGCTCTGCGGGTCCCTGACATCCCCAAAGATGAGCACGTTGGCAGGACATGCCTGGGCGCACGCCGGCTGGAACTCCCCGTCACGCACGTCACGCCCCTCACGCTTGGCGTCCTGCTCCCCACGGCGGATACGCTGAACACAAAAAGTGCACTTCTCCATAATGCCGCGCCCGCGCACCGTCACGTCCGGGTTCAGGGCGTTGCGCAACGTCTCGGGCCACACCGGCTCCCAGAAGTTGAAATACCGCGCATGGTAAGGGCAGTTATTCTGGCAGAAACGCGTGCCCACACACCGGTTGTAAACCTGGACGTTCAGCCCTTCGTTATTGTGATAGGTAGCAAAGACCGGGCACACCGGCTCGCATGGCGCATTGTCACAGTGCTGGCACAGGAAGGGAATAAACCGCGCCTTCACCTCCGGAAATTCCCCTTCCCAGTACCGCTCTATACGTATCCAGGTGAATGCCCGCTTTTGCTGAAAGTGCGACTCGGAATTGATAGGGATATTGTTTTCCGCCTGGCAGGCAATAACACAGGCCTGGCAGCCGGTACACCGGTCTGCATCCACTACCATCTGCCACTTTCGTTCCCGTGGGGTTGAAACCATGAGAGTCTCCTTAGTGAGCAGCCCCGCCTTGCCTAATGGCTGGACTCCGGCTTTCTAATGGGCCAGTACGCTTCAACATCATGGAAGTCCGGGAACACAGGCCCTTCCAGCTTTGCCAACCGGCCGCTATTGCCTGTCTTCCGTATGCTGACGCGGTTGGCCGCCCAGGCCAAAGCCCCCGAGCCTTCCACCTTCGCAGCCGCCAGCGGCGCAAACACGTTAGGGCCCCGCCCTGTCCCGACTCCGTTTTGGAATCTTGACACATCCGGGCCAACCAGGAAATCTCCATAGTGGGTATGGCCCTGGCCGGTGGGAATACACACCACATCGGGGGAAACTCCGGGGTGCAAGTAGGCCTTGGCCACGATTCTCCGTCCCCCCGCCCCCTCAATCTCCAACTCGTCGCCTTCCTTGATCCCCAACTCCTGGGCCTTGGACATGCTCAGCTCCACCCACGTGTGCCACACCACCGTCGTCACCGGGTCAGGCGCAGCCTGCAGCCAGGGAAGGTTCGCTCCCTTCCCGTCCCCAAGGGAATTGGAGACGAAGGGCACCAGGAAGAAGGAAGCCCCACTGGTGGGGCCTTCAAACCGCGGCTCCACTGCGTTTGTGGGCAGTGCAGGAGGCCCCTCCGCAGGCCGTTCACCCTTTGCATCCAGGTCCCACCAGCCGCCTCGCTGCAGCACGGCATTCCAGAAGGACCGGGCATCACCCGATTGCACCGAACCCCGGGCCAGGGCTTGCAGCTTCAGGGCCGTCTCCTGAACAGCCTCCTTCATGGTGGCCCAGGGCAAGGCCGCCGCCACAGAGCTGCCAAGCTCCTTTGCCACCGCCAGCAGGCTGTCCCCAAAGGCCCGGGTCCGGTACAGGGGACGGACCACCGGCTGCTGGAAGGTCACCACCTGATAGCCAGGGCCCGGCTCAGGCACATCGTCGCCCCAGGACTCCAAATAGACGTGGTCAGGCAGGATGAGATCCGCCCACCGGGTCGTCTCATCCATGAAGCTGGAAAAACTGATAATCTTTCCAGCGCCGTTCAAGGCTTCCTCAAAGCCCACCGCCGTAGGCAGGCCATAGGCGGGGTTGGCGCCATGCACCATCGCCACCTGCACCTGCCCACCACGCATCCGATCCGCCAGGCCCTGCCACTCCTCAAAGGGACCAGCCTTGCCCTCCGCCGGCAGGTCCCCCAATGGCGAGGCAGGGTTGAACACCACGCCGCCGCTCCGGCCTACGCTACCAATGAGGTGGTTCAGGGAGTAGATAGCCTTCAGGTTGGACAACCCGTTGCTGGTCGCCCCGGCAGACCCGCCGCCAAGGACGATGGAGTTGGGGTGCTCCGCCAGGGCCTTTGCCAGCTCCCGTATCCGCTCCGCCGAGACGCCCGAAGTCTGGGCCACCGCCTCCGGGGTAAATGTCCCCAGGACTGTGGCGCCCTGGCCGCCGGTCAACGCATTTGCAGCAGCGGCGTCAATAGCCCCGGCATACTCCGTCATCAGCACGTAGGCAATGCTCACGGCAACCTCCCCTTCCCGTCCAGGCCGCACAAACACCCACTTGTCCGCATTGGCGGCGGTCATGGAGAACCGGCTCTCCACCTGTATCAGCGTGCCCCGCTCATTCCCGCCTTGCCGGAACTCCCCATAGCCCCGATTGTACCGTGTCGGCGAGAGCCAGGAGGAGAGGAAGTCTGCACCGAAACTAAGGATGTAGTCGGAGTGGTCAATGTCAAAGTCCGGCAGCCTTTCAGCCCCAAAGACCTGCTGTACCGCCGCCTTCAGCGTCGTGCGCTCCAGGGCCTCGTACCCAAGGTGCTGGCCCCCGTATGCCTCCATAAATTTGCCGGCCATCATGCCCAGGGTGCCCCGCAGGGGCTCCGTCATCAGCGCCACTCTGGCGGGGTCTGCAGAGCGGAGGCTATCCACCACCTCTGCATAGGCCTCCTCCCAGGTAATCTCCTGGTACTGGCCCGAACCCCGAGAGCCCGTCAACTTCATCGGCGCCCGCAGCCGCGCGGGGTTGTACAGGCTTTGCAACCCTGCCTGGCACATGGCCACGGACTTGCCCCGGCTCACCGGGTGGTCTGGGTTGCCTTCAATCTTGATGGCCCGGCCCTCAATCACCCGCACGATGATACCTTCCCCAGCACCGCACTGGCCGCAGGAGGTGGCGTACCAGGCTTCCAGCCCCGATACCAGGTCCTCAGGCATCCGGACCGGACTCTGGACCAGGAGCGCACTCTCTGGGATGGTGCAGCCGCCAAAGACGACCGCTCCCAGTGCACCGACGCTGGACCACTTTAGAAACTTTCGCCGGGTTGTTCTCATCTTCTCAGATCCGCCAGCTGGTTTGGGTTTAGTAATGGCAGATGGCACAGTCCGTTGGGGCATTGTTCTGCCGGTGGCAGTCCACACAGTCCCCCATCTTCAGGGCCCGCACCTGTTTTACCGTGGTCATAGTGGCTATCTGGCCGTGGCAGGTGGAGCAGGTCTGGGCGGCGTTCACCGACCCGTCCGAGCCTATCTCCGGCACGGAATTAACAATCCGCGCAGGGTTTTCCATCAGATAGTTGATGTGCAGGTCATGGACAAACTGGACGTGGTCCGGCAGACGGTGGACCCGCACCCAGTTAATCGCGGTGTCCGACTCATAGTAGTTACGGAGCTTCGTGATTTGCAACTGGGCCGCTTCTGTAGTGCCGCCCACCTTGGAGTGACAGAACATGCACTGCTGCACTGCCGGCACCGTCGCCGCCGCACCCTTATCCACGTTGCGGTGGCAGAAGGTGCAGTCCAGGCCAATGCCGCCACTCTCCACAGACCCGGCGTGCACCGTATGAGGGAAGGCAATTGGCTGGTCCGGCCCCTGAGCACCGACAGGGAGGCCAAACCAGGCACTGCCAACAAGGTAGACCACCGCTCCAAGCAACACCAACCCTGCTATAGAGGCTATGATAAGTCCAGTGAGCGCCTTTGGCATGGTCAGAATTATCCCTACGGTTCCACTAGCTTAGAGCCACCAGCGCGGCCAAACGCGTCCCAGCACGTCTAGGTTCAGCAGGAAGCCCACAAAGATAAGGATAGCCAGCCCCAGGGCGCCAAAGGCCATGAGATAGACCAGGGCGCGCAGCTTTACCAGCTTGTCTGGGATCTGGCGGGTTGAAGCCAGGGAGGGGATAAGGGCGTGAGCGATAAGGAAGTTGGTGGCGAATCCCAGAATCAGAAAAACATACAGCCACAAAAGGCGCAAGGCAGTGGAAATATCTTGCCAGATTTCTGTAGTGATATAGGTGGGATCCATAACCACTCCTTGGAGACGGCCCAACAGCCTCATGTAGCTCAAAGGGCCGTCGGATACTCTAGCATCTTAATGGCCGCTTGTGAATCCCTTTTTGAAGGAAATTTCACAAATCAACAGTGAGTTCGTCTTCACCCACCCGTCGGATTCCGCTAGAGATCCCGCCCTAGAGGAGAAAACAGCCAGTCCCCCCAAAAAGCAAGAGCGCCTTCACATACCACATTCGGTTGATGAATGGAAGCGCCGCCCTTTCAAAACCCTTGCGTTTCCGCCCAAGTAAGCTACAATAATGTCCGCTTACCTTTCTATGAGGGTGCTCACCATGCAGGCCAAATCTGCTCCTGCCACGGAAACCCGCCGCGCCTTCCTCAAGCGCATAGCCTTGGGGATGACAGGCCTCTCCGCAGCGGCTCTTGTCTCCAGGAACATCGCCGGCGGCCAGGCCAGCGACGCCGGTCTCCCCGGGCCAGGTTCTATTTTTGAGCCGCGCCAGGCAGACTTGCGCAGCCACTGGGTCCAGAGGCTCTCCCGCTTCCGCCTGCGCTAGCCTTTTGAGACCCCTTACACCCCCATGGGCAAAAACCAGCAGGGCCACGGCAATGCCGTGGCCCTGCTTTTTCGGGATTCATTGGGCCTTCAGCGTCGGGGCCCTACGACAGCGTAGCACCCCGCAGCCGGCCGTCCACGTAGCAGTTCAGCGGGTGCCCAGCCGACAACCGTACCGAGACCCGCTCCCCCGCTTCTATGGTATGGCTGTGGCCCATCAGGCTGTGCACTGTCGCACCCGAGGGCAGGCGCACCTTGTACAGGTAATGCGCCCCTGAAAACACCCGCGAGACCACCCTGGCCTCTGCAAGGCCGTCATGGACTATGGACACGTCGTCAGGACGCACCATGACCTCCACCTGCCCCTCCAGCACCACGGACGGCGGGCGCGGCACCGGCCCAAGCTCCGTCACCACCACCTCGCCTTCCACAGCACCTTTCAGAAAGTCGGCGGTCCCCATGAAGGAGGCCACGTAGGGCGTCGCAGGACGGTGAAAGATACCCTCCGGCGTATCCACTTGCTCAATCTGCCCCCGGGACATCACCGCAATCCTGTCTCCCAGGAACAGCGCCTCCTCCTGGTCGTGGGTCACAAAGATGCAGGTGGCCTTCGCCTCGGTAAGGATGGCCTTCACCTCGGCACGGACCCGGCTGCGCAGGCCCGTGTCCAGGTTGGAGAAAGGCTCGTCTAGGAGCACTACCGCCGGCTTGGGCGCCAGGGCCCGAGCCAGGGCCACACGCTGCTGCTCGCCGCCGGACAGCTCGTGGGGCATCCGCCGCTCCTTACCTTGCAGGCCCACCAGGTGCACCACCTCCTGCACCCGTTGCTCCCGGTCCCCGTTCCGCTTCAGGCCATAGGCAATGTTCCCTCGTACGTCCAGGTGGGGGAACAGGGCGTAGTCCTGGAAAACCATGCCCACGCGCCGCTTCTCCGGCGTCAAGGAGTAACGGGGCCAGGCCACCAGTTGGCCGCCCACGGCAAGAGTGCCTGTCGTCGGTGTCTCAAAGCCGGCGATGAGGCGCAACAGGGTCGTCTTCCCGCAGCCGCTGGGCCCCAGGAGCACCACCTTCTGGCCGTGGTCCACCGCCAGATCCACACGGCCCACCGCCAGCACCTCGCCGTACTTCTTCGTCAGGCCAAAGCAGCGTATGGCAGGGGGTTGCATGTCAAGCCGCCCCCTCTGCTGCGAGGGGCCAGGCCAGTGCCAGCGCAGCGGCATACCTGCATACCAAAACAGGCGGCCCCGCCACTGAACGGGTACGCCGCCTGCTGAGGAGCTTCATGTTCTTCTGGATCACGCGAGAAGCCACGGATATTGTTGAGTTAATCACCTGTCTTTTCTACTATACAGGTCATACGGCTTCTGCGCCACCCTTCTTCACCTCCTCCCACAGAGCGTCCTTCTGCTCCAGGGGCAACGCCCTGAAGTCATGTCCCCGCTCCCTGGCCAGCCGCTCCATCGCAGAGAAACGCCCGGCAAAGCGTCCGTTCGCCTGGCGCAGCACATCTTCCACATGCAGCCCCATCCAGCGGCCTGCATTCACCAGAGAGAACAGCAGGTCCCCAAACTCCTTGCCCTTCTCCTCAGCCGTCGGCGCCTCGGCAATCTCCTGGACCTCCTCCGCCACCTTGTCCAGCGCGCCTGAGGGGTCCGGCCAGTCAAACCCCATCCGCGCCGCCCGCTCCTGCACAAGCTGGCTGTAGGCAAGGGCAGGCAGCTCCGCCGGTATCTTCCCCAGGGCCGACTCCGGGCCTTGCCCCCCATCCCCAGGCCGCTCCTGGCGCTTCAGTTCCTCCCATTGCGCCTCCACCTCCCGCGCGTCCTGCACCTGGGCGTCTCCGAATACATGCGGGTGCCGCCGTACCAGTTTCTCGCTGATGCCTGCGACCACCTCATCTATGGTGAACCTCCCCCCTTCCGAGGCCATCTGGCTGTGGAATACAATCTGCAACAGTACGTCCCCCAGTTCCTCTGCCAGGGCCTTGTAGTCCTGCTGGTCAATCGCCTCCAGCACCTCATAGGACTCCTCCAGCAGGTTCCGCTTCAGGGACTTGTGGGTCTGCTCCCGGTCCCAGGGGCACCCCTCCGGGCTGCGCAGCTTTGCCAGGATATCCACCAGGTCGCTGAATACCTTGCCTGTCCTGTCTGTCATCGCCCGACTCCTTTGGGCCGATTATAGGCAGCCCCTGTAACGTTGACAACGCTGCCCGCCAATCCTACCATCCAGGTATGAACATCATCGCCAAGACCATTCATGCGCTGCCCACCACCTTCTTTACCGCTGCCTTCCTCACCCTCCTGGTCGCCTCCAACGTACGCCTGGCCTTCAACAGCCTCTCCTTCTACGAGTGGGAGTTTCAACGCCAGGGGGTAGAGAAGACGACGGGACTTACCCTGGAGCAGCTCTCCGAAGCTGGCCAGCAGATCCGCGACTACTTCAACTCCCACCAGGAACCACTGGATGTAACCCTGGTGATTGCCAGCGAGACCATCTACCTCTTCAGTGAACGAGAGGTCATCCACATGGCCGACGTCAAGCAGCTTGTCCAGCGCGTCTACCGCATCCAGGAGGGAGCTTTCCTGCTCCTGTTCCTGTGGATTACCCTGGGCTTTTTTGTCCAGGGCAACGAGTTCATCTCCCGCACGCGGAGTCTGTTCCTCCAAGCCAGCGCCTTCACCATGGTCACCATCGCGGCCGTGGGACTCCTGGCCGCCATCGCCTTCCAGCCTCTCTTTACCCTCTTCCACCGCCTCAGCTTCTCCAACGACTTTTGGATCCTTGACCCCAGGACATCCTACCTCCTGCAGATGTTCCCCTTCCAGTTCTGGCTGGAAGCCACCATCCTCATCGGCGCCGCCACCATCGCCGAGGCCCTCGCCGTCGCCATCCTCCTGACCGTCTTGGGCTGGCTCCGGGAGTGGCGCGTCCGCGCAGCCCAGAGCAAGCTGCCCCAGTTCACTTAGGGCCCATAGTCTCCCCATCTATGTACACGGTGTCCTCTGTTGTGGGTAACTCCCACCCTCAGCCATGTCCCCCAGAGTCGCCCCAAAAGAAACAAATGCAGGGGCGGGTTTCGTACCCACCCCTGCTTCATATGGCCTTGCGTAGAGCGCCCTACACCGTCGTAGCGCAGGCGCACACACCCCCGGCGGAGCAAGCGCACCCGCCGCCGGCAACCACCTGCGATTCCCCGCCGGCGCTAAGGCTTACCGCAGAAAACACCGACAGCACCCGCCGCGACTCTTTCCGGCACTCCGGACACTCCGCTGTGGTTCCGGAGTTCATAGGGCGCAGCTTCTCAAACTTCAACTGACAGCTTGGGCACACATACTCGTAGATCGGCATCCTTGCCACCTCACTCCATATCTTCGGTAACTGCATGTAGCTTAGCACCAGGCAACGCACCAGTCAACGAAAATAACCCCTCCTGCGCATTGACTCTACCTGTCCCCAAGAGTACGATGCAAGTGGGACCTGTTCCCACTAGCCAGTGCTGATACTCCAAGTGCCGAAACCCAGGAGGAGTGCATGTACTCAAGCCTCATTGGCATGGTTGAGAAGGCCCAGCGGTATGCTCAGGAACGGGACCGCATCAGCGTCGGCCAGTTCTCCGCCACCATCCGTGGCGAGAACGACAGCCACCAAGTCTCTTACGAAGGTGGGGCCTGGCGCTGCACCTGCGACCACTTCCTCTCTGGCAAAGTATGCAGTCATACGATGACAATGGAGCGAGTCCTCAACGGAGTGCAGCTTACGGCGCCTGCCGTAGAACCCCGGACTTAACGCCCACCCATAGAGGTGGGTTCTTTTTTTGATGGCAGTGGGACTACTGCCGTAGGTTATCTATTATTCCCGACACCCTCGGTTGGGCGAGGGTGTCGGGCGCTGTAGCTACGAACATAGAGCCTGATCCCTCTCCAAGGCGCTTCGCGTTTGTCATTGCTACGAACATAGCGGTGCAGTGCGCAGAGGGCCGTACCCTGGCTGGGGGCTGCTGGGGGTGTCCTCTAGAACCCCTCAAACTTCCTGAACACCAGGCATGCGTTCTGCCCCCCAAATCCAAAGCTGTTGGACAGCGCCACCCGCACGTCCTTCTTCCGCGCCTGGTTGGGCACATAATCCAGGTCACACTCCGGGTCTGGGAACTGGTAGTTGATGGTGGGGTGCATCATCCCGTCCACGATGGTCTTGACGCACGCCACCGCCTCCATCCCACCGGCGCCACCCAGGGCATGACCGATCATGGACTTGGTGGAACTGATGGGGATACGGTACGCCGCCTCCCCAAAGGCCAGCTTGATGGCCCTCGTCTCCGCCGCATCGTTCAGGGGCGTGGACGTCCCGTGGGCGTTGATGTAGTCCACCTCCGCCGGCGTCACGCCTGCATCCGCCAGGGCAAGCAGGATCGCCCGCGCGGCGCCCGCCCCGTTCTCCTCCGGCTGCACCGGGTGGTACGCATCCGAGGTCACCCCGTAGCCCGCCACCTCCGCCAGGACCTTTGCATCCCGGGCCAGGGCATGCTCCAGGCTCTCCAGCACCAGGATGGCCGCGCCTTCACCCGGGATAAAGCCGTCACGCCTGGCGTCAAAGGGCCGGCTGGCCGCCTGGGGGTCCTCGTTCTGGGTGCTCAATGCCCGCATCACGCAGAACCCGGCCAGCCCCAGCTCGCTGATCCCCGCCTCGGTCCCGCCGGCAAAGACCACGTCCGCAGCGCCCCGCCGTATCACCTCCACCGCATCACCAATGGACTGGGTGGAGGCCGCGCACGCCGTGGTCACCGTGGACAACACCCCCTGCGCCCCCAGCACCCGGCTTACCGTCGCCGCAGCCATGTTCGGTAGGATCATAGGGAAGAAGAAGGGCGAGATACGCATACCTCCCTTCTCAATAATGATCCGCATGGTCTCGTCTATCGTTGGAAAACCGCCGTTGCCGTTGCCCAGAATAACGCCGGCTCGTGTGCGGTCCAGCCCTTCCAGGTTGATGCGGGCGTCCGCTACCGCCATCTGGGCCGCCGCCACCGCAAGCTGGGTGAAGCGGGCCATGCGCCGCGCCTCACGGATGTTGATGAACTGCCCCGGGTCCCAGTTGGACACCTCCCCCGAGATGCGGCACGGGTACGCCGATGGGTCGCACAGCGTCATCGGGCCAATGCCCGACCGCCCGGCCACCAGCCCCTGCCAGAAAGCCTCCACCGATGTGCCCAGGGGCGTCACCGCCCCCATCCCTGTCACCACAACCCTGCGGCGATGGTTTTGCACTGTCATACCTGTACCTCTACTAAAGGTCTGGCCCCTGCCACGAGCCCTGCCCTCTTGCCCTTGCCACGGAAAAAACACCTGACCCCCAGGTGGGCAGAGGGCCACACCCTCGCCGGGGGTATCCCCCGGCGTTATGGGTGGGAGGGTGGCACAAAAGGGTCTGTAGTATAAAAGAACCTGGGAGACATGCTTATCCTTGAGGATGCTTGTAGCTCAGGCAGGAGATTTTCGGCAAGGTAGTCCCGAAGGGGCCAACGAAGCGAAAAATCTCCCTACGGCACCCCCGCCCGCGCGTCCAGGCTGGCGTACAGCTCCGGCGCGATGCCCAAGACGTGCTCTCGCGCCTCCGCTGCCACAAACAGCGACCCCGTCACCACCACCATATCCCCCGGCCCGGCCAGCGCCTGCGCCCGCTCCAGCGCCCCCTCCACCCCGTCTACCGCCTGGGCCATCACCCCTGCCTGGGCAAACTCCGCCACAATCGCCTGCATGGACGCCGCCCTGGGGTGCCGTGACCGCGTGACAATCACCTCCGGCCCGCCCTGCGCCAGCTCCTGCACAATGCCCGGGATGTTTTTATCGGCGGAAAGGCCCACCACATAGATGAGCTTGCTGAACGTAAAATACTGGTGCAGGGCCTCCCACAGTTTGCCTGCCGAGTACGGGTTGTGCGCTCCGTCCACCACCAGCAGCGGCTCCCGTGACAGCACTTCCAGCCGCCCCGGCCACCGCACTGTGCGGAACCCCTGCACAATGGCGTCACGCCCAATGGTGAACCCCCGCTCGTGCAGCACCTGCAGTCCCACCAGGGCCGTCGCTGCGTTCTCCAACTGGTGTCCTCCCAGCAGCGGCGTCCGCAAAGGAAACTCCCCCCAGGGCGCCGATAGTGTGAAGGACTGCCCATCCAGGTCATGGGCCTGCAATGTGCAATTGCACTCCTCGGCCGAGGGAATAAGGGGGACGCCCAGCTCCTGGGCGATTGTCCGCAGCGCCTCCATCGCCCCCGGCTGCTGGGGGCTGGTCACCGCTACTGCGCCCGGCTTCATGATGCCGCCCTTGTCCGCCGCAATCTTCTCCACCGTATCTCCCAGGATGGCCGTATGGTCCAGGCTGATGGACGTGAACACACAGAGCTGCGGCTCCACCACGTTGGTGGAGTCCAGCCTCCCGCCCAGGCCCACCTCTATCACCTGAAACCCCGCCCCCTTTCGTGCGTAGTGTTGGAAGGCCATGGCCGTGAGCACCTCAAACACCGTCACCCCTCCATGCACCCCCTCGGCGTTGATGCCCTGTACCAGGGGCCACAGCTCCTCCACCAGGCCGGCGAACTCCCCCTCGCTGATGGGCTGGCCGTTGAACTGGATGCGCTCCCGGAAGGCGTGCAGGTGCGGCGACGTGAACAGCCCGGGCTTGTACCCCTGGGCCGCCAGCACTGATGCAATCATCGCCGCCGTGCTGCCCTTTCCCTTGGTGCCCGTCACGTGCACCGTCGGCGTCTTCAGGTGGGGATTGTCCAGGCGCTTCAGCAGCAAGCGGATGCGACCCAGGTCATAGCGCCGGTGGTGGGGCCCCTGCCCCGATACCCGTTCCAGGTCCGTCAGGCTCAGCAGCTTGTCCAGCGATTCCGTATAGTTCATAGGCACGTTTCCGACTAACTAATGGTCCCGTATATGCCGGGGAATCATCCCCAGGGCAATCCGGTAAGCGTCCCCGAAGGTGATGTCTTTGATGTACTCAATGTTACCCTGGAGGGGCCGCGGTTTGAAGCCAAAAACCGCCTTCACCGCATCCATTCTCTCCGCCACATTGTCTATGGCCAGCATGTCCAACTGCTGTGTCGTGGCAGGCGGAGTATCTCGCGCTCGCTCCATCAGCCACACTGGCCCGCGCATGACCCCCACGGGCACGTGCAGCTTCCACCGCTGGTACCCCAGCGTCTGCGCTATCAGATCCACAATCTGGTCATAGGTCAACTGCTCCGGCCCGCCAATCTCCACCGTCTTCCCCCGAAAACCTTCCCCCTCAAGGGCCTCGGCGATGCAGCGGGCCGCGTCCTCCACGTGGATGGGCTGGAAGCGCGCCTTGCCGTCCCCGGGCACCGGCACAATGGGGAAGCCCTTCACCAAGCCCGCCAGTGTGTTGATGAACTCATCCCCAGGCCCAAAGATGAGGGAGCTGCGGATGATGGTGTACGGCGCGCCGCTGTTGATAACCGACTGCTCCCCCTGCCACTTGGAGCGCAGGTAGGGGTACTCCGGCAAGTCCCCTGACCCGATGGCCCCCAGGTGCACAAAGGCCCGCACCCCCGCTTCCTTCGCCGCACTCGCCACGGTCATAGTACCCCGGTAGTTCACGGCCTCAAAGGTCATGCCCCGTCGCTCCCGAATAATCGCCACCAGGTGCATCACCGCCTCCACACCATCCATCGCCGCCTTCCACGATGAGGCGTCGGCCACATCGGCATAGGCCAGCTCCACACGTTCGCCGGCCACCACGCCCTCCCGCCCCCGGCTGCGGCCCGCAGCGCGTACGCTATGGCCCCGCTGGGCCAGCGCCTTCACCACATGGCGGCCCACAAACCCGGTGGCCCCCGTCACCAGCACGCGCACCTTGCTACCCTCCTTTGTATCGGATAGCCCCAGACGACAATGTCCCCCTATGATACACCCAAAGGAGGACAGCTTGCGTGCGCCTGATACAAAGGGAGAGACGCACTATGTGTGTCTTTCCCTTTGCTTTATATGGGAACAGCCAGTGCTTACCCCTCCACTATCCTCCCATCCTCCATCTGCACCAGACGGTCCGCCCGCCTGCCAAGGCCCGGCTCGTGGGTCACCAGCACCACCGTTTTCCCCTCCTCCTTCGCCAGCCGGAACAGCAGGTCCACAATCTGCCGCCCCGTCTTGCTGTCCAGGTTTCCTGTTGGCTCATCCGCCAGGATCAGACTGGGGTCGTTGGCCAAAGCCCTGGCGATAGCCACCCGCTGCTGCTCTCCCCCCGAAAGCCGCGTTGGGCGGTGCCCGTGGCGTTCCTCCCCCAACCCCACACTTTCCAGCAGGTCCATAGCTCGCGGCGCCTGCCGGGCGCGGGGCGCCCCCGCCAGCTCCATGGGCAGCGCCACGTTCTCCAGCGCCGTTAGCCCCGGCAGGAGATGATAGTCCTGGAACACAAACCCCACCTTGCGCCGGCGGTACTCCACCTCTTCCCTGGCAGACAGGGACGTCACCTCCACCCCATCCACCACCAGGCTCCCCTCTGTGGGCCGCTCCAGCGCCCCCATCAGGTGCATCAGCGTGCTCTTCCCGCAGCCGCTCGGCCCCATGATGGCCGTCACCTTCCCTTTTTGCAACGAAAGATTCACTCCATCCACCGCACGGATAACCTGCGGCCCCATACGAAACTCCTTCACCAGCTTCCTTGTCTGTACAATAGCATGTCCTTCCATCTCATTCACTCCTCAGCACCTCAGCAGGTTTGACCCGCGCTATAGACCACACGGAAGCAAGGGCAGCGAACAGGGCCATGACAATCCCCGAGCCGGCGATGAACAGGCCGCTGCTCAGGCTCAGCCCAGCCTCTATGGTACCTACCCCAAAGGACTGGCCGCCGCCGCCTCCCACCAGCGCCCGGAGCCCTGCACCCCCTCCTCTCCCAGGCCCGGGGAACCCCGCAAATCCCCCGGCGTTCACCTGGGCCTGGGTTGTGGGTACCGTCAGGGCGGTCACCGGCTCAAAGGCTCCCTGGGCCACCAGCAACCCCACTGCGCCGGCAATCACCGCAATGACCAGGCTCTCCGCGGCAAACTGGAACACCACCTGCCGGTTGGAGGCCCCTATCGCCTTCAGCACGCCAATCTCCCTGCGCCGCTCCCGCACCACCAGCAGCATGGACGCCACAATCACCGCCGCCCCAGCCCCCAACCCTCCATACATCCCCAGCTTCGTCGTATTCTGGGCGCTCTCCAGGGAGCTGGTCACCTGGATGATGCGTTGGGCGTCACTGACCACGTCTGCCTGGTCGCTACCCAGGCTGGCCCGTATGGCCTGCTCTACCGCAGAGATGTTCGCCGCCGAGTCTATGTTCACTACCGCCTGACTCACCTCCCCTTCCAGACCCAGCAGCCGCTGAGCAGTGCTGAAGGGCATCACCACCATGTTGTCCCCAAACCGCTGGCCGCTCGTAAAGACACCAATCACCTCCACCGGCGTCCCCTCCCAGTCAATGGTGGAACCAATCTGCAGGCTATTTGCGTTCGCCAGCGCCTGGCCCAGTATCGCCACATCCGCCTCCCCATCCTCCAGGCCCAGGGGCCGCCCAGCGGTCATGGTCGCAACTCCTCCGCCCAGGAGCACCGCCTCTGTTCCCGGCTCTAGGCCCATCGCGATAATGGGCAGGCGGAAGCCCCCGCCCTGCCCACCGCCTCCCCCAAAGGGGAATCCTC
>JACQOP010000144.1 GCA_016202485.1 Chloroflexota bacterium | reverse complement strand
GGTTGGCCTCCAGGCGGTCCAGCTCCTGGTTGATCTCCTCGGACATCTCGCCGCCCAAGGCGTTGCGGGTCCGGGGGTCGTCCATAGTCACCAGCAGGATGCCGTCCTGCTCTTCGCTGTGGATGAACTGGTAGGTCATGGCTGTCCTCCTTCTCCCATCCGGTGGGGGTATGACCGCAAGACCTGGAACCTGCAATGGAGGGATGATACCATACCTTGCACAAGGAACGCCCTAGCTATTGTGAGTCCCTCATCCCGAAAGGAGACGCCCATGACCGCTACCTCCGACCTCAACACTCTCCTTGGCAACCTGGAGACCGTGGTGCACAACACGCTGACCTACTTTGAGGGCCCGGGCCAGACCAGCAAGGCACAAATTGGGGAGTGGACGCCCTGGGAGGTGCTGGCCCACTTCCTCTACTGGCACGAGGCTACCGCCAGGGGGATGGAACAGGTGGCCAAGGGGGAGAAGCCCTTTGTGGTTACCATTGAGACCGATTCTATGAATGCGGAGTCGGTGGCCCGGCACAAGGGTGAAAGCTTTGCTGACCTGGTGCGGCAGGGGCGGCAGCTCCAGGCGCGGCTGGCGGCAGCGGCGCGCCAGATCCAGGACCTGGATGCGGTTGTGCTGGACCGGCCCGAGGGCGGCGCCACGGCCCGCCAGCGACTGGAGCGCCTGGCACGGCACTGGCAGAACCATACCAACGAGGTGCAGGCGAAGAGCTAGGGACAGCTTGCCCGTGCCGTCCACAGAAGCTCCGCGCAGGCTACGGCCCTTGCAACTGACTCCTGCCAGGCAGGGCCGTCGTCCTCCACAGACCAGCACGCCGAGAGGACCTGGCCGGCGAAGGCCCAGTCCAGGAGACGCCGGCGGTCCATGCCCAGGGCGTCTGCAAGGATGGAGGCACGGCGTTCCATCAGCCGGCGGGGGTCTGGCAGGCGGAGCAGTAGAGGTCTGGGGTTGCCCAGCAAGGCATACACTTCAAAGCCGGGGTCGCCGACCACGCCCTTGGGGTCTATGGCGAGCCAGGTTTCCCGCTGGCCCGCCAGGATGTTGCCGTGGTGCAGGTCGCCATGGAGGAGCGCCTGCTGGGTTGAAGAGGCGAGGAGGTCGCCGAAGAGGCCTTCGGCCCGGTTGACGAGTTCTGCCGGTATCGGCCCTGTACCGCCGTGGAAGCGCAGGCGCAGGCGGGAAAGCGCCGAGGCCCAATCAGCGACGGTAGGGAAGGTGTGGCCTGGAGGAACGCGCCGCCACAATCGCTTCATCAGGGCGGCGGCGATGGTGGTGGCCTGGTCATCATCTTTCGGCACCATGCGGCTTAGGTCTGTGCCAGGGAGGACGTGTTCCAACAGCAGCGCGCCTTCCACGGGATGTGCCGCCAGGAGCTGCACTGCGCCGCGCCCGTCAAACCATCGCAGCGCCTCTATTTCCCAGTCCAGCTCCCGGCTTGGGACGCCCAGCTTGAGCACTCCACGGCTGCCATCTTCCCGCAGGGCGGGGGCCACGTGGTTGAACGACAGGGGCAGAAAAGGTGGCCCCACCGTAAGGGACCAGCGGTCCGCAAGCTGCTCCAGCAGCAAAGGCAGGCGTTGGAGCCAGGCTCGCCCCGCGTCGCCATATACGCTGGCGATAGTGCGGGAGAAGGCTTGGGGAAGGGGTGGGTTGTGACTGGTCATGGGGTGAGTATAGCGCACAGCGGGCCTTGCCTCACCTTGCTTGGCAGGGCTACTCTCTCAGCAAGCAATGAGGGCATCGCCAAACGATTCGGGGTTTGCCTCTTCTTCCTTGGCAGGGGTCATTTCTCCCGCCCACGGTGCTGGGGTTGCCACCCTCAGCAGCCCCCACGCGGCGGCACTCCCCTTTGCCAAAGCTAAGGTGCAGAAGGGCATAGGCTTCACCCACACCCGTACCCTCTCCCTTGGGGGAAAGGGTACGGGTGTACAGGGGACATCCCCTCTGGTGTTCCTTAAACAGGGCATAGCTTCACCCGTTACGATAATCGCGAACACCTGCGCCCTTGACAACGTAGTGTGGTCAAAATCCAGTATGCCAAGCTTAGCCCCTTTGAGCGGGACTGCTGTGTGGTGATAGAGTAGCCAAGCGGTTCGAATCCCCTTTGGCCCACCAAGAAACTTTTTCTAAGCTCGCGCAAGCAGCCCTATCCAGACACCAAGCTCTCCTTTAAACCCCTCATCCAGAGTTAACGTCTTACAGGTAAGATATGCGCGGCGGGCCAGGCAACCCCGACTGGTACCGCAACCTCGTCGCCAACCCAGACGTCACCGTCAAACTCGGCGCCGAGAAGTTCGAGGCAAGAGCTGTAGTTATCACCGGCGGTGAAAAAGCCCCGTCTTTGGCGACTACGCGCACAATTCCAACCACGTCATCCCCGTGGTGGGGATCAAGCGGACGTAATCCTCGGGCTTGTCAGGCTCACCGACGCGCAACGAGCACATTGGCCGACGTGTCGAAGACGATCTCATCATCCCGCATGAACCTCTGCATCGCGTCGGCTAGATCAGCCGCCATGCCTTCGGCCATGCGTTGCAAGTCCTCCATCGGCATGCCGGAGGCCGAAGCTGCAAAGGTCGCCGCGCCTTGGAACATCATCTGGGCAAGTCCCGTGCCGTCCTTGGAGTGGATAGTCAGGGTCGCTGGCCAAACGGTGGCATCCGTGAAGCCAGCATTCCTGGCGAGCAATTCTAGGTGCGCTGCGTCGCTCAAGGCGTATGCCTTGTCCCATCCATCGAGCAGCCCATGCTTCGAGAGCACCGCATCCAACGCCTTCACGAATGGAGTGCCGCCGAAGTCACGCCACACGCTGACTGTTGCGCGGCCACCAGGGACCAGGACCCGGTGCATTTCCCGTAGTCCCAATTGGTGATCCGGGAAGAACTGGAGCCCCTGCTGACAAAGCACGAGGTCAAAGGAGCCATCAGAAAATGGCATTGCGGTCCCGCTCCCCTCATGCCACTCTGCATCAATACCAGCCGACCGGCCGAGAGATTCTGCAATGGCAAGCATCATGGGAGAAAGGTCGAGGCCAGTTACCCTTCCCCCTGGCATAACCAGGCCAAAGACGTGCCTGGTCACGATGCCTGTGCCACAAGCCAGGTCCAACAGGCGCTCTCCTTTTCTCGGGGCAGCGCGCCGGACAAGGTCTGCCGTCCAGGGAACGAAGATGTTGCGAACGATGTAGCGCTCGTACCCCTCCGCTGGATTGGGGGTCGCTGCTTCAGTCATAGGCACCTCTTTGCGGTGGTAGGCAAAGCATAGGCATCACGTACCGCTCGGCACACCGGTCGTCGCGGTCGCTGTCCCCTCGTCATAGCCAAGGAAACACCAGGATTTGTCCAAGCCATAAGTAGCCCTCCTCTGCGAGGCACGTCACGTATCTGAAATGCCACTGCGAGAGTGCCTCAATGCTCGAGTGGCAAACCTCACATCGACTCTGTGCATCCCTCGGAAGAATCGTGGCGCAAGGACGAACGGTTCGCACTGCGTAACCAGAGAAGACACGGAAATCAGCCCACCAGCATCTTTTATGCGGATTATGGTGTGAGTGCAGTCTATTTCTGAGAGCGCCGCCTGTCAACGCAGGGGCAAGCCCCCAGTCTTATGTTATGAAACATGGGTGATACTCTCAGGTAGGATGAGGGTTAGTGGAAAAACCACATCTGCCTAAGAGGAGGTCACCCGTATGGAGAGTAGTCCCGACTTGTCGGGAGTATGTCGTCAAGCAACGGCTGGCGTGGAACACCAACCTCCTGGAAGCCCGGCAGACGAAGGATGGGCCGATAGGGAAGGGCACCACATTTCACGTCCGTAACAAGCCGTCCATGGGCGTCTCGGAAGGGACTGCCGTGGTGGTTCACTTCGAGCCGAACCGCCGGTACGTTCTCCAGGCCGACATGGGCCGCATGAGGCCCACGCTGACCCACCTGTTTGAGTCTACCGATGGCGCGACGATTGTCACACGGCGAGTCCAATTCGAACTCCCAGGCATGATGCGGCTGCTGCAGCCGCTGGTTCAGAGTATGGCCAGGAAGCGGAACGCCTCCTTTCTAGCCAACCTCAAGCGGGTCCTCGAATAGAGCACAGCTATCTCTACGACGAACCGTAGAGAACGCGATGACCTATCGAGGAAACCGTTCGGGCGTCGCTCTACCTGTTGCTGCGGTCTGAATGTAGCAGTTGCATTAGCCGCACCGCCAGGTCAGGCCGAAGAAAGTTCGAGTGCTGTCCGTTGAGCCCCACCAAAGGGGATTCCAACCCTCCCTTTTCCTACCGTCGCCGCAATTTACTGGTCACACCTGCTCTTCGGAAAGAGGCCGCAGCACATCCACATAGCGAGGCAGGAGGAGGCGAGTGTGGTGGTGGGCCAGGGGAGCAGCTTTGGCTCGTTGAGGCGGTTGGTGCGGGCAAGGGATATGATACTCGGGAGTTCGTCGCGGTGTGCCGGGAGATGGGAGTAACCCACCATGTAGCCCAGCGGGTCCACTCCACCATAGATAGGCGGACTGCCCGGCATAGCGGGTATGGAGAGAGTCAACGGGCCAGGAAACGAGTGGTGCAGGTCTTTGGCTGGACCAAGCATGTCATCCTAGCCCCGCAGGGGCGAGAGCGAAGCGAAGGAACAGTGGGTGGAGGGAGAAAGCTCCGGTACAAAGGGGTGGCCCGCAACCAGCTCTGGGCGGAGTTCACCGCAGCGGCCTATAACCTGGTCCGATTGGCAAAGCTCCTCAGGGCGCCTCAGGTGTTGCCGCAGCGGGTGAGGTGTGCCCTCTGAGGGGAGAATAGCTTCCTTCAGAAGCAGTAAGGTTTTTGGGGACCCGACATCCTAGCCTAACATCCTCTCGTCCCCCTGCGCAGCCACGGGGTTCGTCCGCCGGTACACCCCCTGGTACGCCGGCGGCAGCAGGTCCGCTACCCTGCTCATCATCATATCCGTCAGCGACTCCATGACAGGGTCGCTCACCCTCCCATTGATGGTCGGCAGGCTGAAGGGCAGGCCGACGTTCACCCGCAGGCGGCAGAAAGGGAAGGGGATGCGCCCGAAGCTCCGGATATGCTCCGTGCCGGTAATGCCGACGGGCAGGATGGTCGCCTGGGTCTTCAACGCCGCATAGGCCACGCCCCGGTTCCCCTTGCCCATGCCCCTGGGATGGCGGGTCCCCTCCGGGAAGACCACTAACGCCTCCTCCTCCTCCAACCGCCGCACCATCCACATCAGTGACTCCGAGTCGCGGCCTTCCCGCCGGACCGGGTGGACGTTCCAGGCGCGCATAGCCCACGCCGCCAACGGATGCTTGAACAGCCCGTCCTTCCCCATAAAATGCACCTGGCGGGGCAGCACCGCCGCCAGCAGGGGCGGGTCCCCATTTGACTGGTGGTTGGCAATGATAAGCACGCGCCCGCGGGGCGGCACGTTTTCCCGTCCCTTGACCTCCAACCTGCCGAAGGTATGAAAGCACGTCCAAGCCACGCCCTTGCCCAAGGAGTACATCAGGCTCATGGCAGTTTTCTCCCAATCAGCGCCAGCAGGAAGCTCGCCACCTGCTCCTCGCTCATCCCATCGGTGACCACCACCTGGGCATCCGGCGCAGGGCGCATAGGCGATACCTTGCGCCCGGAGTCCAGCTTGTCCCGCCGCTGGAGCTCCGCCAGCACCTGCTCGTAAGTGGTCCCGTCGCCCCTGGCCTGCATCTCCGCATGACGACGGCGCGCCCGCTCCTGAGCGGAAGCGGTCAGGAAGACCTTTACCGGTGCGTCAGGCAAGACAACGGTCCCAATGTCCCGCCCCGCCATAACGATATCAGCCTCCTGGGCAAGGCGGCGCTGCACAGCAACCAGCGCATCCCGCACCTCTGCCACCTGGGACACCAGGGAAACGGCCTGTTCCACCTCAGCCTCTCGCACATGGGGCGTGGCGTCCACGCCCCCTACCAGCACCAACACCCCCCTGTCCTCTCCAAAGACCACTACTACGGGCCGTTCCCGCGCCAGGCCTCGCAGCTTGGCAGCGTCCTTGGGGTTGATCTTAGCTTGCAGCGCTGCCCACGTCATGGCGCGATACATGACGCCGGTGTCCAAAAAGCGGTACCCCAGCTTGCGGGCCACCATCCGCCCAACCACCGTTTTCCCCGAGGCTGCGGGGCCGTCCAGGGCAATGGCTATGGGAGACGCTGCTGACATACTGCATCAACGGCCGTATGAGACGGCCGTTGATAGTCTAGCGGACTCTACAGAAAAATGCACAGCAGGAAAGGGATATAGGTGAAGTCTTGGAGTAACTGCCTACCTTGCATGACCGAGGGGCACGATTTATCGTGCCCCTACACCCTCACCGTCTCTCGCAGGAAGGCCTTGGCCACGTGCACCGGCACCGCGTAGGCAATCTCCGGCCCCGTGATCATGGCGTTGATCCCCACCAGCCGGCCCTCCACGTCCAGCAGCGGCCCGCCGGAGTTGCCGGGGCGTAGGGGCAGCGCCGCCGCAATCAGCTCCCGCCCGTGGAAGGGCGTCGCAGGCCAGTGGTCGCCCACGCCTATTACCACACCGCTGCTTACCGCGCCGCGCCTGCCCCACGGGTGCCCTATGGCTACTACCCACTGGCCCGCCTTGAGGCTCCGCGAGTCCCCCAGCGGGATCGTCGGCAGGCCGCTGGCCTGGATCACCAGGGCCGCCAGGTCCCGCGCCTCGTCATAGGCATACACCCGGGCAGGGAAGGCACGGCCATCGGGCAGCTCCACCTCCAGGCGCCGGCTGCCCACCACATGGGCATTCGTCAGAATGAGCCCGTCGGCGTGCCAGATAGTGCCTGCACCCACACCGCGCCTCCCGCTGCGCACCTGCACCAGGGTCCGGCTGGCCTCCTGCGCTACCAATGCAATAGCACTGTTCAACTCTTGCAATGCCGTGGTCATCGTCCTGCTCCTTTCCCTTTGCCTGCCCTCATATATTTGATGTACCACAAAAGCAGCGGGATGCGCCCTCACAGGTACCATAGCCGGCGGGTCAACAGCGGCTCCACCTCTTCCAGCAGGGTTGAGCCGTCCCCGACCAGGAACCGGCCAAGGAACCGCATCTGTAAAGGCCGGGGTGGCCTGATGCGGGCAGTCCTCCTTGGGATGCCTGATAGGGACGCTGCCAGGTCCACGGCGTCGTCAAAGTCCCCCACCTTGTCCACCAGGCCCGCCTCTTTCGCCTTCTGGCCGGAGAACACCTCCCCCGTGGCATACTGCCGCACCTGCTCAGCCGCCATGTTGCGCCCCTCGGCCACATGCCCCACGAACGCCTGGTACAGCTCATCCACCAGCCCCTGGAGCTTCGCCTCCTCCTCCGGCGACGCCGCCCGGTAGAACGCACCCATGTCCTTCAAGGGACTGCTCTTGTTCACCGAAACGCTGACACCCAGACGCTCCATAAGCTGCGCCAGTACCGGCCGCATGGAGATGACGCCAATGGACCCCACTAGCGACCCCGGCAGCGCCACAATCTTGCTGGCGGCGCAGGACACCAGATACGCCCCCGAGGCCCCGGTCCCCCGCACAAAGGCCACCACCGGCTTCTTCTGTCGTACCCGCGCCACCTTAAAGTACAAGTCCTCGGACGCCGCAGCCCCACCGCCGGGCGAGTCTATATCCAGCAGGACCGCCCCAATGCGGGCGCTGCGCTCCACCCGGTCCAGGAGCTGGTGATAGACGGAGGCACGGACGCCCCCCCCAATCATACCGTGCAGCTCCACCACGCCAATAGCGGGCCGGCGGCGAAGGATGGACATGGGTACCTCCCCTTTCTACCTTATGCTATGATACTCCTGCCCTTTACACATGAGGTGTGGCATGGCCGTAGAACGACAACGCAGGCTGTTCTCCGTAGAAGAATACGTCAAAATGGCCGAGGCCGGCATCCTGACGGGGGACGACCGTGTAGAGCTGCTGGAAGGAGAAATCGTTGAAATGCCCCCTATCGGCAGCCCCCACGGCGGCACCGTCGGTTATCTGCATGACTTCTTCTCTGTACGACTTCAGGGACAGGCCATTGCCTTTTCCCAGAACTCAATGAGGCTCTCCGACCTTTCCATGCCCCAGCCGGACATTGCTCTGGTGCGATGGCAAGAAGACTACTACCGCAGGAGCCATGCTACCCCCGCAGATGTCTATCTGCTAATTGAGGTGGGCGACTCCACCATAGCCTTTGACCGCCAGCAGAAAACCCCCATGTACGCCCGCGCCGGCATTCCAGAAGTATGGCTGGTAGACCTGAACGCCCAGCATGTGGAGGTCTACCGGGGGCCAACCCCCCAGGGCTACACCGACGTCCGCATCCTGGGCCGGGGCAGTGCCCTCACACCGGCGGCTTTCCCAGACGTGACCCTGCCGGTGAACGAAGTCCTGGGGTAAGCTAGCCCTCCCGTTTCTGCAACCACTTGCCTTCCTCCCGCAGCCGGTCCAGCATCTCCAGCTTCCGCTTGAAGCTCATGCGGGCGCGCCGCTTCCGCAGGGCCTCCTTCTCACGGAAGGCCAGTTCGGCGTAAGCTTTGGAGTCTGGCGGCAGGTCGGAAATGTTAGCCATGCAGATACCTCATGGTTTACTGTTTCCAGTGGCAAGTTTTGATAAATAACCGATGACGGATTTGGACATCAAAAGGCTCAGTTCAGCATCAGCACTGTTTGGATCAAATTCCGGGTGGCCTGGTACGTCCACGAGATGCTTACCACGCCTTATGTAACGGATTAGTTTTGCTATCTCGGGTGCCAACAGCTCGCGTCTTGTAGCGTCCGTGAGTCCCCACTTTATCAATTGTTGCTGCACGCCTTCAAGAAACTTATCTTCATTACCTTCCATGATTAGTGAACGTCCGAAGATCTCTTGAAATGCATTCTCGCAATAATCCATAACCTGCTTATCTTGCCGTGAATCAAAGCTCTTGTCTGCCTGGGCCAGGTCGTCTGCGGCCCTTGACCACGTTTGTCTGTCAACTTCTGGGAAGCGCATCTCCACATAGCGCCTACCTGGAAATCCCAATTGGCGCATAATTTCAGACCATTCTTTATGCTGAATTGGCACAATAGGCGCACCACTACCTTGAGCGTCAGTGCGCTGCATGACTGCGGCGGTTCTTTTTTCCTGGCGGCTGCCTCCTCTGATAGGTTCCACCAACAAGTCCAAACGGATTCGAAGCCGCAAAGCCTGTTCAAGCCCAAGTTTTCTAAGCTCATCAATTTGAGCAGCTAACACAGATGGTAATTCTAAGTACATTTTCCATATTGGCACCATCGTTTTTGTGAGAGGGCTAAGAATGGATATCGGTAGCTCCTTCATATCCAGTTGCCCATTTCCAATATAGTGGTCTGTGCCATCTATGGGATGAAGTACTGAGAACACAGCGCTGTACCCGCCAGCAAACTGATAACTCACATCTAGTGCTTCGTCGTGTGTGAGATCAAAGTTGAAGGCCAGCCTGCTAATAAAACCCTTTTCAAGGCTTGGTGGAGCTATCACTCCAGTGTAGATTGACATATCTTCTCCTTAAGGGCTTACCCCCTCCCCAGCTCCTCCACCAGCCCCACAAACGTGCGCACCGCAAACCCCGTATGCCCCCGCACCAGGTAGCCCCGGTCGCCCTCCGTCCGCGCCACGCTGGCAATATCCAGGTGCGCCCACGAGGCGTCTCCAGCGAACTCCCGTATAAAGTAGGCAGCGGCAATGCTCCCCGCGCCGCGCCCGCCGGTGTTCTTGATGTCCGCAATGTTGCTGCGTATCCCCTCCCGGTATTCCTCCCACATCGGCATCTGCCAGTAGCGCTCGCCCGTGGCCTCGCCCACGCGGATGATGCGCTCCACCAGCTCCTGGTCCGTCCCCATAATAGCCGCCGCCAGGTTCCCAAAGGGCGTGCCCGTCAACGTCCCCGCATCCACAATGCGTCCCATGTTGTGCTGGCGCGCGTAGCTCAGGGCGTCCGCCAGCACCAGCCGGCCCTCGGCGTCGGTGTTGTCAATCTCTATGCTCTTGCCCGACATAGCCCGCACCACGTCCGCAGGCCGCGACGCCGAGCCGCCAGGCATGTTCTCCGTGGCCGCCACCAGCCCCATGACGTTGATGCGGGGCTTCACGTAGGCAATGGCCTTCATCGCCCCCATCACCGCCGCCCCCGCCGCCATGTCCCCTTTCATGTTGCCCATGTTGTCCCCGCCTTTGATGTTGATGCCCCCGGAGTCAAAGGTGATACCCTTCCCGCACAGGGCGATGTTGTTGGAGGGGTTCGCCGGGTCGCCCCGGTACTGCATGATGATGAACTTGGGCGGCTGGGCGCTCCCCGCCGCTACTGCCAGCAGCGCCCCCATCCCCAGCTCCTGCATCTGCGGGCGGTCCAGCACCTCACACTCCAGGCCGGCCTCCCGGCACATCTGTAGGGCTCGCTCCGCCATCTCCGTAGGCGTCAGAACATTGGCAGGCTCGTTGCTCATGTCTCGCGCGAAGTTGACGGACTCCGCGATGACGCGCCCCCTTGCGAAACCCGCTTCCAGGGCAGGGAGCTTGGCGGCATCGCGTTCCACGACCAGGATTTCGTCCAGCTCCCGCTGGGGTTCTTCCGGGTCGCGGCTCTTGTACTTGTTGAAGGCGTACAGGCCCATCACTGCCCCCTCGGCCATGGCCTGCCCCGAGGCAGCAGGTGGGATGCCGGCGATGCCCGCGCCGTGGGCGATGGTGGCGAAACGTCGCACGTTCAACCGCCGCACGTAGCGTCCCGCATTGCCCATCACCTGGCGCACCACCTCCGGCGAGAACTTCTCCTGCTTGCCCAGGCCTGCCACGAGAATGCGCTGGGCAGGCAGCTTCCCCAACGTGTGAATGAGCGTCAGCTCCCCCTCACGGCCCGTGACCTCGCCCTCAGCAATCAGCTTGGTGATAGCCCCCTCCAGGGCTACATCTATCGCACCCGTGGCCCCTCCAGGACTGGTCACCCCTTGGAACAGGTTCACCACCAGCGCCGGTGTGGAGACCGTCGTCACATCGCCTGCAACTGCCTTCATGTCCATGCGCCCCTCCTGCGGGTAATCTGCTGGACATTATCATCCAGGAGCGCGCCTTTGGGTAGTGCGCCGGTCTGGTTGCAGCAGGCCACCCTAATCCGCCCGGCCACCTTTCCCCCAACTGCAAATCCTGCTTCGTAACTGAATGGAGACAAAACAGCGATTGACAGTTACCCAGAGGCCGATGATAAGCTCTTACCGTCCCATTCTGCCCCGACTGCGGTGGGGCGGCGGCCGCATCTGGGACGCGGCGTAACTCTGGTCATAACAAACGCCAAGTGGAGAGGAAAGGAGATGCCCATGACCACCTATTCGTATGATAGGACAATTTATGAGTCAGAAGGCGGCGATATCCATATGGCCCTCACAGGAGAGTCACTGATTACCCGCAGCGTCTCCAAGTTTCGCGAGCCAAACTTTCTCAAGCTTGTGGACATGATCCGGGGCGCCGATGTGGCCTTCACCCATGCGGAGATGCTGTTCCACAACTATGAGGACGCCCCTACCTACCAGACCGGCACCTACATGCGCTGCGACCCCCGGAACATTGCCGAACTCCAGTGGATGGGCTTTGATATGGTGAGTTGCGCCTGCAATCACTCCATAGACTTCGGCGAGGGTGGCGTGATGACCAACATCCGCTACCTGGACCAGTATGGCATGCCTCACGCAGGCACCGGTCGCAATATCGCAGAGGCCCGGGCGCCGGTCTATATAGAAACGCCCAAGGGCCGCGTGGCCCTCCTATCAGCCACCACCTCCGGCCTTCCCCACATTCGCGCTGGGGAAGCCCGCCGGGATGTCGTGGGCCGGCCAGGGGCCAACCTCATCCGCCACACTACCGAATACGTGGTGGACCGCGCCACCTTTGATCAGTTGCACGAGGCTGCCAAGGCCCTGGGGTGGCTGCGGCGGGGCGGCGACACCCCTCAAGAGACCGATACCGAGTTCTATCTCCCAGGCGTCCCGGGCGTTCAGGCCGAGCGACCCGGATTCGCAAAGGTCGCCCTGGGGGAGACCGTCCAGCGCCACACCACACCCAACTGGGATGACCTGGAGGGCTGGCTCCAACGGGTCCGAGACGCCCGGCGCATGGCCCAGTGGGTCGTCTGCACCATGCACAGCCACGAGCCCGGCACCACCGCTGCGGAGCCCTCCGACCACGCCGTCACCATCATGCGGGCTTGCATTGACGCCGGCGCCGATGTATTCGTGGGCCACGGCCCCCACCAGGACAGGGGCATTGAAATCTACAAGGGCAAGCCCATCTTCTACTCGCTGGGAGACTTCTTCCTGCAAAACGACACTGTCCTGCTCATGCCCCACGACAACCTGGTGCGCTATGGCCTGGGCTGGGAAGCCACCCCCGGCGAGTTCTACGAGACCCGTGACGTGCCTCGGCCTCTCCAGCCCATTGGTCATCAGAGCGCCATTGCCATGACCAGGTGGGAGAAGGGGGAGTTTAAGGAGGCCCGCCTGTACCCCGTAGACCTGGGCTTCGGCAAGCCCCGCTCAGAACGCGGGCGACCTGCACTGGCTGAGGGCGACGTGGCCCGGGAAATCCTGGACCGGTTCCAGCAGCGCTCAGCCCCCTTCGGCACGGAGATTATCCGGGAGGGCAACGTCGGCGTCATCCGCGCCTAACAGCCTGCGGAAGAATGAGACGGCAGAGGGGCAAAGCTCCGACACCTTCGCAAGTCCTGCACGAAGTCGGGACCCCTCTGCCGGCGGCTTGAAACCTGTCCCTCAGCCTCAAATTCTCCCTCTCCGTTGGTGGGCCGTGCCCGCTAATTACCTCATGCTCAGAGGGTGCTAAGGAACCTCGTTCCCTGCTGGGGGCTGCCCCGATTTCATCGAGGTCCTACGGCGGGTGGGCGGGAGGGAACGACCTCTGCTAGAGAAGAAGAGGCAAACTCCTGGCTTGTACGGCAAAGCTCCCTGGGCAAGAGGCCAGGGCGTGAGGAAAGGTGTGCAGCAGAGCGAGTTGGTGCGGCCCTCAACGACGCTATTGGTCTGGGGATTCACTCCCCGTACGCACCAGTGTTGAACCCTTCAGTGGGCCGTAAGAGAACTCCACCAGGTACTCACCAGGCTGTTCGTACCAGTGGTGGAACTCATAGGAACGGCGCAGCTTCAGGTCTGGACTCCAGGGCACACAACCGGGGATGGCCGCCCAACCTTGGCCGTCGCCAAACTCCCAGGTTGTCCCTGCACAATACAGCTCTGGAGTGCTGTCTGGCCCGCCAGTGATGGTCGCCTTGAAGTTGAAGGCCAGAGCGTCATCGTACGGCGTGGCGATGACATCAACGCGGTACTGGGCTATGAGGACGGCCCGGGGGTCCTGCCTCGCTGTGCCTGTGGCTCCAGGCGCAGGTGAAGAGGCTTTCCTTCCCTGGAGCGGCCCCTCTTCCTGGCAGCCCGTGGCAAGCAGCGCGAACATCCCCAACCCCAGCAGCGCCAAGAGCGGCCCCTTGTGGGGTACGGCCCTTTCCTGCATCACCCCTGCTCCTTATTGCGCAGCCGCCATCCCACGGCTGCGGCCCAGGCGGTACACGCCGTAGACCAGCAGGCCCGCCAGCACCACCAGGGCGCCGCTGCCCACCCATAGCCCAATGGTCAGGATACGCTTGAGTGTGCTCTGGGCCGGCTCCACCAGGCTTACCGTAACGGGGGCGTCGGGCTTCTCGGCGGCCTCGTCGCCGGGTTTGCCTTCCCGCACCTCTTTGACCAGCACCTTCCCCTCGTCCTCAATGTTGGCAATGGCCTGGGTAAAGTCCTTGCTGAACACCCGTAGAGAGATGTCGGCCCGGGTCCGCCCGTCCCGCACCGAGATAAAGAAGCTGTCCACCTCGCCGCCCAGGCGCGCAGCCAGGGACTTCACCGCTTCGGCGCTGTCCTGCGCCCTGTCCACCTCCACCGTCAGCGACCCGGCCGGCGGCTGGCCCAGGATAGTGGCCGGCGGGACCAGTGAGACGGTGATGCTGGACAACGCTACCCGGTTCTCCAGGGCGTTCAGTTGCCCTTGGTACCGCTCAATGTCCGCTCGCACCCGCGACAACTCCCGCTCTATGGTCAGGATTTCGCTGATCTGCTCCGCCCTGCCCAGCAATGCCAGCAGGCTCTCCTCCTCACGCTTGGCGCTGCGCAGCCGCGCCTCCAGGTCAATGAACTGCTCCGTCACGTCCTGCGACCCCAGGTTCTCCCCCTGCACCTCCCCCAGCGCCCGGAGCTGGTCCAGGGCCCGGTAGAACTCCGATTGTGGGACCCGTATGGTGATGGTGGCGTACTGCTTTTCGCCCGCCCCAGAAGAAGAAAGGTATTCCACATAGCCGCCTGCGCCCTGGGCTATCCCCTGCACCTGGGCAACAGCGGCAGCTACCGCATCAACCTGTACCGTGAGGCTAGCCTGGGCAATGATCTTGCGGTCCTCAGCCTGGGGAGCAACCGCAGCCCCCGAGGCTCCGCTGGCGGCGCTGTCAAAAGACAAAGAGGATGGGGGCCTTGGCGCGGGCGTCGGCGTGGGAACGGCGAGAGCGGCCCCGGCGC
>JACQOP010000153.1 GCA_016202485.1 Chloroflexota bacterium | reverse complement strand
TCAACGCCAACCTCGTAGCGTAGAGTCCAGATAGCCTCCTTGAAGTCCTTGAAATCAGGCAGCATGGTTGCAGGCCGTTTCCTGATGAACAGGTGGTGCAGAATCTCGCCGATGTGAAACAGGGCCCCGAAGACGAAAACGAAGGCAAACGTCCTGTGAATGAACCGCGTGGCGTAGATGCCGCCCAGGTTCTGGATCACCCACTGGGCCCAGGCATGATCAGAGAAACGCTGGGGCAAGCCAGTGAGAGCAAGGATGAGGAATGCCGCCATGATCACCATGTGCTCAAATCGCTGGGTGGCGCTGAAACGAACCGCGGTCTCCTTCGCCACGCTCTTCTCTCTTCTCACAGATCGTTCCATGATGCCTCCTATCGGCGGCGAGCCATGCTCCAAATGTTGGTAGCTACTTGGATGACGAGTCCGCCAACTACCAGTGGAATGAAGATACGGTAGAAGAACTTGATCAGGAACACCAGAGGCGCACGCTCCAGGCTTGGTTCATAGTGAGAAAGCCAGGCCGCCGGGAAGTTCTTCGTCGCCCCGGAGTGGCAGCGTTGACAAGTTCCCGCGAGGTTTGTCTTGAGCACCGGCGACAATGCCACCTTGGTTGAAACAATGTCGTGGATGCCGTGACAGTCAGTACACACGGCTTCATAAGAGAGGATGTCCGGGTCCTTCTTCTCACGGGCCAGGGTCACAGTCATGCCATGGAAGTCTTGAAGGTATGTCGTCAGGACACGGGTGGATAGTCCGTATTTGGCCATACGGTTCCCATCGGCGTGGCAGCTTCCGCATAGCTGTGGGATCTCCAGATGAAAGCTGTTGGAGGTGGCGCCTCTTACGTTGTGCACGCCGTGACAGTCGGTGCACGTAGGCACATCTTGGTTCTCCGTATCAGTCAATGCCTGACCGTGAACGCTCTCCTCATAGGCCCGGTAGATTTCAGCATGGCACTTCGCACAGATTTGAGGAATGCCACTGCGGGGGTGATCGGGGGACGAGACGTTATGAGCGCCGTGGCAGTCGGTGCACACCGGCGCATCGGGCTGGCCAACACTTAGCGCACGGAAATGCACGCTGTCCAGGGTCTTGGTGTAGTTGACGAAGTGACACGCTTTGCACGCCTCATACCTGGCAATGGCATACCCCCGGCGGCTGTTCGCATCAAGGGAGGGATGTGGTACCTCCCTGTGACCAGAGTGGCAGGCCTCACACAACAGCAGGTTTCCATGGACCGACTGGCGATAGGCCTCCACCGGAAAAGTCAAGGCAACGGTATCCCCGTTGGAGAAGGTCATCGTAAGACCTGGCACGCTGTGGCAGGTCAGACAGAAGGTCCAGGGGTCTGAAGAGGGAGCGGCCGTGGTCGCCGGCGCTGCCGCTGTGGTAGGTACTAGCGTTGGCGCGGTCGTGGGCGTGGCTGTGGCTGCCGCGTGGCACAGGAGACACGTCTCATTGGCACGTCCTACGTGATTGGTGGGCACGGCCAGGGACCCCGTGGTGCGATGGCACTGCGTACAGCCCTCGCGCCCTTCTATGGGGTGGAGCACAGGTGGCCCACCGCTCTGGGCCTCAGCATCCCCAGCCACAACCGCCCCACCCGCCGGTAGGCTTGTCAGGAGAAGCACCCAGAGGACTGCCCTGACAAGCCTGCCGCACGACTGTCCAGCCGATCGCGCACGTGGGTGTAGCATGGAGCCCCCTGTCGCACTGTGGTGTGCCGCCTAGGGAACCAAACCCTCGGGGAACGCTCTACCAGCCTACGTCCTAGGGAGACTAGCTTGACTAACGTATGAAAGGCTGTGGCGGAGGCTTCCTCGGCGAACGCCTCGCCAGCCGTCGCCCGAGGAAAACCGGAAACCCAACGATGCCCACCAGGGGAAGGAAGAAGACGAATCCCACACCCATCATCAATCTCATTGCCACCCCAGCAAGCAGGGGCAGCCGGACGTACCGCTCTGTGACTTCCCCAGGAAGCTGCGCGCCTTGGTCAGTCGCCCCAAAGAATGTTCCTGATGTCCGACTCAAATACATCCCCGGCCTCACCCGGTCTCCGCCGTGGTAGCTCCTCATCTAGCTCACCTTCCTTCCCCCACGACTCTCAGACACACGATACCCAGAGATCCAACCGCCGGAGTTACTAGTGTGCTGGTGCTGTCATCACTCCCAAAGGTCCATGTGTATGTCCCTTCTGGGCAGAGCCTTGTCAGCGAAGGTATAGAGAAAGGCACACAGCGAAAATATCCCGCCTACTATCAGCCATTCGGTATAGCTGGGAGTGTAGTGCAGAGCTTCCATGCTCCCGGCGACGGGGACAAGCTGTCCGGCTATCACCAGGTCATACCGGGCCGCAAACTGGCCGATGAGGACCAGCAGTGAGGCAATCCCCACCCCAGCGGTTGTCCTAGTCCTGGGATGCAGGAGGATGAAGAAGGGAACAAGAATTCCCACCAGTATCTCCAGCCCCCAAAAGGGGAGGCTTAGCGGACCCGCCACCAGAAGCATCAGGGCCTCAGACTTCCCTGGCATATCCCCGTACAGCCGCTCAATAGCGTTCCAGACTATGAAGAGCACCAAAGCCCCCAAGAAGAGCGGCAGGAGCCGCCCAAGGGCTACCATCAACCCTTTCTCCCCCGTAGTTATCTCTCCTTCGCCAAGTCCATAGCTGAGGGAGCCGAAGAAGCCCAGCACAGCCACTGCCGATACAAGGGCCGACAGTATTAGATATACGGGCATGTATGCACCAGACCACCACGGTCTTGCCTCCACAAGGCCGAACACGGTTCCCAGAGTACTGGTGGCAAGGATTGCGAACGTGACTCCCCCTATGCCTGCCCATCGCGCAAGCCTCATATTCCTTCTCAGCGCCTCAGTGGAGGTATCGCTGCTCCCCAGGGCCAGCCACCGGAACAACCGCCTGGCCGGCCCTGAGATCTCATTGCTCCTCCTAGCCATATTGCCCCGGTTCAGAAACTGAAACTCCACTATCTGGAAGGTGAATTCAAAGGTGTACAGGGTACCCATCCACCATATCGGCGAGGCGAAGTTGGGTGTTAGGGCCGCAAACACGAAGAGTCTCCACGGGCGTTCCAACTCGGCGCCGATGGCTGTAAAGCCTGCAATGAGGGAGACAATGGCCAGAAGGTGGGCCTTTGCCCCCAGAGGCTCGAAGGTCCTTATACCAAATACGTGTCCCAGAGAGGAGATGAGACACAACCCTGAGGCTGTGGTTGCGAAGAACATATACGTAGCGATGAGGATACCCCAGGGCACCCCCCGTTCCACGCCGAACACGTTCTCGTGTCCCTTGAGAAAGCCGACCACAATGCCCAGGAACCCCAGCGCACCGGTGACCACCAGCACGGCCAGCCATAGGTCTAGCCTGGTGGGCACAACCAGCTCGTCTACTCTGGACGCCGCAACCTGGCGCAGGCCCTTCAACCCAGGAAGATTCCACCTCCCTGTGGCCTGATATGGGGAGAGAGACGACGGACGGCCTGCATTGACTCCTCGCTTCTTGGAAAAGGGCCAGCGCCTCATTTATCTAACCCCCTCTTGAAGACCCATGTAGTAGACCTTGGGTTTGGTCCCCAGGGCAGGTTTGAGGACCTGGGTCATCTCCTCTCGGAGCAGCTTCCTCACCGGGCTTTCCGGGTCTTTCAGGTCGCCGAAGATTCTGGCTCCCACAGGGCACACCTCCACGCACGCGGGAGGAAGCCCTTTAGTAATCCTCTGATAACACCAGGTGCATTTATCCGCCACCTTTGTTACAGGGTTAAGGAACCTGGCGCCATAGGGGCACGCCTGGATGCAGTACTTGCAGCCTATGCACCGTTTCTCGTCCACAAGCACGACCCCGTCCTTGGTCTTGAAGGTAGCGCTAACCGGGCAGACCATAACGCAAGGCGGGTTGTCACACTGGTTGCACAGCTTCGGCACAAAGAAGCTCTTAGCAGGCTCTGAGCCATTGTGATTGGTGGGGGGAAACATGCTTTCAGGGCCTGTTTCCCCCCAGCCTATGGAGTCTACGAAAACGGCGCCGTCCTCCCCGATCTCGTACCTCTCCTGCCACGTCCTGCTATGCTCCGCCGCAGGCGGCACGCTGTTTTCCAGCTTGCAGGCCTGGAGGCACTTGTTACAGCCAATGCACTTTCTGATGTCCACGACAAAGGCCCAGGCGTGCTCCACACCCTCCACTGGAGCGACTGCCTCCCCGGCTGCCTCTGCCCGGAGGATGGCCGCCAGGACACGAGGGGCAGTGGTATACACTGCTACGCCCCCGACGATGGTCATGCCAGCCATCTTCAGGAACTTGCGACGGGAAACTGTCATGAATCGCTCCTCCTGTGGCAGCCCAGGCAAACGCTATTGGTATACCCCGCATGGTTTGCAGGAACTACGGTTGCTCCTGTCACTCCGCCTCCGTGGCAGGCCAGGCACAGGCTGCGCCCGTCCAGGGCATGGGATATCGGCGGAGGCCCCGAAGCAACCGTGGATTGTGCTGGCGTGGAGCTTGGCGTCGCCTCAGCCGAAGTTGGCGTGGGGGAAGGCTCGCTGGAAGGCGTCTGCGAAGGCGTGGCCGCAGGCCAGTGGCAGACCTGACAGCCCTTGATGGTGTATCCCACGTGGCTTGCAGACAGGGAGGCAAGCCCTTGGCCTTGGGCACTGTGGCAAAGGGCACAATTGGCATCTTGCGGCACAGGATGGGGAATGTAGCTAGCCGGGCCTTTGGAGTCGTGACAGGCTGTGCAAGCCGATTGTGGGTAGTGCTGGGTAAGACTTACCTGGGGAAAGCTGGCTGGCCGGGCGTCCAGCCTGTCGTGGCAGGTCCCACAGGCATCTCTAGTCGCCGGGCGATAGAGAGTAGCGGCTCCTTGTACATGTGCCTGACCGGGGCCGTGGCAAGCCTCGCAGGCAACCCCGCTATGCTGTGACTGTTCCCACTGCTCATACCGACTCTGATGGCACTGGCTGCAAGTATCTGAGTCCACATATTGTGTTGGAAGACCCGCGGTGCGTTCTACGGTTTGCGCCTCGTATTGAGATTGCCCCAGGTAAAGGCCATAGCGCTCCAGCAGGCCAGGTCCACTTTGCCGCAAGATCAGTAACAAGGCCCCAATACCCACGAGCGTCAGCCCGATGACGGCGATCTTTTGTCTCACTTCAGAAGGCCCCTAGCCAAAGGAGAGCAAGTTCAGACAAGGTTAGGGCCGCCCCCTTTCTGGTTTGCGCGGTCCCTTCTCCTTTTCCTGGCTCGGACCTGAGAGAAGCCCGTAGGTTGTGGCAAAGATGGCGGCCTGCATTCGGTTGCGCAGGTGGAGTTTCTCCAGGACATGATGCAAATGATTCCTGACTGTGCTTTCACTTAGAGAAAGCCGGGCGCTTATCTCTTTGTTGCTGTCCCCATTGCCTACCAGTTGCAGCACCTCCACTTCTCGGGGCGAAAGGGCTGCTTGGGAGCAATCGCTCCAACTCTCGGAGCGCTGAGCGAACTCGCGGATAACCTTGGCGGCCATGCCAGGAGAGAGGGCTACAGTCCCTTCCGCAACCTGCCGGAGTCCAGCGATGAGGTCTTCAGGAGAGGCGCTTTTCAGTAGGTAGCCCTCAGCCCCGCTGGTGATGATTTGCACCAGGTCGTTGACCTCTTCCGAGATGGTAAGGGCCAGAACCTTGATCTGAGGGAATTCCTGCTTGATGCGCTGGGTGGCCTCAATGCCGTTGCAGTTGGGCATGCGGACGTCCATGAGGACTATATCAGGATCGAGTTGCCTGGCTGCCTCAATTGCTTGCCTTCCATCCTCGGCCTCTCCCACTACCTCTATATCCTGCACATTGCGGAGGATGCTGGCGAGGGCTCGACGTACCAGCGCATGATCGTCTACTACCAAGACACGCATAGAGGCCACCAAGGCTCCCTTTCCTGCGGGTGAGTGCCAGACCCTGGAGAGATCCCGGTCATGGAACCCAGATGACTCCATAAATGCCCCGGACTCCCAGGGTCAGCAGTATAATCCCGACGGTGAGCAGGAAAGCGTCTATCGCTGCCAGCACTTTCATGCCGCTCCTCCGCTCCATTATATGCTGCCCCGCAAGCACAGGGCTGCCTGCCAACTGTTTGAAGAGCCTTTTACTGCTCATGACCATCATGAGGGCCCCGACCAGGCTGAACATCCCCAGGACACCGAAGGCAATTACGAAGGACAGCGGATGCATTTTTCACCTCTCTTCTCCAGTAGTAGGAGGTTCCCCTTGAACCTCCGTTGCTCCCCTTGTTTCCCTTCTTCACGCCCATCCTACTGATTTCCGCCGTTCCTTCTAATGACCTTTTGGTTCCATTGATAAAACAAAAAGTGCCTATATGTATAGGCACTTTGGACACCGGCACCCGTCCACTTGGACAGGACGGGCAGTCCGGGTGGACCTTATGGACTAGACCTTTGGGGTTCTACTCCAGGGGGGAGAGATGTCTCCACGCTGAACGGCGCGGATTGCTGCCTGAATACGGTTGTATACATGAAGCTTATCCATAACATTGCGCAGGCGACTTTTGACAGCAGACGAGGAGATGCCCAGAAGGGATGCGATCTCTTTGTTGCTGTGCCCCTCGGCCAGTAGTTGTAGGATCTCCTTCTCCCGCTCGGTCAGTCGGTCACCCGTTGGCCGGGCCTGGCTCGTCGCTCCAGCGCGACGGGGCTGCGCGAACTCGGCGAGGATCTTGGTGGCCATGGAGGGGGAAATGGGTGCTTCCCCTCTAGAGATGCCTCTGAGCATCTCAATTAGCGTTTCAGGCTCCACGTTCTTGAGGACAAAGCCCTCGGCGCCGGCCTTTATGGTTTCAAACAGGTGCTGCTCGTCCTCGGACATAGTGAGCATGACGACCCTCACGGACGGCGTCTCTTCTTTTATCAGACGGGTGGCCTCCAATCCATTGCACCCAGGCATATAGATATCCATGAGAACCACATCGGGCAGGAGTTCCCTGGCTTTTTCCACCGCCTCAAAGCCGTCCTTGGCTTCGGCCACCACCTTCATATCAGAGGCATGGGCCAGAAGCTCGGCCAGTCCCTTTCTGAAGAGGGGAGAGTCATCAACGAGCATGATCCTCAAACAATCCATATAGCCCCCGGTCTAACGGCTCATGGATAAGGGTAGCTTGCCAATGATCCGGGTTCCGCTGCCAGGGCGAGAATCAGTAGTCAAACTGCCCCCAACGCTCTCCATCCTTTCCTTCATGGTCTGCAGGCCAAAATGGAAGGGAGAGTCGAAAGCCATCTGGGTCGGGTCAAAGCCAACGCCGTCGTCCTCTACGGTAATCAGGGCCTGTTCATCCACCACTTCAAAGCTGACTTCCACCTTGCTGGCCTGGGCGTGTTTCCTCACGTTGGCCAGAGCTTCCTGAATAACCCGCACCAACTGGATTGCTACCCTGGGAGGAAACTGGGTGGCCCGCTCATCAGCTACGATCAGGGCTACGGGATTACCCGTCTGGCTCTGGAAACCTTCCACGTAGTCCTTGAGCAGAGGAATAAGACCAGCTTGGGAAGGGGTCTGGGCCCTCAGGGCCAGCACACCGCCTCTCACTTCTTCGTAGGCGCTATCCACGACCTCCTTGACCTCAGCTACTCCTTCTTGCGCTTGGGTTGTCTGGTTCGAGGCCAGAAGGCCCTGCAATTCTCTGGACTTGAGCCTCAGATACGCCAGCACTTGTCCCAGGCCATCATGCATCTCCCTGGCGATGCGCTGTCGCTCCTGCAAGACCGCCATCTCTTCAACCTGAGCGTAGAGCCGGGCGTTCTCAATAGCCACCGCCGCCTGATTGGCTAGCTGTTGAAGCAGGTCCACCTCCCTTTCACGGAACGGCTGCGCCTGCTTGTTGGCTATCCCCAGACTGCCGAGTATCACCTCCCCTATCTTCAATGGTACAACCAGGTGGGCTTTGAGGCCATCCTTTCTAACCAGATCGTCCCCTTCTCTGGTGTGGATTATATCCGGGTCATTGGCGTAGTCCTCAGAGATGACAGGCCGGCCCTGGCTGAGGACTTTGCCCGCAATGCCTTCACCTATGCCCAGCCGCAGTTCCGTGAAAGCAGGGCTCACCGAACCGCTTACGGCTTTGACATATATGTCCCCACTAATGTTGTCCCACAGGGAGAGCATGGCTGCATCCGCTCCCAGGACCTGCCGGGCGCTCTCTACCACCGTATCCAGAATCTTGTTCAGGTCGAGGAGACGGGAGATATCCATGGCGATCCGGTTAAGGGTGTGGGCCTCCCTCTCGCGCCGCTGGCTTTCCTGGAACAACTGGGCGTTTTCAATACCCACTCCCAGTTGATGCCCAAAAGCGGCGAGGAGTTCCCTCTCTTGTGGGTCAAACTGGTGCTGGCCTGGACTAGCTAGTCCCATTGCCCCCAGGACCTTCCCTTTGGATACGAGAGGGACGTAGACGAAGGAACTAGGCTCTTCTGAAGAGGGGGAGGTCGCATCTTGGTAGGGTAAGACCACAACCGAAACCCCCGGCTCCTGTTGGAGCCGTGCAATCCCTTCCAGCCACTGGCGGGAGGCACCTCTGTAGGTCTTTAGCGTCAACTGGGGTGGTTCTTCCTCCTTCAGCCATATGCCCCCGGTCGCCAGCCCCAGGATCCGTAAGGCCTCTTCCAAGCCATCTCCAAGAACGCGGTCCAGGTCCAGGGGTCGGCTTACAATGGCAGCCACGGCATTGAGAGAGGAAAGCTGCTGGGCCCGTTTCTCGCTCTCCTGGGCTCTTTCCTCCCTCTGCTCTATGGAGTCTCTCAGCTTGAGCCTCATTTGATCAAAGGCGAAGGCCAGTTCTCCCAACTCATCTGCACGGGTTGTGGCGATTTCGGTGTCAAACTCACCTTCGGAGATCCTTCGAGAAGCAGCGGTAAGCTGAACTATGGGACGCACCAGCCCCTGGGTAGCTATCCAGATTAACCCTATACCCAGGAGGGAAATAAGTCCTCCGCTAAGCAGCATGTCCCGCAACAACTCTTGGCTAGGAGCCAAAGCCTCTTCCTCCGACTGGCGAATGGCTGCTCCCCCGGAGATTATCGTGAGAGGAGCAAAGGCCAGAACGTCTCTTCGTCTTTCTATTCCCTTTTCAGTTGCATGGCAACGATAGCAGGTCTCCTGCGTTGCCTGCCTGGCCTTCACCAGGGTAGCAAAATGGGCAGCGTACTCCGTTTCTTCGGTGCTAGCAGCCTCCGGCTGGCTCTTGGTAGTAGCCATCACCCATCCATCCTCGTCAACGATTTCCGCATAGGCTGTCTTCCCCAACCGCATAGGGTCAATCAGGCCGGTGGACCCGCCGCGGGACAGGTCTACGCTACCTCCAACCACCCCCAACAGCTCTCTCTTTTCACCTACTACGGGGACTGCCACCGTGAAGACGCGCGTTTGCGTAAGGTTAATGGCAAGCGTACCAGAAACATAGGGGAGCAGTTTCTTAAGGTTCGCCATAGCTCTCGGGTCGTCGGTAAGGGGTTTGCCTACCAACTCAGGGTATGGGGGCTGGGTGTGGATTACCTTCCCCTCCCTGTCCAGAAGAAAGATCGGGGTGAGGGTTCGCGACCAGCGGTAGAACTCATCAACGGCGTGTATCTCTGGAGCCGGGTCCCGGTCCCCCAGTTGGTAAGCCTGCAAGGCAGCGAATTGTTCCAGATCATCCAGGGCCTTGGAGAGGATCTGGTCTACGCTCTGGGCTACCGTTTGTGCTATGAGGACTCGCTCATCCAAGCTCCTCTGGGTGCTCTTATCTATAGCTCTCATGCCTAAGAAGGCCAGGACTCCAACCAGGATAAGTAGCCCCACTCCTCCGTAGAGTCCCGCTTTCTTTTTTAGGCTCACTGCTCCGCTCCTATATCCGTGGACATTATATCACTGTGTTTTCATGAGAATTTCACGGGGCAACTCCATCGCTTCCCACAGCCATTCTTCCTCCCACATCGTCTCATCACAAACATAGCCAAAGTTTGAGTTTTTGCCTAATAAGTAAAAGACCCTGACTGGTGTCTCTCGGAGGTACGCGTGGTCGTTGACATACGAGCCGTCCGGCCATAGAATCCATGATGCTGGCTAAAACAGGAGGGTAATTTGGTTCAAGAGTCCCAGGTTGCACTGATGCAGGCACTGGCAAGCTATCTGGAAGCACAGAAAGACAAAGAGCGCCAGGCGATGCAGGTTGAGTTGAACCGGTTCACCCGCTGGTGCGGTCGTGACCGTGTTGCAACCTCCCTGACGCCCCTGGAGGTCGAGGAGTATTGCGGTACGCTGGATGAAGCCGGAGAGGAGGCTGGCCAGCGGGTGGTCTTCCTGAAGGGGTTCCTTGGATACTTGAGTCGTGAGGGATGGACTCCTGACAACCTGGCGACTCATGCCAAACTGCGCCGCGCTGGAAAGAAAGCGCTATCTTCCCAGCGTGCACAGCGGCGCGCGAACGCTAGCCAGCTTACCGCGGACGGGTATCAACGGCTGCAGGCGGAGCTGGCCGCACTGAAGGGCGAGCGTGGGAGCAGAGCGGAAGAGATTCGCAAGGCCGCAGCAACCAGGGACTTTAGCGAGAACGCCCCGCTGGACGCCGCCCGGGAACACCAGGGCCAAGCGGAGGCCAGGATTCGCGAGTTGGAAGCCCTGCTCAAAGGGGCCGTCATAATGGGAGAGGATCTGGCCAAGAGAAACACCGACTATCGAGTCTCGGTGGGCAGTCGGGTTGTCTTGAAGCTCGCCAAGAGCACCCAGGAGCTCTCCTATGTTCTGGTGGAATCCAGCGAAGCGGATCCTTCGGCTGGCAAGATATCCAGCGTCTCGCCGGTGGGCAAGGCGATCCTGGGCCGCACCGTTGGCGACGAAGTGGAGGTGATCACTCCCCGGGGCGTGGTCCGCTACGTTGTGGCCAAGGTCCTTCGGTAGGCCTGGGGCGAAGGTGACCCGTGGAGAGCAGGGCCTCGGCAACGAGGCCCCTTTGCTGGGAAAGGAGCGAACCGGTGAGTGAGAAGGCTCAGGCCAACAGGCGGACTGGCCAGTGGGGGTTGATCGCTGCAGCCATCGCCGTCGGGTTTCCTGCCCTTGCCCTCAGATGGATAAACGCCTCCTCCGACGGTATTGACCTGGCGCCGGGAGCGCAAAGCCTTATTTTCGGTGCGGGCATTGTAGGTGCTGCGTTCCTGCTGGCCTGGGCCTCCGAAGTAGCCCAGCTAGACATCTCCCAGGGGCTAGCGCTGGCCGTAGTTGCCCTCATAGCCGTTCTGCCTGAGTACAGCGTGGACTTCTACCTGGCCTGGCGCGCGGGCCAGGACCCTTCGGGGCCTTTTGTTCACTATGCTGCTGCCAACATGACCGGCGCGAACAGGCTGCTGATCGGGCTTGGCTGGTCCTCTGTGGCACTGGTGTACTGGATTCGCAGGCACCGGGGGCTAGCGCTGGAGAGGCCCATCAGCCTGGAGATAGTCGCCCTTTTTGCCGCAACCGTGATCGCCTTCATATTCCCATTCTTCCGGGAAATAGTGCTATGGGCGGCTGCGATCCTGATTCTGATTTTCGTCCTGTACCTGTGGCTGCATTCGAAGGGGGGAGCGGAACCGGAGGAGCTTGTGGGGCCAGCGGCGGCCATTGCCGGGGTAGGAAAGGCGGGCCGCCGCGCCATCGTTGTGGCTCTGGCTCTTTACGCCGCCTCGGTCATAGTCATGGCTGCCAAGCCGTTTGCCGACGGCCTTATTGAGACAGGCAAGGTGCTGAATCTGGACGAGTTTCTCCTGATACAGTGGATAGCTCCCCTGGCCTCGGAGGCACCAGAGATGCTGGTAGCCCTCCTGCTGGCCGTACGGGGCAACGGCTCGGGCGCCTTGATCCTCCTGGTCTCAGCGCAGGTGAACCAGTGGAGCCTGCTGGTGGGCAGCCTGCCCGTGGTGTATAGCATCTCTCTCGGCCAGGTTAGCGGCCTTCCCCTGGACAACCGGCAGGTGTGGGAAGTCCTGCTAACAGCCGCTCAGTCTCTGTTCGCCGTGGTCCTTTTGCTACGGCTGAGGCTGGGCCCGTTGGCAGCGCTCTTTATCCTGGCCCTGTTTACCACCCAGCTCGTCATTAGCCACGAACTGGTGCGCCACATATTCTCATTCATTTACATAGGCCTGGCGGTTGTCCTGGTGGCTGTGGACCTAGGGAGAGTGAGGCAGTTCCTCCACATGGCACGGTCTGTGGCCATGCTCGCCTCCGGCCGGCGGGTCCCGGAAGCGAGGATCGAGACATAGGCTTTCCCACAGGTTAGTGGGGGAAGCCTTTTCGACCCTGGCCCGAAGCGTGTCTCGATCTGGCCGCGTGGGTGGAGCATAGATGCCCCCTCGCCTAGAGTGGAGTCGGTGAGCGCCGCGGGCAGAGAGAGGTACGGGTCGATGAAAGCCCTGGTAATCGGCGGTACTGGACCCTCCGGGCCCCATATCGTTAACGGCCTCATAGAGCGGGGGTACGATGTTGTTGTACTCCACGGGGGGCAACACGAAGCCGAGTTTGCCCAGCCCGTGGAGCATGTCCACGCTGATCCCCATTTTGCCGAGATCCTCGGCCAGGCCCTGACGGGCCGCGCCTTTGATCTTACGGTAGCCACCTATGGCAGGGTTCGCATAATCGCCGACGTGATCAAGGGCAAGACTCAACGGCTCATTACCGTGGGGGGTGGTGGCGTCTACGCTCAGAGGAGTGACCCTCGCTGGGGCCCTCTCGGAGCTCCGACGATGGTGCCAGAAGACAGCCCGCTATCAGATGATCCCAACGGCCCGCGACTGGCGTACCTGATGTGGGTTACCGAGCAGGCGGTCATGCAGGCCCATCGCGATGGACACTACAGCGCGACGATTTTTCGCTACCCACAGGTTTACGGGCCCAATGCGCCAGCCAATCCTGAATGGAGCATCGTTCGGAGGGTGCTGGACAGGCGCAAGCACATCATAGTCGCCAGCGGCGGGGCTTCTCGGCGACGAGCGTTCGGGCAGAACGCCGCTCACGCTTTGTTGTTGGCCGTTGACAAGCCCATAGAGTCCGGTGGCCAGGTCTACAACATACGGGAGGAGGTCCAGCATTCGCAACGGCAGCAGGTTGAGTTTATCGCCAAGCTGCTGGACCACGAGTGGGAAGTCGTGGAGGTGCCCTCTGCCCTGGCGAACAAGGTGTATCGTGGCGGCGGAGCCCAGAGTGGAGGAGATAGGTTCGACTTCGACATCACGAAGGTCCGGACGCAGTTGGGGTATCGCGACGTGGTTGCCGTATCCGAGGCGCTCGCACGCTCTGCTCGGTGGCTGGTGGCGAACCGGCCCGAGCCAGGTGGGGAGATCGAGAGGCAACTGGGCGACCCCTTCGCCTATGAAGCGGAGGACGCCCTCATCCACGCCTATGGAGAGGGAGTGGCCCAAGCGGAGAAGATTCTTTTCCCCGAGGTGCATTCTGGCCATATGTATCGGCATCCCACGAGGCCAGGCGAAGCCTGGGCGCCACCACCGGCACG
>JACQOP010000134.1 GCA_016202485.1 Chloroflexota bacterium | reverse complement strand
GAGTCGGAGCTACGGCTCACCAAGGACAGGCTGTGGTTCCCTGGCACCCTCCTAGATTTAAGGCAGTTGTCGGGTAAGGCTCATAAGATAAGAGAAGGAGAAGGGTCAAGGGTGCAGCGCCATACCAACGTCCCCACTTCCCGGAAACTCGTCCCAACCTTTGCGGAGGAGGTGCGCCTGCTGGGGCAGGGGTACCGCTGCATCGCCGGGGTGGACGAGGTGGGGCGCGGCCCTCTGGCCGGGCCCGTGGTAGCGGGGGCCGTGGTCCTGGACCTCCAGGCTGACCTGCCTTTCTATCCCTTGCTCCGGGACAGCAAGGCCCTGACCCCTGCCCAACGGGAGCGGCTGAGCGAAGGTATCCGGCGTTATGCCCTGGGCGCCGCTGTCGGCGCCGCAGGTCCAGAGGAGATAGACCAGCGCGGCATCGTGGGGGCGACGCTGCTGGCGATGGCCCGGGCCGTCGCCAGCCTGCCTGCCAGGCCGGACCACCTGCTCATAGACGCGGTGCCCCTGCCCGAGGCCGGGATCCCCTTCCGCGCCATCATCAAGGGCGACGCTCTGTGCCGCTCCATCGCCGCCGCCTCCATCATTGCCAAGGTGGAGCGAGACCAACTGATGGAGCGACTGGATGGCGAATACCCTGGCTACGGCTTTGCGCGGCACAAGGGGTATCCAACGGCGGAGCACCTGCGCCGGCTTGCCGCCCAGGGCCCCTGCCCTATCCATCGCAGGGTTTTCGCCCCGGTGCGGGGCGCCCTGGGCCTCGGCCTGAGTCTGGATAGAGCGCCACAAGCTGCCCCAAAGCCCGGCGCGCTGGCCGAGGAGGCCGTGGCAGGCTTCTTGCAGGGCCAGGGCTACCAGGTGCTGGCGCGGAACTATCGCTGCCCCTGGGGAGAGGTGGACCTAGTGGTGCAGGACAGGCGCGGCGTGCTGGCCTTCGTGGAGGTGAAGGCGCGGCGCTCTAACCGCATGGGTTCGCCGGTGGAGGCGGTGACGCGCCAGAAGGGGCAGCGCATCGCGCTGGCGGCCCAGCACTACCTCCAGCGCCACGGGCTGGAGGCGCGGGAGTGGCGCATAGACCTGGCGGCGGTGCGCCTGGGACGGGGCGGCGAAGTTGCGGGCATCCAGCATATTACCAATGCAGTAGAGGAATAGCCTCCGGCGTGTGGCCCACTCTTTGTCGGCAGCAGGCGAAATCTGCTAGCATATCCACATCTTGTCACAGTAACAGCCACATTCCCGGAGGATGAACCAGGCAAGTTATGGACCACACCTACGCCATCACCACGCAAAACCTCGTCCGTCACTTCGGCCCTGTAAAGGCTGTGGACGGCGTTGACCTGGCGGTACACAAGGGAGAGCTCTTCGGGTTCCTGGGGCCCAACGGGGCAGGCAAGACCACAGTGATACGGATGCTCATCACCTTGCTGGCGCCCACCGCCGGCAGCATCACCGTTGCCGGCTACGACGCCGAGGCCCAGCCCCAGGAGGTGCGCCTGCGCATCGGGGCCGCCCTGCAGGAGGCCGCCCTGGACAACAAGCAAACGGGGCGGGAACTCCTGCGGCTGCAGGGCAAGCTCTACGGCCTCAGCCGCAAGCAAGCGGACCAGCGCATCACCGACCTCATGGATCTCATAGACATAGGCGAGGCCATGGACCGGCTCATCGGCACGTACTCCGGAGGCATGAAGCGGCGGCTGGACCTGGCGGCGGCCCTGGTACACAATCCGGAGGTGCTGTTCCTGGACGAGCCGACGACGGGATTGGACCCCATCAGCCGGGCACGGGTATGGGAGGAGATACGGCACGTGAACCGCCAGATGGGCGTCACCATCTTCCTCACGACGCAGTACCTGGAGGAGGCGGACGCCCTGGCGGACCGCGTGGGCATCATCAACCGGGGCAAGCTGGCCGCCCAGGGGACGCCTGCGGAGTTGAAGCGCACCCTCGGCTCCGACGTCATCGTAGCCCGCATAGAGGGCGATGCTGCGGCAGCTGTGGAGGCGATCAAGGGTATCCAGGCGATAGAAGGCGTGGAGGCCCACGGGCAGGAGGTGACCGTCAGCGTCAGTAATGGGGCGTCCCTCGTCAGCGCCGTGGCCCTGGCCCTGAACCAGGGGGGTGTGCGTGTCCATGAGCTGACGCTGCGCACGCCGACTCTGGACGACGTGTTCCTGCAGGTCACGGGCAACCGCCTGCAGAACGGGGCGTCTGCCCAGCAGGAGGCGGAGGTGGAACAGAAGACAGCCGCCCACACATAGCAGAGGACCTCACTCTATGACCACTCGTACCCTCATTGACGAACTCCAGTCCGCTGCCCAGCAGGCCCAGGCCAAGATAGCCTCCGTCCAGGACGCCGCCGCCCTGGAGGCCTGGCGCGTGGAGTTCCTGGGCCGGCGGGGACGCCTGAGCCAGCTCATGCAGCGCCTGGGGTCGCTATCCCCGGAGGAGCGCCGCGTTGCCGGGGCCGAGGCCAACCGGGTAACGAACTGGATGAAAGTAGAATACTCCAACACCGTGCCGATGGGCCCTTCCAAGGATTCCAGCGAGGATGCTTCATGACCAGCCAACTTTCCCCTGATATTGCTTTTATGACTCGGTTTCGCAGTGTAAATGACAACGCCGAGGCTGAGCTTAATCGGGCTAGGGACACAGCTTCACTAGAAGCTTGGCGAATCAAGTACCTTGGCCGTCGAGGCCAGCTAAGCGAGCTAACCCAGCAACTTGGGAAACTCACCCTAGACCAGCGGCGCGATTGGGGCCCGTTAGTTAACAATGTGAAATCAACCCTGGAAGCGAAGTTTGCCGCAGCCCAAAATGCTCTGGAGCGACAGGCGGCCGACGCAAAGCTTGCCTCGGACCAACTGGACGTGACCCTGCCCGGCAGGCCCGTCACGTTGGGACGCCTGCACCCCGTGACCCAGATGGTGCGGGAGATCTGCGCCGCCTTCACCAGTATGGGCTTTGACGTGGTGGAAGGGCCAGAGGTGGAGTGGGAGCGCTACAACTTTGACCTGCTGAACATCCCGCGTGACCACCCCGCGCGGGACATGTGGGACACCCTGTGGATTGACTGGACAGACCCCACCCCCGAGGGGCGGCGGATGCTCCTGCGCACCCACACCTCGCCCATGCAAGGGCGCATCATGGAAAAGGCCAAGCCCCCCATCCGGGTGATTGTGCCGGGCAAGGTGTTCCGCCACGAGGCCACCGACGCCCGCCACGAGTGGCACTTCTACCAGGTGGAGGGCCTGGCTGTGGACAAAGACATCACCTTCGCCGACCTGAAAGGGACGCTGTACGAGTTCGCCCGGCGCATCTTCGGTGCGGACCGGCGCATCCGCTTCCGCTGTGACTATTTCCCCTTTGTGGAGCCGGGGGTGGACGTGTCGGTGGACTGCTTCATCTGCAAGGGCACAGGGGTCATGTCCAATGGCCACGGGTGCCGGGTGTGCTCGGCGACGGGCTGGCTGGAGATTATGGGCGCGGGTATGGTGCACCCTAACGTCTTCAAGGCCGTGGGCTATGACCCTGAGGAGTACACGGGCTTTGCCTTTGGTATGGGGCCGGAGCGCATCGCCATGCTGAAGTATGGCATAGACGACATCCGCCACTTCTACGCCAACGACGTGCGGTTCCTGCGGCAGTTCTAGCGGACAGGCCGGAACCTTCCGACCGCGTTACGAACTTCAACCTTCTTGACAGTAAATTGCGCCTTGAAGAGTCGGAAAGGCACAGCTTGATGGTAGAATACTTTTCCAACCGCTTCCCAGTGAAGCCCAGGCCGCCTTTGAATCCACATGACTATTTGCCTGCTGAAGCAAGAGCCGGGCTGCTCAACTTGCTGTTCAACATAGTAACGAGATACGATGCCAATTCAATAAATTACCATTTTGAAAGCAACGTGTATTCAAATATTTATGACTTCTGCTTTTCTATCCACGAAATAACCCTGAACCATAGGTTTTCTAGTAACTTTCGGTCTTGGGCAATACCCAAACTGCAACAGAATATTGAAATGATTGTAGAAATGTGTGCATGGTACACTTTTTTTGACATCACCGAAATCATCTACCAAGTCTTGGACCTCTCGGACATGTCCCGAAGGAAGGCATCAGTTGCCTTTGAAGAACTATTCAATGACTTGCTGATAGAGAGTGGATTACAATGGGCCATGTGGGGAGGGAAGATGGAGAGACGTAGGCCAGAGCCAACTGCCACCCAAATTGAACAAGCCCTTGAAATCTTGAAGGATGAGCGATTCATAGGGCCACACAATCAGTTGCTGAAAGCAATCAAGGCATTGGATACACGACCAGAGCCGGATATAGAAAACTGTGTGAAAGATTCGGTTGGGGCATTGGAAGGTGTGGCAAGAACATTGATTCCCAATAGAGACTCTCTGCGTGACGCACTCAACACTGAGCCTTTCAAAACGGGAATTCACCCGATATTGCGCGACATTATTTTGAAGATTGAGGCGTACAGAGGTGACGCACCTGGTGCTGGGCATGCTTTGATTGATGGCAAACAAAAGGTTCAATTAGCAGACGCAGAGTTCGTACTGACGTCGTCTATCGCTGCTATGCTTCTGTTGGTTGCCAAAGCAGACCAAACCACGTTGAAAGCACCTTGATACTTGGAAATGCTTACTAGAGATCAAGAATACTCTCCCCTCCTTATCATAGGAGGCGGCGACGGCATGGGTCTGTGGCTGGCCAAGCGCCTGTTTGCCCGCGTGCCTGGCGTGGAGCGCATCACCCTGGCGGACGTCAAGGCCATCGCCCGGCGGGGCGCTGCGGAGGGCGGGTTCCCCGGCCCGCAGCACACGGCGGAGCTGGCCAGCCTGGACGCTCCTATGGATGCCCTGCGCCTGGACTACACCAGCGCCGACGACGGACTCGTTGCCGATTGGGCTGCGGCGCCCACCAGTGCCACGGCGCCCTCAGAGCCGCTGCCCCTGGAGGCGTACCGGTTTGTGGTTGTCGGGGTGCCGGAGGAGGCCATGGAGACCGCCTGCGCCGCTGTCCTGCCCCGCCTGCGGCCCGGCGCCCACGTCATAGACATCTGCTCCACCAAAAGCATTGCCCTGGCCGCCATGCTACGCCACGTGCCTGAAGGCGTCTCGGTGCTGGGGACGCACCCGCTCTTTGGACCGGCGGTGCCGGATCTGGTGGGTCAGGTGATGGTTATGACGCCCACGGAGCGTACCGACCCCGCCTTCTATGCCTGGTACCGGGACCTGGTGCGGTCATTTGGAGCTGTTGTGGAAGAGGTGGGGGCGGAGGCCCACGACCTGCACATGCTGTTCATCCAGACCCTGGCCCACTTCGCCTACCTGGTCTTCGGCCGGACCCTGGCCCAGGCCGCGCCCCTGGGGTTCAGCCTGGAGGAGTCCTTCAAGCTCAGCACGCCGCCCTACGGCATTCTGGCTGCGTTCACGGCGCGGATCATCGGCGGCAACCCACGGCTGTACGCTCAGGTGCAGGCCCAGCCCGACGCCGCCAAGGTACGCGCCCTCTTCCTCCAGGCCGCCAGGGAGCTGGCGGACCAGTTCGCCGGCGGCCCTGCCCAGGTGCAGGCCGCCATCCAGGAGGTCATTGACTCCTACCGGGGCTCCGATGTGGCCCAGGCCTACGCCAACTCCCGGGCCCTGGTGGACAGCGTGCAGCAAAGCTACCGGGAGCTGTACCGGCGCAAGCAGTCGGGCCAGCTCACGGTCCTGCTGTCGGGGGACCCCCTGAACCCGGGGGAGCCATCGGTGACCCACGTGGGCCTGGTGGCCGACGTGGACGGCCAGGGGGTGGAGCTGGTGGAGCGCGCCGCCCAGGCCGGCGGCAGATGGTTCATTGCCTACGACGCCGAGTCTGAGGCCGCAATGAGGCGTGTTGGCCGCGCCCTGCGGCCAACGACCTCCCGCATTCTGCGCCACAACATCCGGCGGGTCCTTTCCCCAGAAGAGACGGTGGAATGGCGGCGCGCCAACCTCCAGCACCACCAGCGGGATGTGTCGCTGGTGGCGGACCAGGGGGTGGACGTGGGCTACTTGTGCCAGGTGCTGGAGAAGGTCAACCCCTCGGTGGCCAGTGCAGAGGCGCTGGAGCCGGCTGAAGGGGCATGGCTGCGGCGCTACGGCCTGGGCAACCGGCTCATCCGCCTGGCCATCTTCGGCGACCGGGATCCGGAGGCGTGCCTGGCGGAGGTGGTGAAGTCCTTGCGGTTGTTCGGAGTGCGAGTGGGGGGAAGATAGTCTGGTACAATGGGCCGAAGAGGGCAGTATCATGGATAGAAAAAAACGGGCCACGGGAAAAGCCAGGATCCTCCTCCGACAAGATGTTCTTGCGGATTTCTGCCGTCGCCATCATATCCGCAAACTTGCGCTGTTTGGCTCAGTGCTGCGAGAAGACTTCCGGCCAGACAGCGATATTGACGTGCTGGTAGAGTTTGAGGCGGGCCATACGCCAGGCCTTGCCTTCTTTTCCATGCAGGATGAGCTTTCAGAGTTACTTGGACGAAAAGTAGACCTGAATACGCCGCAATTCCTCAGCCCGTATTTCCGCCAGCAGGTCTTGGATGAGGCAGAGACCTACTATGTCGCAGCGTGACGATTCTATTACCCTCCGTCAAATGCCGGACTACTCTCGTGAAGCCCTAACCTTTGTCTCAGGCAAAAACCGCGCTCACCTAGATTCTGAGAGGATGCTCAGCCTGGCCTGGTGCATCTTCTGGAAATCCTTGGAGGGGCAGCGAACAGAGTCTCTGAGTCTACACGGTCCGAGAACCCCGATATTCCATGGAGGCAGCTCATAGGGTTGAGAAACAGGTTGGTCCACAGCTATGATTCCGTGGACATGGACATTCTCTGGAGCATTCTCAGTAGTGAAGAATTGCCATCCTGGTGTGGCAACCGGAACAGGCGATGCGTTCATGACCACCACCCCCTCTCTTTCCTCCGCCCTCCAAGCGGGTATAGCCGCCGCCAGGGAGGCTGGCGCGCTGGCGCGCCAGCGCTTCGCCACGGCCAAGGAGGTCTCCCACAAGGGACGCCATGACCTGGTGACGGACGTGGACGTGGAGGCGGAGCGACGCATCCGGGCGGCCCTGGGGCATGCCTTTCCTGGTATTGGCGTGGAGGGCGAGGAGATGGGAGGCGACGGCGCCGGGGAGGTACGTTGGGTTGTTGACCCCATAGACGGGACGCGCAACTATGCCTCGGGCATCCCCCACTTCTGTGTCAGTATTGCGCTGGCCCAGGGCGACGATGTGCTGGTGGGCGTCATTTATGACCCGTTGCGGGACGAGCTGTTCAGCACCGCCAAGGGCCAGGGGGCCTTCCTGAACGGCCAACCCATGCATGTGAGTCCAAAGGCTAGCCTGGAAGAGTGCATCCTTTCCTTTGACATCGGCAACATGAACCCCAAGGGCGCTCAGGCCCTGGGCCTGGTACTGGGTTTGTGGCCAGGGATGCAGAGCCTGCGCATTATGGGGTCTGCGGCGCTGGGGCTGGCCTATGCCGCTTGCGGGCGCGTGGACCTCTACTTTCACCACTCCCTGTATCCCTGGGATGTTGCCAGCGGGTTGCTTCTGGTGAGGGAGGCAGGAGGCGAAGTGCTGGACCGGGTGACGGGGAAGGCTGCCGGCGTTTCTTGCCAGGGGCTGTTGGCTTCCAGCAGGCCACTCTTAGAGGAATTCCTAAATCTTACTAAAGAATCCGAGTGGTATACCGTATAAATTACCGTCCCTATACCTTTGGGTCTATATAAGGACTAACTAATCTTGACTACGTAGTTGACACTATATACCCAAAAGGATTACACTGCCCTCCGTGGCACAGCAAATTTCAGAATATGCTGTCCAGAGGCTGCCCACCTCCTGACTAGCTCATTCTGAGGGGTGCAGCCTTCCCAGGATGCACGGGGTACCCCTATGAACCATGGCTCCCCCGATACGTACCCAGGGGCCATCGTACAATCCTTCAATACGTACGTACGCAATGGGCAGTCAAGAGAGGCCCTGGGAGAAGCCGTCAATGGCGCCGCTCCGCCTACCACTGAGGGTCCTGTGTCCGCCGTGAATGAGGGCGTTGTAGCCCGCATCCAGGATCTGGGCATGCCGACCCTTCTCACCGATGCTGAGTGCCGCGTGCTGGCGACAAACCGGCAGGCTGCCGCCCTTCTCCACACCACCGCCTTGCCAGGGGCTTACCTCAATACTCTTGCCCCTACAAAAGAAGCCGCGGGCGAACTCCTTTCCCTGTGGAAGGAACGATGCAGCAAGGGTGTTGGCTGGAGCCATGAATGCAAGCTTCTGGGCCAGGTTGGGGCATACATTGACCTGCACCTTGTGGTGATACCGGTATACACCTCCAGCAGCGACGGACAGGTGTGGCTCGTGGTTGCCCAGGACCTGACGGAGACCATGTTCCACGCGCGGGAGCTGGAGGTTTACGCCCTGGACCTCAGCCGCCTCTACCAGAAGAACCGCCAAGACCTTCACCGGCTGGAGGAAGCGGAACACTCACGGGAGCAGTTCTTCTCCCTGGTCTCCCACGAGCTGAAGACTCCGCTTACCTCCCTGAAAGCCGCGTTGGAGATGCTCTCCACCCCCGAGGTCGTGCCTCCGCAAGCCCAAGATGCCTGGCGGCTTGCCGATACCATGAAGCGGTCCACGGCGCGGCTGGAGCGCCTGATGAACGACTTGCTGGACGTTGCCACTGCCCAAAGCGGCGGGCTGGAGCTCAGCATCGGCGCAGTGGACATGTGTGACGTCATCCGGTCTGTGGTGAATGAGATGACTCCCGTTGCTGCGGAAAAGGGCGTCATCCTGGTAGGGCCCGCCAACTACCGGCACGGGCTGGTGGTGAGTGGGGATGAATTGCGACTGCAGCAGGTCCTGCTGAACCTGGTCTCCAACGGCATCAAGGCCACTCCACCCAAGGGTACTGTGCATATAAAGTCTGGACGTACCGCCAGCCAGGTCCAGGTCATGGTCACGAACCCGGGCGAGCTCCCCGAGAGTATCAGGGACTCCCTCTTTGAACCCTTCCGGAAGTCCGCCGCCGGCGGCTACCGGACTGGGGCTGGACTGGGCCTCACCGTAGTCCATGCCCTGGTCAAGGCGCACCAGGGTACTATTGAAGCGGAATCTCGCCGCAAGCAGGTGGTCTTCACCGTGACCCTTCCACTGTGGGGCAAGGCAGGAGAGTCATGAGGATTCTGCTTATAGAAGATGACCGCGAAGTAGCCGAGACCGTCAGCATGGCCTTCTCCATGCGGTGGCCTGAAGCGGAAGTGCACTGCAGCGAAACGGGGGGGGGCGCCATTGCCGCCGCGGGTAAAACGCCCTTTGACCTGGTTATTCTGGACGTGAACTTGCCTGATATGGATGGCTTCGCCGTCTTGGAATCCCTGCGCAAGAGTTCAACGGTGCCAGTCATCATGCTCACGGTGCGCGCCTCGGACCGTGACAAGGTGCGGGGCCTGGAGATGGGCGCCGACGACTACATGGCCAAGCCCTTCTCTCCTTTTGAGCTGCTGGCCCGGGCAGGGGCCGTCCTGCGCCGCGCCGCCAACCCGGGCGCCGCCCAACATGCCAGCATCCTCTCCGCTGGGGCCATCAGGCTGGACAAGGGCACCGCCGAGGTCTTCGTACAAGACCAGGCCGTCAAGCTCAGCCCCACGGAGTTCAAGATGCTGGAGCTGCTGGTGCAGAACGCCGGTAAGGTGGTCACCCGGGACACCCTGATCAAGAGCATCTGGGGCATGGACCCTGCCGCTGCCGATTCCTACCTCATCAAGCTGCACATCCAGCACCTGCGCAAGAAGCTGGGGGACAACGGCACGCAGCCGAAGTTCATCATTACCGTCCGTGGCTTTGGGTACAAGGTGCCTATGTAACCGTCGCCCCAAGGGGCGGCCCATAAAGGTTATTCCTCCAGTAGCCTGGTGTGCCTGTTGTCCTTGAGGGGCGCAACTCTCAGGGGTAATACGTATGTAGCTCGAAAACAAGCTACGGTCAATACCCTGCTATAACTACGTAATTTCCTGTACCAAACCTATACCTTTTCTATCTTAAATCCTTCTTACGCACGCCCTGGCAATCGTGGACAATGCTCTCAGGTCATTGAGGGAGGTTGCCATGACGGGGCCACAAATGGGGGGGCGCAGGTCCACTCTTGAGATTGTGTACGATATCTTTTCTGTGTGCCTGCGCGGCGGGGCAAACAAGACCGACATCAAGCACCAGAGCAAGCTGAGCGATGACCAGCTCCGCCAGTACCTGGCCCTGCTGGCAGACCAGGAATTCCTGTACCGGAACGACGAAGGGTGTTTTGAGGTTACGGAGAAGGGAGAGGTCGCTCTGGACCAGGCCGGGGCCATATGTATGCTGCAACACCTGCATGAGGACGGCAGCGACAACGACCGGGGCATCTTTATCAGGTCCCTGCCTGACAGCGAGTGCAGGTAGACCGACAGGCCACCAGATTTTCACTGTCGGGCATTTTGATGCGGGCGGTGGGCCTGCGGGCAGGCAATCACCTTACCCTCTGTTTGCTTCCTCTTCACTTCGTTCAGGGCTTCCACGGATTCGGTTTACTCAAGGGCAAACTCTCACCAGCGGCTACTACCAGCCTGTCCACTCCAGGGACCTTTGCACCAAAAGTCCCCGTGGGCAGGCGCTCGTTACCCCACTCACCCACCCCGAACGTTATTTAGCATAGGGGACACCCCTAACACCCCGGCAAGGAACCTGGGTTCCTTGCATCCTCCTGACCTTTGG
>JACQOP010000146.1 GCA_016202485.1 Chloroflexota bacterium | reverse complement strand
GCTCACCCCTGTGGCCACTAGCCTCTCCGCGGTCTCCAGGCTGCGGACACCTCCACCCACCTGGATTGGCAGATCGACAGCATTCAGGATGCGTCTTATGACGCCAAAGTTCTGAAGCTGGCCCGACCGTGCGCCGTCCAGGTCCACCACGTGGATACGCCGTGCACCCTCTCCCTGCCAGCGCAGGGCCATAGCCGCCGGATCGTCTCCGTACATCGTCTCCTGGCCATAGTCGCCCTGGTGCAGGCGTACCACCTTGCCGCCCCGGATGTCTATGGATGGGATAATTTGCATGGCCGCCTTAGTGCCTGGACAGGGGCTTGGCCCCTTCCAGCATCATCAGTCTCACAAAGTTCTCGTACAGCCGCAGGCCCACCGGCCCGCTTTTCTCGGGGTGGAACTGGGTCGCTACGAGGTTCCCCGTAGCCAGAGAGCTGCAAAAGGTCACCCCGTAGTCCGTCTGCCCCAGCACTACCGAGGGGTCCTGCGGCTCTGCGTAGTAACTGTGGACGAAATAGAAATAGGAGCCGTCGGGCACTCCGGTGAAGAGGGGGTGCTCCCCAGTGAAGAACACCTGGTTCCACCCCATGTGGGGCACCTTCAGGTCCGTCACAAAGCGGCGCACCCGCCCAGGGGTCACGCCGAGGCAGGGCCGCGGGTCCTCTTCCGAGGTCTCCAGCAGCAGTTGCAAGCCCAAGCACACGCCAAAGAAAGGGGCGCCTTTCCTAGCCGTTTCCTTCTGTGGCTCCACGAGTTCCCGGGCCTCCAGGGCGGCCATGGCCGCCCCGGAAGAGCCAACCCCCGGCAGGATGACACCCTTCGCCTGCAAAACCTCCTTGGGCGAGTCCGTCACCTTGCCGGGGAAGCCCACCTTTTCCAGGGCCTTCGCCACACTGCGCAGGTTTCCCGCCCCGTAGTCCACTATGACAATGCCGGTGTCCATGACCAGTTTTCCTCTTTCCACCTCTGTAGGATTGTCTCCTGAGGAACCAGCACAGCACAGGAATAGGACGCTTGCAGTAATACTCCCAGATCACAGACTCCTGGCTATGAAAAATAGCCCAGCGCATTATTAAACGCGACGCCAAGAACCGCCAACCCCATAACGACTACTACAAACTTAGTGAACCCCCAGAAACGCCGTACTGTTGCTGAGACCTTTGGACTGGTCGCAAACCACCCTAATAAAACGATTGCGGATAAACCCAAGCTCGCCAGTACTAGCACTCTGGCAGTCCCTGTGCTGAAAGCCAGCCAAAACTCAAATGTGAGCCAGGTTACCGAGACACTAACTAACACCCCTGCCAGCAAACAAGCGATAACTGCGGTAGGGGCCCAGCCGGCAAGTTCTGCAGTTCGGACCACCTTCGTTCCAACTACACGGAAGTAGCCGGTTAGCCCCGCCTTGAACCTATCCAGTCCCTGCTCCAACGTATTCATACGTCTTGCCGCCGCCTGCCGTAGCCCCTTCAGCGCCACGCCAACTTTGCTGCCAGACATGGGCATTCTCCCCACCTTCAGTCCGGGCGTTTGACCCTTCCCGATAACATCCCACCCCAGCGCCAGAGAACATCATGAGCTTACCACAGGTAATGGGTGTAACCCCCAGGAGCATTCAAGCGTGTGCCCAAGGGCAAAGCCTTTTGCGTTTTCTGCGCCATTGCGAAAGGCTACCCTGAAAAAGGGCAGGCTACACCCGTCCCTCCACACGCAGCACGTTGCTCACCTCTACCATCTCATCCAGCCCCCGCATCCGGCCCACCGCCTCCCGCACATGGGCCTCCCTGGCAGGGTGCGTCATAATGACCAGCTCCGCAGTCTGGCTTGCCTCGTCCGACGCCTTCTGGATGACCGATGCAATGCTGATATTCAGGTCCCCCAGCACCGTGGCAATCTTTGCCAGCACCCCCGCCCGGTCCGCCACCGTGACCCGGAAGTAGTACTGGGTCACAAGGTCGTGGATGGGCAGCATCCGCAGGCCGTTATCCAGGGCCGCCCGCCGGGGTGGCTTGCGCCCCTCGGCAATGCTCCGTGCTGCTTCCAGTATATCCCCCAGGACGGCGCTGGCCGTGGGCTTCGGCCCGGCGCCCCGCCCGTGGAACACCACCCTGCCCACCAAATCGCCCTCCACCTCAATGGCATTGAAGACGCCGTCCACCTTCGCCAGCAGGTGCTCTTGGGGCACCAGGCAGGGATGCACTCGCAGGGACAGCGCGCTGTCCTCCCGCCGTGCAATGGCCAGCAGCTTGATGGCGTACCCCAGCTCCCCTGCATAGCGGAAGTCCACCGCCGCCAGCCGGGAGATGCCTTCCCGGTAGACGTCCCCGCCCGTTACCGGCGTATGGAAGGCCAGGGACGACAGGATGGCCAGCTTGTAGGCGGCGTCGGTCCCCTCTATATCGTTGGTCGGGTCCGCCTCGGCGTACCCCAGTTCCTGGGCCTGGACCAGCGCCTCCTGGAAGCTTGTCCCCTCCTGGGACATCCGCGTCAGGATATAGTTGGTGGTGCCATTGATGATGGCATGGATAGAAGAGGTCTCGTTGGCCAGCAGGTCCTTGTGCAAGGGGCCTATGATAGGGATGCCCCCGCCGGCGCTGGCCTCGTACAACAGGCTCACCTGCCGCTCCTCCGCCAGGCCCACCAGCTCCGACCCATAGGTCGCCAGCGCCTCCTTGTTGGCGGTGACTACGTGCTTTCCCTGGGACAGGGCCATGCGGATGTAGTCATAGGCAGGGCGCAGGCCCCCCATCAGCTCCACCACCACCTGCACGCCAGGGTCGTCCACAACAGCACGTGCATCAGCAGTGATGAGCCTGGCGGGAACGGCGCTGTCCCTGATGCGGGACACGTCCCGCACCACTACACCCTTCAGTTCAAGAGTCACGCCGGCCTGCTGGGCCAGACGGCCAGCCTTCAGCACCAGGTTGCGGGCTACCTCCGTGCCCACAACCCCCATGCCCAGCAAGCCAATACCAATTGTGGAATTGCTCATAATCAACTCAAAACCCTCTCCCGCAAAGGGAGAGGGCACTTGTCAGACTAAAGTCCCCGGTGTCCCGGCTTCTCTCCATCCCGCCAGAGAAAGTCCGCACGACGCTGGCGTTACTCTGCCGCCATCCCCTGGAGTGACCAGGGAGAGGTCTTTTCTATCCGCACCTGGACGGTATGGCCCAGGAAATTCCGCTTGTCCTCAAAGAAAACCAGCTTGTCGTTGCGGTTGCGCCCCTTCCACTGTATCCCTTTGCCCCGTCCCTGGGGTGGCGTTAGCGTAACCTCTGCCCCCACCAGCGCGAGGGACCTGGAGGTTTGCATCTCTTCCACCAGCACCTCCACCGTCTTCCCCAGAAGCCGTGCGTTCCTGCGGGTCAGGATCCCCTCCTGCAATGCCTCTACCTCGGCCTGCCGGCGCTTCTTCTCCTCGTGGGGCACATCGTCTGCCATGCGACGGGAGGCGATGGTGCCAGGCCTGGTAGAGTAGGCAGCGACGTGCACCTTGTCAAACTGGATATCTCGCACCAGGTCCAGGGTCTGCTGGAAGGCGGCTTCGGTTTCGCCAGGGAAGCCGACAATGATATCGGTGCTCAGGGAGACCCTGGGGACACGGCGGCGGATGCGCTCCACCAGCCGGCGATAGTCGTCGTTGGTATAGCCCCGGCGCATCACCTGCAGGACATCGTCATCTCCCGCCTGGAAGGGCAGATTGAAGTGCTCGCATACTTTGGGCAGGTCCGCCACAGCATCAATGATGCGCTGGCTCATGTCGTTGGGGTGGGAGGTCAGAAAGCGGATGCGTTCCAGGCCCTTCACCCCGTGGACGGCCTCCAGCAGGTCTGCCAGGTCCGGCTCGCCCTGTAGGTCGTGGCCGTAGGAGTCCACGTTCTGCCCCAGCAGGGTCACCTCGCGCACCCCGCGCGCCGCCAGCAGCTCTGATTCCCGTACGATGTCGGCGATAGGCCGGCTCACCTCGCGCCCACGGCGGTAGGGGATGATGCAGAAGGTGCAGAACTTGTCGCACCCGTGAATGATGGGGATATAGGCCGTCACTCCGGCGTTGGGAGGCGTCAGCGTGCTCAGGCAGCCCTCGGCGTCCACTCCCAAGCGGTCTCCCAAAAGCGAGAGCAGCGGTTTGTACTCCTGAGGCCGCATGAACACGTCTACATAGGGGAAGCGCTCCTGCAGAGCGTCCGTCTTGGGGCCCACCATGCAGCCCATGAGGGCCACGATGCGCTGGGGGTTCTTGCCCTTCAGCGGCTTCAGCGAGGTCAGCATCCCTACCACCTTGTCCTCAGCCGCCTGGCGCACCACACAGCTATTCAAGACGATCACGTCAGCGTCTTTTGCCGTTTCAGCCGGCTGGAGCCCAAGCTGAATAAGGGCCGACTCCAACCGCTCCGAGTCCGCCTTGTTCATCTGACACCCGATGGTCCAGATATGATAACGCTGGGGCGTAGCTTCTGTAGACATAGAAGGCCGTCGTGTGACCACGCTGGGATGACTTGCTTACCACCCGCCCGGTTGCCTGGCTGGGATAGGCCGGAAGAATGGCGGAGGGAACGGGATTCGAACCCGTGAGGGAGCTAAAGACCCCCTACCCGCTTAGCAGGCGGGCGCACTAGACCACTATGCGATCCCTCCACGCCTCTAAACTATAACAAGCCCTCCCTTCACGTGCAAGGACACCTATTGCCCAGGGGTGGCCCACGCACTGGCAAGCTCTGGCTAAGGAAAGGGCCGCACAATGCTTTACTGCCAGTTAATTAGTGACCCATTTCACAACCTCTTGACTGGGAGACTGGAGCATGCTAGGGTGTAAGACGAATTGTTGACCAACTAGGTCAACTTTTATATGAAGGAAGGAGAGATCCCCCATGTCCCGTTTCTCCTGCTGGCGGCTACTAGCCCTGACTCTGTCTGCGGCTGCATTGTTCTTGGGCTGCACTGTTGTCGGCCCTGCGCCAACCCCCACCAGCACCACAACTCCCGTGTCCACCTCTTCCAACCCCGGCAGCCTGGTGGTGTACTCCGGCCGCAGCCAGGCCCTCGTAGACCCCCTCATCAAGCAGTTCTCCGACGCCACGGGCATCAAGGTGGAAATCAAATACGCAGGCACCCCCCAATTGGCGGCAACCCTCCTGGAAGAAGGCTCCCGGTCTCCAGCAGACGTTTTCTACGCCCAGGATCCCGGCGGCATCGGCGCTGTGGAAGGCATGCTGGCCCCTCTATCCCAGTCTCTCCTGGACCTGGTACCGCCTTCCATGCGCTCCGACGAAGGGAAATGGGTAGGCGTCTCGGGCCGGGCCAGAGTGGTTGCCTACAACACGCAGAAACTGACTGAGGCGGACTTGCCGGACGACATCTGGGACTTCGTTGACCCCAAGTGGAAGGGGCGCATTGGCTGGGCGCCCACCAACGGCTCCTTGCAGGCTATGGTCACAGCCATGCGCACCCTGTGGGGCGAGGAGAAGACCCGCCAGTGGCTTGAGGGGATCAAGGCCAACAACCCCAAGGCGTATTCGGGGAACACCCAGATTGTCACGGCAGTGGGCAGCGGCGAGGTGGACGTGGGGTTTGTGAACCACTACTATCTGTACCAGTTCCTGGCCCAGCAGGGGGAGTCCTTCCCTGTACGCAACTACCACCCCCGCACTGGCGGCCCAGGGGCGATGGTCATGGTATCTGGCGCCGGTATCCTGGAGACGGCGAAGAACCGTGAGAACGCCGAGAGGTTCATCCAGTTCCTCCTTTCAGTGGTAGGCCAGCAATACTTCGCCAGCCAGACGTATGAGTACCCTTTGGTAGAAGGTGTGCGGGTGCAGTTTGGCCTTACCCCGCTGGCAGAGATCAATGCCCCTGCCCTGGCAATGCAGGACCTAGCAGATATGGCAGGGACGGTGCGCCTCATGCAAGAGGTGGGCGTGCTGTAGTCCCGGCGGCAGAAGCGTCTCCTGCTCGTATCGCAGCCGATAGTATGGAAAAACAGGCGGCAAACTCTCCAATGTCTGCGGCCCCCCAGCAACTCCAAGACCTAGAGATACCAGGTAGGCGTTGGGCCTTACTTAGCGGGCTTCCGCCTGTGATGGTCTGGGTGCCGGCCGTGCTGGTGGCGGCAGCCGTGGTGCTGCCGCTGGTGTACCTTCTGGTCCGCACTGCAGGGGCCGGCAGCGACCTGACTGACCTGCTGCTCCGCTGGCGGACCATCAGAGTCTTGTTGCAGTCCGCAGTCCTGGTGGCAGGGGTAACCGCAGGCGCTACCATCATTGCTGTGCCGTTGGCCTGGCTGACCGTACGCACCGATCTGCCCTTCCGCAGGGTGTGGTCGGTGCTGACAGTGCTGCCACTGGTCATCCCCAGCTATGTCGCGGGCTTTCTGATGGTGGTGGCCCTGGGGCCGCGCGGGATGCTGCAGAAGTGGTTGGAACCCCTGGGCGTAGAGCGGCTGCCGGAAATCTACGGGTTCCCTGGCGCCGCGCTAACCCTCATGTTGCTGTCCTATCCCTACGTCCTGCTTTCCGTGCGGGCGGCCCTGGCGCGCCTGGACCCGGCTCTGGAGGAGACCTCCCGCAGTTTAGGAGCAGGCCGCTGGGCCACCTTCCGCAGGGTAACGCTGCCACTGCTACGGCCAGCCATCGCCGGGGGTGCTCTGCTGGTAGCTTTGTATACCCTGAGCGACTTCGGCGCCGTGTCCCTCCTGCGCTATGAGACCTTTACATGGGCTATCTATTTCCAGTACGAGGGGGCGCTGGATAGAACCCTGGCCTCGGCCCTCGCACTAGTGCTGATTGTCCTGGCCCTGGGCATTCTTGTGCTGGAGAGCCGCGTACGGGGCCGGGCCCAGTATTACCGCAGCTCGGCAGGAGCGGTACGTCCCTCAACTCTCGTGCCATTAGGCAGGTGGAAATGGCCGGCCCTGGCCTTCGCGAGTCTGGTGGTGGCCCTGGGCGTCGCCCTGCCCGTATCGGTGCTCGGCTACTGGGTGGTGCGCGGCCTCACGGCGGGAATTCCCCTTGAATTACTGTGGCGGGATGCCTTCAATTCCCTCTACGTCTCTCTAGCCGCTGCGGTGGTATGTCTGCTTGCCGCCCTGCCCGTGGCCGGGCTGCTGGTGCGGCACCAAGGAAAGATCAGCACCGTGGTTGAAAAAGCCACCTACACCGGCTTTGCTCTGCCAGGGATCGTGGTCGCCCTTGCACTGGTGTTCTTCGGCATCAAGTTCCTCACGCCTCTCTACCAGACCCTTGTGCTTCTGGTCTTCGCCTACGTCATTCTCTTCCTTCCACCCGCCGTAAACGCCGTACGCTCGTCCCTATTGCAGGTGAGTCCAAGTACCGAGGAAGCAGCGCGCAGCCTGGGGCGCGGCCCTTTGCGAGTTATGCTCACCGTAACGATGCCGCAGCTCCGTCCTGGCCTGGTGGCAGGGGCAGCCATGGTCTTTCTCCTGACCATGAAGGAACTGCCGGCAACGTTGATTTTGAGTCCTATTGGCTTCACCACCCTGGCGACCTCGGTCTGGGCGGCGGCGGAAGCGTCCATCTTTGCCCGGGCGGCTCTGCCGTCGTTGCTGCTGGTCCTGGTAACGGCGGCGCCCCTGATATGGCTGCTGCGGCGTGGGGAGCGATGACCTGTGCCAGGGCCTGCCTCACTCTGCGCCAACACTAAAGCCGGCCCAGTAGTAGACCGCGCCCTGGTCGGGTTATGGAACCTCGGCCTGTGCGACGTCCCACACACACTGGTAGCGGGTGTTGGAGCTGGCAAGCCCGCTGACCGCTGCCCCGCAGGCGCGGAAGAAGTCTGCAGCGCTGGCGTCGCATTCTGCAGAAAGGCGGTGGAGGGCATGACGCTTGAGGACATGGCCGACCAGGGTGCGTCCTATGCCCTGCCGGCGATAGTCCGGCAAGACGACCAAGTGCTGGATGACGCCCTCCCGAAAAGTGAGGAGCTGCACCCCGATCAGCGCCACCACGTCGCCGCCGATGCGGTAGCCGTACACGTGCCACTCCGGCAGGAAGCGGTAGACCTGGGTCATCTCTTCCAGGCGAGTAGGGCTGGGGTTGTCCAGGGCCAGCATCAGCAGGCGCTGGGCGTCGCCACTGTCCAGCTCCGGCCTGAGGTTTACAGGACGGCCGCTTGACGATGGAGGCCAGTGTTCAGTCAACCCTAACATCAGCAATCAGTCTGCCGTCAACGAAAAAGCGAACAACTTGTTCTTCCGGCCAGGCTTCCGTGTCTACTTCCCAGCCAGTTCCATGAAGCAACCACCCTGAAGAAGTCTCCACCCAGACAAGGTCCTCTTGGTGCTCCCCAAGAAAAGTGACTGTCACGTTCGGTCCTGCACAGTTCCAAGCCAGCACAGGGGTTATTCTGGGAATGCTACGGCCATCACTTCCGATAGCGAAGCCTATCCTGGGATCAGCATCAGAGCCAGTCATAAACTGGTATTCAATCGGGCAGTTCCCAACTGATCGTGCTGAAGCCCTACCCGATGATGTATCAAAGTCCCACCCTTGCTCTGATGATATGGCCTCTTTTGTGGCATGGATCGGGAAATAGTAGGTGTGTCGTATATCATCACTGGAGACAAGAGTATCAATAATGAGAATATTGCCTGTCTCCTTATGGAAAAAGAAGGTTCTGAGATGGGTCACCTGGACAACAGCAGAGCGCCCTTCCCTTTCCCCAAACAGCCACTGGTGTGGTCCATATCCTTCTGCATAGGTTCCGCCGAATATCACAAAGTCCTCGGTCTCGGCAAATCGTTGGGTCTTCAAGGGTTGCCGCACAAAGTAAAGATTAGCTAGCCAACGGAGTTGACTTAGTCCATCAACGGAAACGGTGTTGTGCGCTAGACTAGAAGACAGTAGCCGTCTACTTTCTGCGTCTCCATAGTCGGGCCTTCCTAGGTCTGCAACGAGGGTTTGTCCCTTGAAGACCCAGTGAAACGATAAGGCATCCTCATGAAAATGAGAGGTCCCATAGGGACCCACATCAACACCCAACCAGGTGGCATCAGGCTTAAAGCTGGTCCGCGCAAATCCATAGCCAGCATAGGGGTAGTAGGCCCAGTTATTCGTTGGGGCAATACCTCTCTGTCCCTTGCTCGCAATAAAAGCAAAGTCTTCCCTTGGATATTGCTCAAGGACGAAAGATAGCCATTGTTCTATACTGGTTGCTGATCCTGTATCTCCAAAGGGCGGAATAGTTCCAAGGGGAGTGGAGCTATAAAGCAAAAATTCGTAAGCCTTTTCTGCCTTTCTGACTAGGGAACTGAAATCATAATCTCCGAAGTTAGCTTGAAAAACCGCAATGGAGGTTTGGAAAGAATTGAGGACTGCGGTGTGATACCCGGGGGCCAATTCAATTTGAACGCCGTCAGGATAGAACTGAGCCTCTAATTGTTCTTCCAGCCTTTCCATCGCCCAATCGCGCATCTTCGGAGCGATTTTGCTGGTAGGGAACAAGGAGGCAAAATAAAGGAGGGTCTGCGCTTCATGTATGTTGCCATTATGATTCCCCAAGGCTGGGTCTTCCTGCATTCGCTGTAGGTGAGAGAAAGCGTATTCAACCAGTTCTGCAAATGCGTAGTCGCTTACTTCCTCTGCACGGGCTGCAACCGCAATCGCATGCAAAAGTCTATCAAGCCTCACCGACACACCTATTTGTAACCACCACGGGTCTTTGACGGTATAGGGCATGCTGAGGTCTTGTTGTTGGGGACGGTTGGGCTTTGGATTCTGGCGCATAAAGTCGCTAATCAGCCAAACAAGAGCCCTCACGTATTCGCCATCACCTGTTGTTCTATAGCTGATTGCCAGCGGTTTGGCAAATCCAAAGCGTGTCGTGTACTCATACCACGACAAAGTAGCCTCCGGGGGTAGTTGATACCAGTCTACCTGTCCAACTGAATAGGTGTATGTAATTCCCCTGTTGGTGAATGTCCTGTTTCTCGCAGCGTCGCTGATGCTCGTGTCAACGCCTGGAGGACGCTCCTGCGGAAGTGGGGCATTCACATGTGTTTCAGGCCAGTTTGGTGCATCTATTTCTGCAGGCCAGAGAGGTAGCTCCTGATGGCTAAACAACTCGCGAAATGAGTGGAGTGCCTGGCCTTCTTCACCAATCACCCATTCGTTCTTGGCTTTACGTATCTCTGGCACATCATCGGGCCACTGGTTCAACAAAGCCCATAGATTCAATTCTGGCTTATGCTGCTGTATAACAGGGCCTACCCGAAAAGACGTGACCACCCAGGAACTTACCTCCTTCCCATCGTTCCACCTAGCGCGAAGAATATAATTACGTCTAGGTGCGAGAGCAAATTTGGTCTCAAGAAAGACCTGAGGCTGCTCATCTGATATTCTTAGCATTCCTTGCTCTCTAACCCAGCGGTCGGCTTCTGCAATGATCTCATACTCTAAGTAGGCACCTAAGGGAGGAACACCAGGTTCCCAATAAGCAAAGGGAAGAACGTTATCTACAATGGCTGGAAATATCCCGCTCACCAACGGGGGATTCCAGTCTGCCACAGGGAGACAATTTGTATCAGTTTCACGGCAAGGTAACTCAGTCGCCGTGGCCCTCGGAGGTGCTATCTGGGACTCCGCAGTACTGGTTGGGGGGTGGTTTGCCTTCTCTGGAGACTTGCAGCTTGGCAGTATTGCGAGAAGGACTAGTATGGCAATGGCAGTAGTCCACGCGGACCAAGCGCTTGGAAATACCCTCAGAAAAACCGTCGCCATTAAATCCATAACCTCTATCCCTTCACCCCCGCAGCGCAGCTCCTGTCTCCCGCTCCAGATCCCGCAGGATCTCTTCCTGGGCGGCGTTGACGGCTTGGGCCGTCAAGGTCTGCTTCGGCGATTGGTAGTGCACACGGTAGGCCAGAGAACGCTTGCCAGCAGGGACTGTGTCGCCGGTGTACACATCAAACAGGGCGACGCCTTCCACCAGGGGATGCCTCCGTATAATCGTCTCCACCACAGCGGCAGGGATGCCAGCGTCCACCACCAGCGCCAGGTCCCGGTAGGCGCCAGGGACCTCCGCCAGAGGTGCAAAGGTGCGGGCGACCCCGGGCAGCAGAGGCAGGAGCGTATCCAGGTCCAGCTCAAAGAAGGCCACGTTGCCTATAGACGCACCAAAACTGTCCAGGATAATCGGGCGTACTTCCCCCACCACACCGATAGCCTGGCCCCCTACAGTAACGCTGGAGGCGCGCCCAGAGCGCAGCAGCATGTCTTCCGTGGGGGCAAATTCGGGAGACACCCGGAGGGCGGCCAGAACAGCCTCCACGACACCCTTGGCGTCATAGAAACCAAGAAGCCCTTCCTGCCGAGACCAGTTGAGGGGAGACCTATTGCCCCACAGGACGCCGACTGCCATCTCACACTCCCGGGGCAGGTCATCCGTCTCGGGGTCTTTGCGGTACGCGCGGCCCATCTCAAAGAGGCGAAGTCCCGTTTCGGCAGGAATAAAACGTTGGTTGGAAGCCAGGGTCTCCAGGATGCCGGCGCGCAAGGTAGTGCGCATGTGCTCGCGGTAGCGGAAGGTGTCCTCCACCTTGGCGGCGTGAAAGTTTTCCGGGCGAGTGCTCAAGGGATTCTGTAGTTTCATCGCCTGGTTGACCTGCGCGGAGTCCTGGACTGACTGCAGGGCCTCAAGGCTGGTTGCAGCATAGCTGATGGTCTCCTGCATCCCTACCCCTACCAAAAGGTCCTGCACCTTCTCCCGCAGCTCCCGCCGGGGATTAGGCTGGTGGGGCATGATGCCGCGGGAGAGGAAGGACATGGGGACAGCATCATACCCCTTGATGCGGGCGATCTCTTCCACCAGGTCATCTTCAATGGCGATATCACTGCGCCAGTAGGGGACGTGCACCAGCAGGCCTGTATCGCCCCGCAGGTCGGCGTCAAAGCCTAAGGAATGGAGAACGCGGAAGCACTCGCCCAAATCGTAGTCCACACCCAGGACTCTGCGGACGCGGGCCAGGGTCAGGAGGATGGGGGTCTTGGGCCGGCGACCGGAGTAGAGGTCATAGATGCCGCGGGCAGCCTTGCCGCCGCAGACGGAAAGGATGAGCTGGACGGCGCGGCGCAGGCCGTTGAGGGCCAGATCGGGGTTGAGACCCCGTTCAAAGCGGGTGGAGGCGTCGGTACGGTGGCGCAGGGCCTGGGCGGTCCGCCGGATATTGATAGGGTTGAAGCTGGCCGACTCCAGGAATATGCCCGTTGTGGCGGCGGTAACCTCGCTGTTGGCTCCCCCCATGACGCCGGCAAGGCCAACGGGCTGCTGGGCGTCGGCAATGACCAGCATCTCCGGCGCCAGCCGGCGGGACTGGCCGTCCAGGGTGACCAGGGACTCGCCAGGGGCGGCGCGCCGGACACGGACGGTATGCTCCCCAAGGGTATCGTAGTCAAAAGCGTGGAGGGGCTGCCCATACTCCAGCATGACGAAGTTGGTAATGTCCACGATGTTGTTGATGGGACGCAAGCCCGCCCGTGTGACGCTTCCCTGGAGCCAGTCTGGGGAAGGGCCGACGGTAACCCCCTGGATGATAGCACCAGTGTAGCGGGGCGCCAGGTCCGGGGCGTCCACAAAGACCTTGACCAGGCTCTCTATGGCAGGTCCTTCCTCCCAATAGGACAGGGGCGGCTCCGCCGTCATCTGGAGGGTAATGGCGCTCACTTCGTGGGCCACCCCAAGGATGGAGAGCCAGTCGGGACGGTTGGTGGTGGGCTCGGTTTCCAGAATGGCGTCGCCCAGGACCTCCTTCAAGGGCATCCCCACAGGCGCGCGGGGGTCCAGGACCAGAATCCCCTGGTGGTCATCGCCCAGGCCAAGCTCCCGGGCGGAGCAGACCATGCCTTGGGAGACGACGCCCCGGATGCGAGCGGCCTGCAGGGGCTCCCGCTGGCCGGTGTGGGTGTTTATGGGAGTGGAGCCGACCCTGGCAAAGGCGATGCGCTGGTCTGGAGCAACGTTTGGCGCGCCACATACCACGGTAAGCTGCTCGTCCCCCAGGTTTACAGTCACCAGGCGCAAGCGGTCGGCGTTGGGGTGTGGGCCTACGGAAACGACGTGCCCTACAATGATGTTGTCCCAGCCCTCGCCGATGATTTCAACGCCCGTGGTCTCCAGCCCGGCCAGGGTCAAACGGTGGGCCAGCTCCATGGGGTCCATCTCTATGGGGACGTAGGTCCGGAGCCAGGAAAGGGGGATCTTCATACCAAACCTCTGGGCGCTTCCGCCCTGGTAGGCACGCACCATAGGGGCGTATGGTCATACGCCCCTATGAAAGCATTATCCAGCACATGCCCGTGGAGAACCAGCAATGCCCTAACATAAAAGGAGATGTAGCCGCCTTACACGTCCAAACTGACGATGATGGCGGCATTAGCAACGGCGCAGAAATCATCAGGCCGGCCACCTGGGACATCCAATCCGCCTTTGACAACCTTGACGTTCTTCTGCTGACCATAGGGGAACAGGCTGGCTATAGTCTCCTTGCTCACCTTGTCAGGCTCCTGTACGCCGATAGTGACGTCAAGGACCATGCTGGATGCGCTTTTGCCCATGACACCTGGGAACCCCAGGCTGACATGCTGTAGAGCGTTCTGTACGGCCCGCTGGGCGGCCTTGGTGTAGTCTCCTCCGTGGAGATCGGCACCCCAACCCATTTCCAAAAGGCAGCGTTGGACGGTCATGAAGGGCCTCCTATTCAGGTTACATTGCCACCAGGATTACATCATGGGCTGGGGGTTTGGTCAAGGGGCAAAGGTTAGCATTCCCCGCATATGCATGGGGGAGAGCAGAGCACATGGTTAGAACACAGCATGCACGGCAGAGGCCGTTTGGGGTGCAGAAAGCAGCCTATGGTATACTTACCAGGCGGAGGAACAGCTTGAAGCCAAGGCATCTTCTTTCTATTACAAACCTGAGTCCGCAGGAAGTGGAAGCCCTTCTCCAGCGTGCGCTGGATATGAAGCAGCAAGGCCACGACGCGCCCCTGGCCGGCAAGACCGTGGCCATGCTCTTTGAAAAGCCCTCCCTGAGGACCAAGGTAAGCTTTGACGTGGGCATCCAGCAGCTTGGCGGGCACCCCATCTACATGGGACGGGATGAAGTTGGGCTTGGTGGGCGCGAGCCGGTGGCTGATGTTGCCCGCGTCCTTTCCCGCTATGTTGACGCCATTGTAGCCCGGGTGTTCTCCCACAAGGTGCTGGAGGAGATGGCAGCCCACAGCTCCGTGCCGGTGGTCAACGCCCTCTCAGATGTGGAGCACCCCTGCCAGGCCATGGCGGACCTGTTGACGGTAAAAGAGCACAAGGGGCGGCTGGCCGGCCTGACCATCGCCTTCATAGGCGACGGCAACAACGTGTCGGCCAGCCTGGCCCTGGCGGCGGCATCAGTAGGGGCTAGCTTCGTCATCGCCTCACCACAGGGATATGAGCTGCGACCAGAGGGACTGGACCGTGCCCAGGCCATTGCCAGGGAACGGGGCGGCTCCATCCGGCAGGTGCGGCAGCCCCAGGAAGCCGTCGCCGGCGCAGACGTGGTGTACACCGACGTCTGGGTAAGCATGGGGGACGAGGCGGAAACGGCGGGGCGTCTGCGGGCCTTCCAGGGGTACCAGGTGACGCCACAGCTCATGGGGCTGGCCAATCCCAGGGCCATTTTCATGCACGACCTGCCCGCTCACCAGGGGGAAGAGATCAGCCCCGGCATGCTGGAGCACCCCCAGTCGGTGGTCTTTGACCAGGCGGAAAACCGGCTGCATGCCCAAAAGGCAGTGCTGGAGTTTTTGCTGGGCCAGCATTCCTAGCCCCCTATGCCATGCTCCCCTTCTTAACACCGGAGGAGGTTGGTGTGTCACTCCCAACCATTGCCATTGTAGGACGCCCCAACGTGGGCAAGTCCTCCCTTTTCAACCGGCTCGTGGGCCGCCGGGTTGCCGTGGTATCTGAAGTTGCGGGCACCACGCGGGACCGCGTGGTGCAGGAGGCTCAGTGGGCTGGACGCTCCTTTGTGGCCGTGGACACCGGCGGCGTGGAGCTTGGCCCTGAGTCTTCCATCGCCCGCGAGGTGCAGGCCCAGGTGGAACTGGCCATTGCCGCAGCGGACGCCATTATCTATCTGGGAGACGTGCGGGACGGCGTGACGCCCGTGGACATGGAAATCGCGGGGCGGTTGCGGCGTACCGAGAAGCCGGTGGTGCTGGCGGTGAACAAAGCCGACAGCCAGACGGCCACCTTAAGCGCGGTGGACTTCTACAGCCTTGGCCTGGGCGACCCCATGGCCATCAGCGCCCTGCATAACACAGGTATCACCGACCTCATGACAGAGGTCTTCCGTAACCTGCCAGTGCCCGACGAGGCGACGCGTCAGCAAGAGGAAGAGACGATGGCCCTGGCCATTGTGGGCCGCACCAACGTGGGCAAGTCATCGCTGCTGAACGCCGTCCTTGGGGAGCAGCGGGTCATCGTGAGCGAGGCGCCGGGCACTACCCGGGATGCCATAGACACCCCCATGACCTACAAAAGCCAGAAGGTGGTGCTCATAGACACCGCAGGAATCCGCCGCCGGGGACAGGTGGAGCCCGGAATTGAAAAATACAGCGTGCTGCGATCACTCGTCGCCCTGGCCAGGGCCGATGTGTGCTTACTGGTGCTGGATGCCACGGAGCTGGCCACGTCCCAGGACCAGCACATCGCCGGCGAAATAGCGGACGCTTACAAAGGCGTGGTGGTGGTGGTCAATAAATGGGACCTCTCCACATCCCTGGGGCTGGACCAGGCGGAGGCATTGATCTACGTACGAAACCAGCTCAAGTTTTTGCCCTACTCCCCCATCCGCTTCGTCTCGGCGTTGACCGGCAGCCATGTCCTGGAGGTGATGGACGCCGCTCTGATGGTGTACGAGGAGCGGCACCGGTGGGTGGACCCGGAGCAGTTGCGCTCCGTGGTGTGGGACGCCATGGCAGCCCACCAGCCTCCCTCCAAGGGCCGCCGCTCCCTACGGGTAGACCGCATCGTCCAGGAGGGGATTGCGCCCATTACCATTGCCTTCTATGTGAACGACCCATCCCTGATACACTTTTCCTACCAGCGCTATCTCCAGAACAGCCTGCGGGACGGGCTGGGGTTCCGATGGAGCCACCTGAAGCTGCTGTTCAAGGGAAGGCAGCAAAAAAACGCCTTCTGATGGTTTATGCCAAAGGCAGCCAGGGCTATACTTACGGAGGCAATGGGTCCGGGGTGTGCCCCCGAGAATGTCAGAAAGAAGAACGAGCATAGACGACGATGAACGTATTGCTGCTGGCGTCGTCCCTCCTCGCGGGATACCTCCTGGGGAGCGTCTCCTGGGGGTATTTCGTTGGCAAGCTCCGAGGAGTGGACGTCCGGCAGGTGGGCAGCGGCTCCACAGGGATGACCAACGTGCTGCGCACCCTGGGGCCGACCCTGGCCCTTGTAGTCCTTGCAGGCGATATTGCCAAGGGTGTGCTGGCCGTCCTGCTGGCCCGCTGGCTCACAGGGGGATCGCCCGTGGCGGAGGCCCTGGCGGCTACCCTGGCGGTGGTGGGACACAACTGGCCGGTGTTCAGCGGTTTCCGGGGAGGCCGCGGCATCGCCACGGGGGTCGGGGGCCTCACCACCCTGTCACCCCTCAGCGGCGCCATTGCCACCGGCGTGTTCCTGGCCCCAGTAGCTCTCACACGGTATGTATCCCTTGGCTCCATACTAGCTGTGTTTTCTGCCATGGTGACAATTCCTATCTTCGTCGCACTAGGCTGGACCCCTGTCTGGTACATTGCCTATGTCGCCCTCGGCGGGCCTATGATCATCTGGCAGCACCGGGGCAACATCCAGCGCCTTGTGAAGGGCACCGAGCGCAAACTGGGCGAGCAGACGCCAGTGCAGCCTTCGGTCCGGACCCATCGGCAGGATCCCCAAACAGGCGGGAGCCAGTGAGAGACCGCCAGCCGCTGCGCGCCGTTGTCGCCGGCACCACAAGCTGGGGCACGACTCTAGCTATCCATCTGGCAAAGCTAGGCCACCAGGTGACCCTCTGGGCGCGCACGGGAGAAGAGGCACACCGGCTTACCGCCGACGGCGAGAACCGCCGCTTCCTCCCCGGTTTCCCTTTTCCTGCGTCCTTAAGGGTAACTGCGTCCACAGAAGAGGCCTTTGGGGATACGCAACTCGTCGTGATAGTTGTACCCTCCAAGTCCCTCCGGCAAAACGCCCAGCGAGTGCGGGATGCGCTGTACTCCGACGCCATCGTGGTCACCGCCACCAAGGGTCTGGAGATGACCACAGGGATGCGCATGACACAGGTCCTCCAGCAGGAACTTCCCGCTTCATTGGCCGGGCGTATCTGCGCTTTGTCCGGCCCCAACCTTTCCGGTGAGGTGGCCCGGGGGCTGCCGGCCTCCACTGTGGTAGCCTGCAAGGACGAGGAAGTCGCCAGGGAAGTACAGCATGCCTTCATGTCGCCCCAGCTCCGGGTGTATACCAACACCGACGTGGTCGGCGTGGAGCTGGCTGGGGCGCTGAAGAACGTTATTGCTTTGGGTGCGGGGATTGGCGACGGCCTTGGGTACGGGAACAACAGCAAGGCCGCATTCATCACGCGGGGCCTGGCGGAGATCACCCGTCTGGGAGTGGCCGCCGGCGCGAACCCACTGACCTTTGCCGGGCTGGCAGGGCTGGGGGACCTCATCGCCACGGCGGCCAGCCCCCTGAGCCGCAACCGGCACGTGGGTGAACAGCTTGCCAAGGGCCGGAGGCTGGGCGAGATCCTGGCAGGCATGACCAATGTGGCGGAAGGTGTGGACACCACGGCTGCGGCGATGCGGCTATCGCGAGACCTGGGCGTGGAGATGCCCATTACCAAGGCCACCTACAGCGTACTTTTTGAAGGGCTGACGCCCCAGGAGGCGGTGGCTGCGCTGATGGAGCGGGCGCCCCAAGCGGAGTGGCAGGGCATCCCCTAGGACACCGATTCATGCCAGACATCCCTGCCCTCGCCATCTTTGGCACGTCCTTTCTCGTAGGTCTCTCAGGTGCGCTTTCCCCGGGACCGGTACTGGCCTACAACATACGGGAATCGGTGCGGCGCGGCTTTATGGCGGGACCGCTGGTCAGCGCCGGCCACGCGCTGGTTGAGCTGGTGGTCGTGGTCCTTCTGGCCATGGGGGTGGCCCGGCTTGCGGAAAACAGCCTGGCGGTCGCCCTCATCGGCGTCATCGGCGGCGCCTTCCTCTTGTGGATGGGGTATGGGATGCTGCAGAAGCCCGAACAGGGCGTGCTACCAGCAGAGGGAGAAAGCCACCACAGGGGGCACAGCAACCCCCTGCCTCCTATTCTGGGCGGCATGGGGGTAACCCTGAGCAACCCCTTCTGGGCGCTCTGGTGGATCCTGGTGGGCGCTGCCTTTATGACCGAATCGCTGGAGCATGGCGTCCTGGGCATCGCGGCCTTCTACCTTGGACATATCCTGGCAGACTTCCTGTGGAACAGCACCGTATCGGCGGGCCTGGCCTCGGGGCGGCGATTCATCAGGCCCCGCCTCTACCGGGCCATCATCCAGGCCTGCGGGACATTCCTCCTCTTCCTGGGCCTCTACTTTGCCGCCACGGGTATTGCCCACCTGGGTTGATAGGCAGGCCGACGGAACCTCATTGCGGCTGCCTGCTCCGAGGGTCGCCTCTTGTGTTCCGCCCCTGAAGTCCTTAGCAGAATCCCTATAACGCAAACGTCTGTGTTCCCACCCACCCGCCTTCCGATGTTATCGGGACTGGGGGACACCTCCAGCAGCCTCCGACAGGGAATCATGTTCCCTGCACCTTCCTGAGTCTTGGTGCAAGGCCCATCAAAGGAGACGGAGAGAATGGTTGGCCGTGGGTCTCAATCACAGTTGAGGTGAGGGGACGCTACCCTGGCATCACCTCAACGATCGGCTGGGCAATTATCCACAGGCTGATCATGGTATAGCCCACCATGAGGGCCATCATGGGGTACTGGCTACGTAAAGCGGCGCGGCGGCCGCCCACGAAGCGCACAGCGACGGCGTGGGCAACGTAGACGGCGATGATGTGCCCGATGACGATGGCAATAACGGCGGCGAACCAGGCGAACCTTGCGCCCACGACGTTGATGTTCACGAGGTAACCCGCCGAGCCCATGAGGTCCCACCCCCAGCCAAAGGGGTCTGAAGCCAGAGGGATAAGGAGCTGGCCCTGGATAAGGAGAAAGCTGAGGAAATGGGCCAGTTGGTATGCCAGGGCAATGGGGATGAGAGAAAAGACAAAGGCATGAGCATAGCTGCGCCAGCGGGAGGAATCGCCGGCGGCTGCGGCCATGAGCAGGCTAAAGACTCCATAGACGCCCAGAAAGAGCAGCGGGACCAGGACTATCCCCAATGTCCTCATGGCTGAGAAGGCGTTGCCCCCCATGAACCGCAAGGCCGGGTACAAGGCCCCCACGATGTCCGACCACAGGGGTGTGGAAGTGAAGCCGTCAAAGGCAACAGTGGCGAGGGTGAGGAGCACCAAGGTCAGGAGGGAAGGCACGGCTATCTCCCCGGACAAAAGACCTGCACCAAAGGGCCGCAGGTTGAGCTGGCGTGTCTCCTTTGGGGCGCGCTCCCAGCAGTCGTAGCAGTCCACACAAGCCTCCGGGTCACACTTATGGGCGCAGCTCCGGCACACCGAGGCACCGGTCACCCGCACCTCTGTGGGGGAGAAACGAGCGAGCAGGCCGAAGACGACGGAAAAGGCTTCGCCGTACTTCAGCCAGGTGCGGCGGCCATAGACCACCATGCCGGCAAGGGTGATGAAGGTGTAGATAACGGCGAAGGTGGCCAGGCTGCGGGGCTCCGCCGAGCGGGGGTAAGCTATCTCCACCCATGCAAAGAGGCCAAAGAGGACCACTGCCGGCCAGTAGCCCATCTTTTCAGGATAAGGCTGGTCCGAGGAGAGCTTGTCGCCGGGATTCAGCCGCCGGTACAGAGCATCGGCCCAGGAAAAGAGGGCATTCCACGGGTTGAGCAACGCCCAGAGGTTACCCACCAGGGCCGATGCATAAGCCAGGCCCACCCACCAGTAGACCCACACCACCGTGGGTGCGAGGTTCCGCAGCGGGTCCTGGTTGCCGAACGTGCCTGTCGCCATGACCAGGAGGAGAAGCGCTACCGACAGCGCCTGCAGGAAGGCACTGACCACCCGGTGGGAAAGGGCGCGGAATATCCCCAGGCGCAAGAGGTTATAGGTAGGGTAGCCCTTGATGGTGGGATTGCCCTGGGCAAAGAGAGCGATAACCAGGAACGAAAGGGCGACCACAGCCCCAGCGCCTGTGACATAGAGCCAGAGGGGAAGAGGGAGGCTGTACTTTTGCCCAAAGCCGTGGGCATAAGCTGGCCCTGCGGCCAGCGCCATGGCGGCCAGAAACACGGGAAAAGCGACTTTGACAAGGCGTAATGACAGCCCTGGCGCAGGTCTCAATCCTGGTGTTTCAGGTATGTTGTTCCTCATTGGAGGGTGCGCAGGAAGTTGACGACGTGCCATATCTCGTCCTGTGTGAGCTTGTCGCTAAAGGGAGCCATAGCCGTCCCCGGTACTCCCTGGTTGATCAGGGTGAAGAGATCCCTGTCCGGGTGCAAGGGCACATGCAGGGTGAGGTCGCCGGGCCTCGGGTTCAAGAGCACCGCCTGGGGGCCATCGCCCCGTCCCAAAGGTCCGTGGCAGACCTGGCAACTGTCCACATAGATACGGCTGCCAATGGCCAGGGACCCAATGTCCGGTGGGAAGGGGTTGCTCACCGGCTCCTCTGCAACAGTGAGGACATTGGCCCCGATGCCAATGCCTGCGATCACCCCTACGACGCCGGCGCTCACTATGGCGAGGCCGGTCCTAGTCGCCATCCCTCCGGTGGCAAAGCCCACCATAAGGAACACGGCTCCAATCAGCCCCAACACCAGGGCCAGGAGCACGCCGCCCACCTGCGGGTCCGGGGTGAGCAAAACACCAGACGGACTGGCCTTGGGCAGAACAAAGCGGAAGGCGGTGCGGGCGTCAAAGGCGTCGGCGCGGCGCACCGTCACTTCGCCCTGCCACACTCCGGCTACACTCAGAAAGGGGTTCGCCCACAGGTATGTACCGTCGCCAAGGGGCGCCGCCATAGCCACCTGCTCTCCCAAGTCGGCTTCCAGGTAGGTGAGGCGAAGGTCAACGGCGGCACCGTCCACGGGCCTCCCCAGGTTGTCCACCAGGGATACACGGAGGGTATTGGGGCCAACGTATCCCGGTCCGACGGATGTGGTAATGTCCAACCCCTCAGACTGGCCGGCAAAGGTAAGCGCCGATTCAACCGGCCCGATGGCCTGCCGGGCCGGCTCCAGGCTTGTGAGCAGGCCCGTTGCAGCGAGCACCAGCAGCCCCAGGACAGCCTCGCCTGTGACGAACCGGCCCAGCCACAGGTAATCCTTCCCTTCCCGCCTCAGCCTGGGCCGCACCCAGAGGAGGTTGAGGGCGGCCAGAAGGAGCATGGGCGCCACCAGGGCAACCTTCGCCATGAGGGTCACACCATAGGGGGTAGCCAGGGCGCGGAAGGCTGTCACCTGGGCCCAGCCGCTATACAGGCCTGTCATGATGACAGTGCTGATACTCAATAGGGCGAGGAGGGAAAACCTTGCCACTAGGGGAGCCAGGAGGGTATTACGTTCCCTCTGCGCGAAGCCTTGCAGCAGCAAGGGCAGGCCCCCAGCGAAGAGCAGCAGGCCGCCAAACCAGACGCCCACCCCGAGCAGGTGCAAATAGTCAGCCGTGACTGCCTGGGCTGTGATGCCGGGGAGGGTTGCCCCATGGCTGGTCAGGCTAAGAGTGAGCAGGAGCAGGGCAGCTACCAGGAGCGCCATGACCCTGGGCAGGCCCTGGCTACCGTTGCCAGGAGTAGCCCGCCAAGGGTAAGCCCATATCAGGAGACCGCCCAGGGCCAGGAGGGAGGCCATGCGCCACAGCCACATCTGCCCCCACAGGGTATTGCTCAGGACGGAGGCGATTGGAGCGCCAAAGACGCTGAGGAAGGGCACATGAGCTGCGGAAGCAGCCTGGAAGAGTAGCTGAGCGAGAGAGGATCCAAGGAGCGTCACCCAAAACGCCCAGAGGAGCAGGCGGCGCCGGGTTGCAAGGGCCTGACGCACCTCCTGCAAGGCCCCGGTGTGGCCAGTCCTGGACAGGACCGGGGCAAGTACAAAGAGGTCAAAAACGATGCCTCCCAGCAGTCCAAGGGCGCTCAGGAGCACAAGCCAGCGCACCAGGGGGTCAAGGGGATATTGGAGCAGAGAGCCGTTTTCTCCCTGGGGGTCGGTAGGGCCAGCCGCCAGGGGTTCACCCACCGAAAAGACGAAAAAGCCGGCCACCCGGTGCCCGTCCACAGTGGAGACGTTCTGCCATGGGACGGTGTAGACGCCTGGCTCCAGAGGGGAAAGAGAGACGACCAGGAGTGTATTGTCGTGGGGGTCTAGGGCGCTGTCGCCAAGGTCAACACGCACGCCTCCGGCGTCCAGGACCTGGATATCGCTGAAAGCAGGGGCGAGAGGCTCGGTAAACCACACCTGCACTCGCTCTGGCGCGGTCGCAAGGACTGCGTTGGGCGCGGGGACGGAACGAGCGAAGGCGGCATGGCCCTGGATTGTCTGGAGGGACAAAAGGAAGGCAAATGCCACCGACAGGGCCAGAAGGAAAACCCGGAGCAGTGGACTCACAGTTGTTTTGGTCACCGTGTGCATAAAAGGCTCCCCAAGGGAAAAGGCTTGAGCAGTGGTCCTGTGGGGGCAGGGAACCCGCCCCCACAGGACCGTACCTTAGTTCGTGGATTTTCTTCGGGCGACCACAACTCCTCCGATACCTGCACCGGAGCCTACCAATCCTAAAAGGATGGCCACGATGGCCAGGGTGTTGGCGGTAGAAGCCCTGCCGGCGGCGTCCTGAACGCTGGCCTGGGCCTGGAGGGCAGTGGCCTGGGCTGCCTGGGCGACGTTCTGGGCCCCGCGTGCGGCGGCCTCCAGCTCCCGGGCTTCGGGGACTGCCTGGGGGAACTGGAGGTCCACCGAGGGTTGGACGTCGTTGAAGTTGCCGCCGCCGGCACGGGACTCAAAGGTCTCGTCTACAGGATGTTCACGGTCGCCGTCCCTGATGACGCCGAAGAAGCGCATGCGGTAATGCCCAGAGGCCGTAGGAATGAGGTCGGCGGTATAGTGGCCGGGGTCGTTGAAGATGGTACGCAGGCTGAAGACCCTGGAGACGTCAGATGGCACATGGGTGACCTCCACCTGCAGGGTTGCCTCGGCCCCGGTCACCGGGGAACTGCCGTCTACCCGCGTAATGCGCAGGTCAACGCCGTTTTTCACGCCCTCATAAGGCGGTTCCACAATGAAGCCAACGACGAACTGGTACTCGCCTACGTCCCGGCGCTCGTGGGCAGAGACGATGGCGGTGGTGAAGAGCAGGCCGGCTAATGCCAGGAGCAGGGCCAGCAGTTTCAGGTTGTAGATAGGTTTCATAAACAGCTCCTTGGGGGCTTGCTCCCTCAACATGGGAGGCTTTGTAGTTATTTGAGTTAGGATTTTTCTTTGCCCCGGCGCAGGACACGAAGTCCCATAAACGCCAGGGGCAGGAGCAGGAGCACCAGCACAAGCATGCCGCTAATGGCGCTCCAGCTCACCACGGGTTCTTCCACCTGTAAGGGAAAGGTGAACTGCGTTTCGCCCTCCGGCCCTTGCACGATAACGTCCACCTGCCACATTCCCAGGGTCTCCATCCGCAGGTCTACGTCGTAGTACTGGGGCGTGGACAACTCGTGGTAGGCCGCTACCGGGCCAGGCATGTCGCCTTCGGGGCCACGGGCTTGCACCAGCACAGGCACGCTGGACACCAGGCGCTGGGTGGCGGCGTCCTGGAGGACAAGGGAGAGATGGACGTTGCCGCGCACGACCTGAGGGGCAATAGCCCGTGCGGTCAGGACGTACGGCCCCTGCCGGCCCTGGTAGATTTCCGTTGCGAGGAACCCGTTGGCGGAGACTGTCGTAGACCCCCATAACCAGAACAGCGGGACCGCCGCCAGCATTGCTGACAGCAGCCATCTGCCACATGAAGAAGGGCGGACAAGATGGCCTTGCCCAGGAAACACAGGCATAACACTCCCTGGAAGGTTCTGAGCACGTCTAGGAAACAAGAGACAGCCGCCGGGGGTACGGTTTGCGCAAAGGCCATCCGTACCGCTTAGAGGGCTTGGAGAAGCGCCGCTCTCGGCGGTGGAGGGGGTG
>JACQOP010000133.1 GCA_016202485.1 Chloroflexota bacterium | reverse complement strand
GTCAGTCGTGCTACTGTCCAGCTCGCCAAGCGCACTATGGAGGACTTGCGTTTCGCTCACGTCTTACTGCTGGGTGCTGGCGAGGCGGCGAAGCTGGCTGGTCGTGCCATGGCCGAGGCTGGAGTTGCCCAAATTGTTGTGGCTAATCGTACCCTGCAGCGGGCCATAGAACTGGCCGCAGAGCTTGGGGCACTTGCTGCGCCCCTGGAGGACTTGGAAGGCTTGGTCGGGGAGGCGGATATCATCATCGGGGCCACCGGCTCTCCTGGGTACATTCTTACCCCAGAGCTCGTGGCCAGGGCAAACAGAGATCCGTCCAGAAGCCTGCTGGCTATAGACATAGCAGTTCCTCAGGACATAGACCCGAGGATAAAGGCTATGCCTGGTGTTGCACTGTTTGATATTGATGACCTGGAGTTGATAGCAGAGGTCAACCGGCGGAGCCGCCAGCAGGCGGCCTGCCAGGTGGAGGCCCTTGTAACCGCTGAAGTGCAGCGATTTGCAGAATGGTTGTCTTCACGGGAAGTGACGCCTACGGTGGCTGCTATCCAAGAGCGGGCTGAGTCAATCCGAAAGCGGGAACTTGCCCGGCTCCTTAAGGTGTCTCGCCAGTTGACGTCGGAAGAACAGGAGCGGGTGGAAGCTTTCAGCAGGGCAATGCTTAAGAAACTTCTCCACCCAGCCATGGCTTCTCTCAAAGGGCGGCGTGACCCAAGTTATGCCCAGGCAGCTCGTGGTTTGTTTGGCCTGGATGATGCAGAAGGGTCCAGGGAATAGCTCCCCCAAAGACCAAGGGCTTCAAAATGGCTATGTGTTTCGTTACCGATGGCAAACTGACCCTTGAGGATAATTAGCAAGGAAATAACGTTTTCAGGAATTATTCAGGGCTATAACTATCGTATTCAGGTGAAATTTTACTGCCTTCCCCTATGCTCAACCTGGTGTTGAGCGTCAGTCCCTAGCAGCAGTCACTTTAGGAGCAAACCGATGAGTAGTCCGGGGCATGACGGTGACTCTCAGCAGGACGAAAACCGCCGGAAGTGGTTACTTAGCCGGCGTCGCCTGCTTAAGCTGATGGGTATGGCGGGCGCCTCAGCGGTGGCTATGCAGCTTGGCGGAGGACTCATCAAAATGGCCAGCGGGGCCGGCGAAGACGCCTCATCCCCGAAACGCCTCCGCCGGTGGGGAATGATTATTGACCTCCGCCGTTGTGATGGCTGTCAATCCCAGGAGACGCCGCCTAAATGCACCGAGGCCTGCATTGATGGGCACTTTGCTCCTGAGCCCATGGAGTGGATTGAAGTCTACGAGCACAAACTCCCTGGAAGTGGTACCCGGTTCCTGCCTACCCCCTGCATGCAGTGCCAGAATCCCCCATGCGTGAACGTGTGCCCCGTGGGCGCCACCTGGTCTACCCCTGAGGGCCATGTGCTGATAGACCAGAACCGCTGCATAGGCTGCCGTATGTGTATGGCGGCCTGCCCCTATGAGCGGCGGTTCTTTACGTGGGGCCAGCCCTCTATCCCGCCTGAGGCCCTTTTCCTGGACTACAGCCCCGAGCACCAGGTGCCTGCGAAAAAGGGCGTGGTCTATAAGTGTGATTTCTGTCCGGAGATGGCAAGGTCTGGCCGCTTGCCTTTCTGTGCCCAAGCTTGCCCCCAGCATGCAATCTATTATGGTGACCTTGAGGAAGACCTGGCCACCAATGGTGAGGAAGTGGTCCAGTTCACTACTTTCCTCTCTCGCAATAACGCTTACCGCTACAAAGAGGACCTTGGCACAAATCCCCGGGTGTACTACATCCCCGGCCACGGCGAGGTGGTAGGCCGCACGCCGGACCAAGCGGGCAAGCTGCCTACCCGGTGGAAGTGGCAACAGACGGTACAGGGAGCGACAACATGGAAACGGTCCGGTCACTAACCCCCTTCCAGCAGCGCCTGCAAGAGCGCTCGCTGGCGCCCCTTCAGCGCACCAGCAAGGCCTATCTTGCCTTAATCACGGTGCTGGTTGCCGTCATCGCCTGGGGGGCCTTTGCCTACTTTACGCAGGCCCGGGACGGCCTAATCGTCACGGGCATGAGAGACCGCATCTCATGGGGGCTGTATGTAGCACTGTTCATCTTCTTCATCGGAGCCAGCATGGCGGGGACCTTTGTGTCTGCCATCCTTCGCATCACCCAGGCTGGCTGGCGCAAGCCCGTGACCCGCTCGGCAGAGATGGTAACCGTGGCCGCGCTCATTGTGGCAGCCTTGTTCATTACCTTTGATATCGGTCGTCCAGAGCGCATCCCTTTCATCCTCCTGTTCGGTCGGTGGGAGTCACCCCTGGTGTGGGATGTGTACGGCCTCAGCACCTACCTGGTCGGCAGCCTTATCTACCTGTACGCAGCGCTCATCCCAGACCTTGCTTATGTGCGTGACCGCCTGAATGTGAGTCTGTCTGGCCTTAGACGCTGGTTCTTTGCGGCCTTTGCCCTGGGTTGGAGAGGCACGCCAAAACAGCACCGCTACCTGAACATCACCCTGGCACTGATGATGATCCTTATGGTGCCCGTTGCGGTCATGATGCATACCGTTACGTCCTGGATATTTGCTATGACCCTGCGTGAACCATGGGACAGCCCCCTATTCGGCATCTACTTTGTAGGCGGAGCCATCTTCTCTGGTCTGGGTATCATCATCATCTTGATGGCCATTCTACGAAAGGCCCAGGGACTGGAAGAGTTCATTACGGAGAAGCACTTCCGTTATCTGGGCTATATGATGGCTGCCTTCGCCATGATCATGCTGTTCTTCAATGCCAACGAGCTTGTAACCCATGCTTACAAGCTGCGGGGGCACATCTCCCTCCACTTGGAAGAGATGTTCGCCGGGGCTTTGGCTCCCTACTTCTGGACCTATTTCTGGGGTGGCTTGGTGCTGCCTGTGATAATCATTGCCCTACCTGCCACTCGCAACATCCCTGGAATCATAGCTGCTGCGGTTCTGGTGAACGTAGGCATGTTTCTGGAGCGCTACCTCATAGTGATAGGAGGAATGCACCTTCCCCTCAATCCCTATGAGATACCTACCTATACGCCCACCTGGGTGGAATGGTCTTTGACTGCAGCGGGGGTTGCTACTTTTGTCCTTATCATCGCTTTGCTGCTGAAGCTTGTGCCCAGCGTCGCCATGTGGGAGATGCTGGAGGAATCTCCGTCTGAAGAGGGGTTGTCGGTCCCACGAGTACCTGTACTGGCAGGGGCAACCAAGGAGGGTGATTAATCATGGTGAAGCCTGGAGTCCTCATCACTGTACTTGTTCTGTTCCTGGCCCTTCTAGGTCCTGGCATTGCCTTGGCGCAGCAACCAATGCCCGAACTGGTGGTGGGCTTTTCCCCCGAAGCCACTACGGGAGAACGCTTGGTTGTTGCCGCCTATCTCCTAGACCCCTTTGGGAACCCTATCAGCGGCCAGACGGTCTCATTCTCCACCGACGTTGATTTCCTGAATATTGAAGGGAGCATTGAAATCGGCCGGGCAGTTACCGACGACCAGGGCCTGGCCTATTTCCTCTATATACCCAAGTCCGTAGGAGAGCGAACCATTACCGCCTCCTTTGCCGGAAATTCCGTGTTCGCTCCCACTTCCGCTAGCGCCCCTCTCACTGTCCTGGAAGGCAGTGCTACCTACATGGAGGAATACCCCTTCCGCATTCCTGGCGCCGATATTCGCCTGGTTGTCTTTGCCCTGGCAGTGGTATGGGGCTTGTTCCTGTTTGTGACGGTGCTTTTCTGGCTCATTCGCAGGGCAGGGGAGGAAACCAGCAGTGTATCCGGGGGTAGTGCATGAAGAACAACCTCGTTCCCGCCGTTTGGTCTCTACTCGTGCTTTTTGTGGGTGGGGCGCTGATTTTCATGGTTACCCTCCGACCATGGGCCAGCGCCGATGAAAGCTATGACACCCACTTGAACTTTAAGGACGGTGTGCCGGCCACCTATTCCCGTACCGACATTGCCTGGGTCAGCAATATAGACCATGCGCCCAAACCCTGGGTGCCCAGCGCTGCCGCTGCCGTCAATGGCCGTGTGCTCTTCGTGACCCTAGGGTGCGCCAGTTGCCACGGCCTGGATGCCCGCGGAAGCTGGGTGGGAGGAGACGTCACAGACCTGGACGCTTCCAAGATTGTAAGGCAGGTGCGGCGGGGGCCTGGGGGAATGCCTGCCTACCATGACCTGGTCCTAACTGATGAGCAGGTCAACTTCATCGTGGACTATCTGGCGGGGCTCCAGCCGGTTGAGACGCCAACGCCAGGGGACGGCACTATCACGCCGACGCCCCAGCCTTCGCCCACAGCAACCCCCTTCCCAACTGCCACACCAACCCCGACCACAGGGAACGGCCCTATGCCCACGCCTACAGCTAAGCCCTCGGGTACCCAGACGCTTCCATCAGGGCCTATCTCCTTACAGGCGGCCTGGGCCACTATCAGTGTGGACGGCGACGCCTCTGATTGGGCCGCAATCCCTGGGACAAAGTTGACACTGACCCAGATTAAGCCTATCCCCGGGGTGAAGATGGGGAAGCTGGACCCAGTAGTAGTAACCCTGAAGATAGCGGCAGACTCCCAAAAGCTCTACCTCCTCATGGAAGTTTCCGATGATTATAAGTGGGTTTCGGGTGACCCCTATATGTCGGGCAAGATGGCGGTGATGTTCCGCATAGATGATCCTGCGGCGTCCCACATGGGGACCACCGAAGAGGAGCAGAAGAAGAGCCTAGGCCTGGTGGATATCTGGCACTGGAGCCTGGACTGTGGAGCCAGGGAACTGTCAGGCGGCGGTGGGGTCAAAGGCGGAAAGGACGCCAAATGTGCCCTGGACGATGAATGGGCTACTACACCCTCAGAACGCAAGGATGATAACACCGCCCAGGCTGAAAACAGCCTGTCAGGGGTATGGGAGCACACCGGGCGGACCGGAGGCCCCGGCTCACCTGGTATCTGGGTCTTTGAACTCTCCCGTCCCCTGGTGACAGGGGATCCCCAGGACGCCCAGTTTGTGCTGGGAGGCAAGGCTTATCTGGCTCTGGCCTACTGGGACCCAGATGAGAACCGCGATGGCTGGACAGAAGCAGGGCACCTCCAGAGCTCCAGCCTCCATGACTGGATACAGGTCATTCTGCCTGAAGCCCAGTGAAGATAAAGAAAACTGGAACTGCTTCATCCAGTCCAGGGAGGGCGCCCAGGTGGTCTTTGATAACCAGGTTACAACTGAGGAATGTGAGTGGTCATAGCGTGTGACGCTAAGAACCTTACGGCGCGGGATAAGGGATTGATAGCGGTGCACCGGATTGTTAAGGCCAGATATAGCTCACTGGGCCCGGCCACCAGGACACAGTGGCCAAGTGAATAACGCAGGGGAGGGGGTACCATGACGCAGAAAGACTATTACGAAGTTTTGGGAGTTGTGAGGGACTGCCTCCCCGATGAGATAGAAACTCGTTACTCCTATCTGGTGGACCTTTTGACGTCCGGTTCTCTGGAGAAGGAACTCCAGCCCTGGGCTCAGGGTCAGCTCATCCAGGTGGAAGAGGCGTACGCCACCTTGGGGGATACCGCCAGACGTCGGGCCTATGACTTGCAGCAGGGCAGCGCCCAGCCTACAACTCCTCCACCTTCAGCAAGGAGCCACAGCGCACCCTCTGCAAAGGTAAAATCCCAGACTGTTCCTCGTTTCTCCATGTCCCACCCTACTTGGCTGAACCGCGGAACATTCACCACAGTCTTGGGTGGCTTCTCCTTGGGAGTTGTTGTACTGCTCCTCATAGCCGCCGGCACCGGCAACTGGGATAGGGTGACGGGTCTCTTTAATCGCACGCCTGAAACAAGCGCTTCCATCGTGAAAGTGGACGCGAAGCGAGTAGCGGAGCTGGAAGCCGCTATCCTTCGGGACCCCACGGACAAGGCTGCTCTTTTTGAGCTTGGGGAAATCTATGTCACTGCCGAAGACTGGTCCATGGTCATCTACTGGCATGGTCGTGTCCTGGAGGTGGACCCTGCCGATACCCATTCCCTGAATGACGTGGCTCTGGCCAATTACTACCTGGGACGGTATGCCGAGGCACGGGCCACCTGGGATAGAGCGCTGGAGCTGGACCCCGGTGATCCCCTCCTGCACTACGCCTTGGCCTTCTTCTTGCTCAACTCGCCCCCCTATGATTGGGGTCTGGCCAGGACTCACTTCCAACAGGTGACAGCGCTGGCTCCAGACTCCAGTCTTGCCCAATCAGCCTTGAGTCATGTGCAAGCCATTGACGCCACGTTGACCAGCACTGTCTCTGAAGGGGAGGGAGGGCAAGTGCAATGAGCATCCATCCACACGTTCACCTTCTTGGAGATGTGTTGCCGGAAACGGCCTTTGTGCCCGGACGGAGCGCTAGAGGCGGGCCGTTGTATTCCAGAAAGGAACGCTAATGGGAGAGGTGAGCCTGGCATTGGCCTTTGGGGCTGGACTGGTTTCCTTCATATCCCCCTGTGTCCTGCCTCTGGTGCCAGCCTACGTGGGGCACCTGGCTGGTACCTCCGTCGTAGCTGGCAGAACGGTGCCACGGATCCAGGTACTCAGTCATGCCTCTCTCTTTGTCCTTGGCTTTTCCGCTGCCTTTGTTCTCATATGGGTGCTCATGGGACTGGTAGGGTTGGTCGTCCAGGATTATCTGTTCTACCTCCGCAGAGTGGGTGGCATTGTGTTGGTGCTCATGGGGCTGCACATGATGGGCATCATTCGCATACCCTTCCTGTACCGGGAGATGCGGATGGGCAGCAACTTCTCTGGTAAGGCAGGCTACCGCCGCTCCTTTACCCTGGGCAGTCTCTTCGCCGCAGGGTGGACTCCATGCATAGGGCCGGTCCTGGGAGCCGTCATCGGCCTGGCCACCCTCAATGACACCGTCGTAGAGGGGGCATACCTCCTGGTGGCTTACTCCCTGGGCCTGGGAATCCCCTTCTTGCTCTCTGCCTGGTTCCTGAGTTTCTCACGGGGCATTCTCCTGCGCATCAATCGCCATTACAACCTGGTGAGCACGGTGGGCGGAGTCTTTGTAATAGGCGTTGGGATTCTTATGCTTACCAACCTTTTTGCCACGATCCCGCAATATTTCTACTGGGGCGTGCTGTAATGGCTATAGAAAAACAGACCACCGCCCTATTCCCCAGAGCTGTCCCTGCCCGGCGGTGGCGTCGCTTGATCGCCGCGCGGGACTCCTTCTGGAAGCCCTTCTCCTCGGTGAAGTTGGCCCTCATCCTCATCCTTATGCTGGCTGCACTGACCCTCGTCGGCACCTTTGTGGGCCAGGTACCCAATTACATTCAAGTGCCAAGCGCCGAATATGCAGCATGGCTGGCCCAGGCACAAGTGCGGTTCGGTCCCGTGACTCCTGTCTTGGACCGCCTGCAACTCTTCTATGTCTTTGACTCCATTCTCTTCATTGGGACTGGGTTCCTCCTGCTATTGAACATTTTGGTCTGCGCCCTGAACCGGTGGCCGGGAATCTGGAACTCCATTGCCCATAACAGAGTGAGGATGTCCCAAGGCTTTTACACCTATGCACCCATGAAGCTGACTGCCGCCCAGCCCCCGGCTCAGGCTGCCGAAACCTTGAGGCGGGTTCTCAAGAAGTCTAGGTACAGGGTCGTTGTCAGCGAGGAAGCGGGGCAATATTACCTCTTCTGTGATAGGAACCGCTTGGCCCCACTGGGCACCTATCTGAGCCATCTTGGCCTCATTCTCCTTGTCCTGGCCTATATTTCCGGCCAGGTCATGGGATGGAGACACAGCGAGTTCATTATCACGGAGGGGGAAACACAGGAAGTTGGATTCGGCACAGGGCTGTCTATGACTTTGGAACAATTCGCTGACGAATGGTGGCTCTCAGGCCCGCCCAAGGATTACCGATCCGATGTGGTGATATACGACAACGGCCTGGAAGTGAAGCAAGGGACCATCCGGGTTAACCATCCCCTGAGCTACCAGGGCATTCGTTTCTTCCAGTCCTTTTATGGCACATCCGCCATGATGGAGGTGCAAGACAGGGACGGGACTGTCCTGCTCCAGGCTGGAGTCCCTCTCGCTTGGGAATGGAAAGACCGCCGTGTCGGTTCCGTCTCTATCCCCGAAAAGGACCTTGTCCTCTGGGTGGTGCTCCCCCAGGCAGGAGCGGTAGACCCCTTGATAAAGCCTGGGGAGGTGCGACTGGAGGTGGCTCGGGAAGGCAGCACCACTCCCATCGGCATAGTCAACCTGAGCCAGGGGCAGCCGCAAGAGGTGGCAGGCCTCACCTACACCTTCTTGCGAGAGCGCCCCTTCACCGGCCTCCAGGTGGCCAGAGACCCTGCTCTCCCTCTGGTATGGGTGGCCTTTACCCTCATGACGGTGGGCATGGCTATGGTGTTTTATTTCCCCCACCGGCGGCTATGGAGCGCTGTGGGGCCCCGTACAGAGGGAGGCTCTGCCCTTTCCTTCAGAGGTATCGTGGGGAAAGACAACGACTTCCGGCAAGAAATGGAACGGCTCGCCGAGAAGGCTCAGCAGGCTTTATCCAAGGCGTAGTCGTCAAGGAGGGGGACCATGTGGAAAATGTCTATCTACTTCTACGGAGCAGCCTTTATCAGCTTGGGCATTGCCACGCTGCTGTACCTGGTCTATGCCTACGGGCGTGTCCGCTTGGCAAGCCTGGTGGGAGGAGGGTTTGTCGCCAATTCTCTTGGGGTAAGGGAAGAGGGATTTCAGGGGGTGCAAAGGTACGCCACCATTTTGACGGTTATTGGCCTGGTCTTCCTCACCCTGTGCTTGGTCTTCCGCACCGTGGCCACGGGACACGGTCCCTTTTCCAATATGTATGAGTTCTCCCTTGCCTTTGCCTGGGGCATCCTGGCGGTCTATCTCTACTTCCTCTGGCGTCATAACGCCATTACCCTGGGGGTGCTGGCCATTCCCATGGTCCTGGCCATGCTCTGGTACGCAGGGACCTTGCCGTCGGAAATACAGCCCCTCGTACCGGCCCTGCAGAACAACCTCCTCCTGAGCCTCCATGTCAGCGTAGCCATCATCGCCTACGGGGCTTCTGCCATCGCCTTTGCCACCGCCATGCTCTTCATGGTCCAGGTCAGAGCTCACTATCGGTGGCTGCCCCCTGGGTTACTATTGGAAGATTTGGGCTACCGGTCGGTCATCATAGGATTCCCTTTACTCGCACTCACCATCATCCTGGGGGCTGTGTGGGCAGACCAGGCCTGGGGTCGCTTTTGGGGGTGGGACCCCAAAGAGACCGCTTCCCTCGTCACCTGGCTCATCTATGGGGGGTATCTCCATGCCCGGGCTATTCGGGGCTGGCGCGGGACAAAAAGCGCCCTCCTGCTGGTCATGGGATTTGCTGCCGTGTTGGTGACCTATTTCGGCAACTACTTCCTGGGGGGCTTGCATAGCTACGGCGGCCTGGGCTGAGGTGCAACATGAAGGAAACGTTAGTCCCGCCAGAAGAGAGAGTTGAGAAGGCTCCCAGAAGGCTCCTTCCCCTTCGGGGCAAGGATATCCTTCTGAGCGTTGCCTTTGGATTGGGAGTCCTTGCAGCCGCCTACTTCATCATGGTCCCCGGGGGCATAGAGGGACAAAGCCAGCCACTAAGCCTCTCCGGCGTGGCCCTGGGGCCTGTTCCCACAGTGGGCGAACCGGCTCCTAACATTCAGGTCATGGGCCTTGACGGTGAGATGTGGCGCATAAGTGACTTCCGTGGTCAGGCTGTCTGGCTGAATTTCTGGGCTACGTGGTGCCCCCCTTGCCGGGCCGAGAACCCTGATATTGAGGCTATCTATCAGGAGTTCAAGGCCCAGGGACTGGTGGTGTTGGCCCTCAGCGTTGCCGAGTCCCCTGCCACTGTCCGTGAGTATGCGGAGCGTGTGGGCCTAAGTTACACCATCGGCCTGGATTCTAACCGCTTCGCAGCCGCCCGTTACCGGGTCGTTGGTCTGCCCACCCACATTTTCATTGACCGCCAAGGTGTAATCAGGGCCTACCGAATTGGAGCACTCAGCGAGAAAAGCATGAGGGCAATGGTAGAAGAGGTTTTGCGGGAACCGTAAGCTGTGACCATGGAGGAACCAAGCTCGCAATCTGCCGGTAGAGGGGGAGCAAATGTCACTGTGGCGATTTTGGTGGCTCACTATCCTGACGCCTGCGTTACTTGCAGGGGTTTTTGACTATGTCAGACACAGGATAGCCCCCGGCCTTTTTTACTCGTGGCCCGATCCCGTGAACTTCATCGCCGTTGTACTCCTCTCTGCCTTCGTGCTCACCTTTGTCGTAACGGCCTATGTACAGCGCCAGGCGAGGTTCATGCACGCCGCCGGCGACTTTGCTGGCCTGTGGCAGACGGCTGAAGGTGCTGCTGGGAGTCAGGAGCCTGCCATGGTGGCCCAGCGGGTGCTGCCACGGATCATAAGCTGGCTAGCACTGGATGTGGGGGCGGTCTTTCTCCCAGAGGGAGACCGGGACCTCCTTGTGGCCAGCCACGGTTTATCGGCGGACGAGGCCTCGCATCTCCTGCAGTCGTTCAGCGCTCCCGCTGCCAGGGAAGACGAGTTTGTTTGGAGAAAGGGCGTAGCAGGGTTCCACCGCTCGGCGTTTATCCCGCTCTGCTTTGAAACTGGCCGCCCAGGGTTCCTTCTTCTGGCTACCCGCAGCAAATCCTCCACCCAGATGGGCGGGAGAGAAGTCCTTGCCCTTCTGGGACAACAGCTAGCCCTGCTCTTGGAAAATGCCCGGCTTATCCAGCAAACCCGTCACCTGGTAGCCCTGGAAGAGCGCGACAGGCTCTCCCGGGAAATTCACGATGGCCTGGCCCAGGACCTCGGCTATTTGAATGCCAAGATGGAGTCCTTGAAAAGCATGAGGCTCGCCCCGGCCCTGCAAGAGGAAATGAAAGAGATGCTTGAGGTGGTACGCGGCGCCTATATGGACACTCGCGAGTGGGTCACTGGCCTTCGGGACTCCTGTCCAAAGGAAATGAGCCTGGCAGCCTTTCTCAAGCGCACCCTAGAAAACTTTACCCGCCGCACAGGCATCTGCGCCAGCATAGAGATACAAGACGATACCCTGAGCTTCAGCCCAGAAGTAGAGGGGCAGCTCATCCGGGTGGTACAAGAGGCACTGGCTAACGTCCGCAAGCACTCCAGGGCCTCCGCAGTCCGCCTTGTTGTAGAGTGTCAGGACGCCCTGGCCAGGGTGGCGGTGGAGGACAACGGCATAGGCTTCCTGGTCAACGAGGCCCTCCAGGAGGGCCATTTCGGACTCCTCACCATGCGCGAGCGTGTGGAGGGAGTAGGTGGGATCCTCACCATCAATAGCTATCCAGGCATGGGGAGCCGGATTGAAGCATTGCTCTCAACCCAGGGC
>JACQOP010000139.1 GCA_016202485.1 Chloroflexota bacterium | reverse complement strand
TTATGGGCGGGTGGGTGGGAACCAAAGCCGGTGCTGTGCACGAACAACTTAAAGGCATTTTCATCCTTCAGGGTGCCACTGGCTAGTGGCATGAAAGATTCCGAGCGAGATGGTCAAACCAGGCCTGCCGTCCCCGGCGACAGCCGAGCGAAGAATCCAGGGCCTTTGCCCATAGAAGCCCATTCACTCCCCTCAGAATCGCGGGCTGTGCTACCCATTGCGCCTTCCGCTGCATCTCGCTACAATGCCAGGCTATGAGAGCCATCGTAGGCAATGGGTTCACCTGAATGCCCCTATCGCCACTCCGGGATTGAGTGGAAGGCTTCCCATTGCCCCTTATCGCCCCTTCTCCTCTCAGGCAACCCCCACCCTTCTCCTCCTTCCCGGCCTGGCCCGCTGCAAACCGTTCTCCCTTACCCTGCTGTGTTGCTCTCTGGGGGTCAGCCGTGAACGAGTACACCTGCGACCTACGCGCTGCCGTGCAGGACAGCGAACCCGCCACAGTCTACATACGTAAGCACCGGTTCTCGGTAGGCGCACCCCTGCACTTTGACCAGGAGTACCCTTATATCACTGCTCTGGAGCACGCCCTGGGCGCTTTGGCAGCCGATATCGCCGGAGGGCTCCAGGCGGCAGCCCGCAGACATAGGGTCCCTGTTGACCACATAGAAGCGGTGCTGACCGGGCGGCTCAACAACCCCCTCACCTATTTGGGCGTGGTGGGTGAAGAGGGACACCCAGGCCTGGAACGCGTCGCCGTCACTGTGTACGTCAGCTCCCCGGCAGCGCAGGAAGAAGTCCAGCGCCTGTGGATAGAGACGCTTCAGCGGTCGCCCCTTGTTTCCACCTTTCGCAAGGCAGTCCATTTGGAGCTGTCGTATCAAATCGTCCTGTAGCACATCCCATCACCATGAGAGGAGCGCTATGTACCGCCTCAACCTCCAGCAGCAGGCCATCGCAGAGAAGGCCAGGGCGATAACAGAACATGTCATTGCCCCCAGGGCAGCCCTGGTTGACACCCGGGGTGAATTCCCCCAGGAGTCCCTGGATGCCCTGGCCAGGGAAGGGTTCTGGGGGCTGACCATTGCCCCAGAGTATGGCGGCATGGGCCAAGGGCTGCGGGTGATGTGCGCTGTCCTGGACCAGATTGCCCAGGGGTGCGCATCCACTGCCATGGTCTACCTGATGCACCTGTGCGGCGTGACCGCCTACGCCGCCGCCACGGAGAAAACATCCCAGTACCTGCGGGCTGCCGCCCAGGGCCAGCACCTGAGCACCCTGGCCTGGAGCGAGTTCGGCTCCCGCAGCCATTTCTGGGCGCCCGTTAGCCAGGAGCAGACAAGTAACGGCAGGACGACCATTACCGCCTCCAAGTCCTTCGTTACTTCGGCGGGCCGTGCCCAGGGCTACGTGGTGACCACCCGCTGGGCTAACGCTGCCAGGCCCGTAGACAGCACCCTGTACCTAGTCCTGGGCAACGACCCCGGCATCCGCGTTTCAGGGCCCTGGGACGGCCTGGGCATGAGGGGCAACATGAGCGCCCCTATGCAGTTGCAGGACGTGGCCCTGGGCCAGGAGCGGGCCTTGACTGAACCCGGCAAGGGCCTGGATACCATGCTCAGCGCCGTGCTGCCCGCGTTCAACCTGGGCAATGCCGCCGTGTGCCTGGGGATAGCTGAATCGGCTGTCCAGGCCACCCAGCGGCATATTACCACTGGCCGCTTCCGGTACAACGACTCAGCCCTTGCGGACTTGCCCCTGGAACGCTCCCGCCTGGCCCAGATGCGCATAGAGACGGACCGCGCCCGGGCCCACCTGGCCAGCGCCCTGGACGCTGTGGAAAACCCAGGCCCCACTACTATGCTGATGGTGCTGGAGTCCAAGGCGGCAGCGGGCGAGTCCGCGGTGCAGGTGACCGACCTAGGCCTGCGGGCCTGCGGCGGCGCCGGCTTCAGCCGGAACTTGGGGGTTGAGCGGGCCTTCCGCGACGCCCGGGCCGCCCAGATAATGGGGCCCACTACCGATGTCTTGCACGAGTTCATTGGCCGCGCCCTGTGCGGCATGGAGGTGTTCTGATGGACAAGCCTGTTATCGTGGGTGCAGTCCTGTACGACCCCAAGGTGGCCGTCATCTGGGAGATGATCGCCGGCTTCTTTGCTGAACGCCAGCTCCCCATGGACACGGTGTTCTACACCAACTACGAACTGCTGGTTAGCGCCCTGCTCCAGGGCCACATTGACATCGCATGGAACTCCCCCCTGGGCTGGGTAGACGCCCAGCGGCGCTCCGGCGGCCTCTGCCGCGCCATCGCGATGCGTGACACCGACCGCGACCGGGTCTCTCACTGGGTGGTGCGCACCAGGGAAGGTATCGGGCAGATTACTGACCTCCGAGGCAAGGCGGTGGCCGTAGGGGCGAAGGACTCCCCTCAGGCTACCCTCATCCCCCTGAGCCTCCTCCGCCGGCATGGCCTGGAGCCAGGGAAAGACGTTCAGGTGCGGGAGTTCAACGTCCTGGTGGGCAAACACGGAGACCATGTTGGCGGCGAACAGCAGGCCTTCCAGTGCCTTGCCAGGGGAGAAGCGGAAGCGTGCGCGATACTAGACCTCAACTGGGAGGCGTGGACGGGCAACGGGACCATCAACCCCCTGGAGTACAACATCCTTGCCACGACAGACCCCTTTGACCACTGCGTCTTTACGGTGGCGGCAGACTTTCCCCCAGACCTGGAACGCCAGTGGCTCAAGACGCTGCTCTCCATGGACTATACCAATCCAAACCACAAAGAGGTCATGGACATGGAGGGTCTGCGCCAGTGGCTGCCGGGCCGCACTAGTGGGTTCACTCCCTTGTCCAAGGCAGTGGATGAATCCAAGTTCTTTGAGGGCGTCTAGATGAGCGCGTTGCCCCTCTTCCCGGTGACCACCGTGGGGAGCTGGCCCAGGCCCCCTGCCCTGCTGCGCGCCCAGCGCCTCAAACGCCTGGGGCGGATGAGCGCGGAGGAGTTCAACCGCCTGGCAGACGAGGCGGTCCTGGAAGCACTGCGCCTGCAAGAGGAGGCAGGCGTGGACGTAGTAACCGACGGCGAGCAGCGGCGGGACAACTTCTACTCCTTTGTGAGCGAGAAGCTGGACGGAGTACGGCTCATGACCCTGGCGGAAATGCTGGATGTGGTGGAGGACAAGGCAGGGTTTGAGCGCATCCTGCGCACCCTGGACGCGCCTGCCTACTCCATCAGCACCGCAACCTGCGTGGGAAAGGTCCGGCGGCGCAAACCCCTAGCTCTGGATGACCTCCGCTTCCTGAAACGGCATTCCACCAAGGCCATAAAAGTAACTCTTCCCGGTCCCTACCTGCTGACCCGCTCCATGTACCTGCCGCCCCTCTCGTCGGAGGCTTACCCCACCAAGGAAGACCTGGGTGAAGACGTGGTGCAGGTGCTGTGGGAAGAGGTGCAAGCTCTAGCCCAAGAAGGGGTGGACTTCATCCAGCTTGACGAGCCGGTCCTGACGGAGCTGGTGTTCAGCCAGGGACAGACCCGTACCTTCATGTGCGCTGCCTTGGCGGCCCGGAAGGACCCGGCAGAAGAGTTGGAGTTCGCGCTTGCGTTGCTGAATCGCGTAGTGAAGGGCATCAGCGGCGTGCGCATTGGCCTGCACGTGTGCCGAGGCAACTGGAGCCAGAAGGAAGAGACTCTCCTCAGCGGAAGCTATCACCCTCTGTCGCCCTACTTGAAGCAGATGCAGGTGCAGCAACTGGTGCTAGAGTACGCCACCCAGCGGGCCGGGGATCTGGTGTCCTTCCCTGACAAGGAACTGGGTCTGGGTGTGGTGAACCCACGCCTGGAAAGGGTGGAGACCATAGACGACATACGTCGCGCAGTGGAGCGGGCGCTGGAGACGTATCCGGCGGACAAGCTGTGGCTGAACCCGGACTGCGGCTTCGGGACCTTCTCCAATCGGCCTGTGAGCCAGCCGGAGATTGCTGCCCGCAAGCTGGCAAACATCTCCGCGGTGGCCAGACTCTTGCGAGAACAGGGGTAAGGATTGCGGTTGCTCTCGTCTCCCTTGGCCTTTTCGTGGTATGCTCCTTGCCAACCTATCAGCGGAGCAATACCAGCTATGCCCATAGACCCCAAGAACACCTACATCGCCACGCTCAAGACCCAGAAGGGCGACATCGTCATTGAGCTGAACGTCCAGAAGGCCCCCAAGACGGTGGACAATTTTGTGACCCTGGCGCGCAAGGGCTACTACAACAACACCACCTTCCACCGGGTTATCCCAGACTTCATGGCCCAGGGCGGCGACCCCACTGGCACAGGTACCGGCGGCCCCGGCTATACAATCCCCGACGAGTTTACGGACCTCAAGCACGAGCAGGGGGTCATCTCCATGGCCAACACCGGCAGGCCCAATACGGGCGGCAGCCAGTTCTTTATCACCACCGTGGCTACCCCTTGGCTGGACGGAAGGCACACCGTCTTTGGCAAGGTCACCAGCGGCATGGACATCGTGAACGGGTTGACGCCCCGTGACCCTTCCCAGAACCCCCGCCAGCCGGGGAATACGCTGGTGGAAGTGGTCATAGATGAGAAGGCGCCTGCCCCTGGAGCAGTATAGAATCTGGCGAGGCGTAAATAGGAAAAGGCCGAAGGAGAGGTCTTTCGTCATTTCCACCAGGCAAGACGCTTCTCCCTGGCTTTAGTATCACAGCAACATCTCAAGAATGGGAGTGTCCCCCAATGCGCCCCCCCGTGCCCTCTCATCCACAACACCTGCTGGCAAGGGCCACCGCCCCACTCCTGGCCCTGGCCCTTGCCGCCGTTGCCCTGGCCGCCTGCTCACCGCAAGAAACGCCCACACCTACGGCGACGCCGGTACTGCAGTTCAGCGAGCCTTTCCCCATGACCATTGACCCGGCCAAAACCTACATCGCCATACTGCGCACGGCCAAAGGGAGCATCGTCATAGAGCTGAACCCAGAGAAGGCCGCCATCACCGTCAACAACTTCGTGAACCTGGCCCGGGCCGGCTTTTACAACAACACCAGCTTCCACCGGGTTATCCCCAACTTCATGTCCCAGGGGGGCGACCCCACCGGCACCGGCAGCGGCGGCCCCGGCTACACCATCCCGGACGAGTTTACAGACCTGAGCCACGACCGGGGCGTCATCTCCATGGCCAATACCGGCGCGGCCAACAGCGGAAGCAGCCAGTTCTTTATCACCCACGTGCCGACGCCCTGGCTGGACGGCCTCAACCCCGACGGCTCACCCAAGGCGTGCGGCACCTTTACCGTGTCTTGCCATGCGGTCTTCGGAAAGGTGCTTAGCGGGATGGATGTAGTGACCTCCATGACCCCCAGGGATCCCAACAGCAACCCCGGCTACCGGGGTGACATCCTCATAGAGGTGACCATAGAGGAGCGTGAGATAGTGGAAGCTGTTGGATGACCCTGCCATTGCAGCAGCCATAAGGCGTAGGGGGCGGTTGTCATGCTGAGGAGGTGGTCAGATACTGCTTCCCTCAATAACTTTTGCCGACGAAGCACCTCTGGGGCACCTTTGGTTAAGCGAACCGCAAGATACTTGGCAGAAGTGGTCTCTGGCCCACGCCTTAAATGCTTCGGCCTGCAGGCCGAAGCATGACAACAATAAAGAAGGGGCCAGCTAGCGGCTGGCCCCTTCTTGTTGACTTGCAATGCCCCCATCGCCTACTCCCCACCACCCCTGAAATACACCCGCCTGGGATCCACTTCCTCCCGCAGGATGCGTACATACTCCTCCGTAGGCGGCCCCACCTGGGCCAAGCGCTCCGCCATAAGAGGCTTAAAGATCGTATTCTCCAGCACTTGCTCCAGGGTCACGCCGGGCATCAGCGCAGTGACCTTCAGCCGCCCGGCGGCCTTGTCAATCTCCATGACGCACAGGTCCGTGACGATGGTGATGTCCTGCTGAGGCGTGGGCAGGCCCGCCTTGCGCCGGCCATCGGGGCCGTCTATGTAGCCGGGGCTGGTGATGTAGTCCACGCGCTCCGGGAAGCGGCGCTTCTCGTGCTTGGTGATGATAAGCAGCCGCTTGGAGTGGGACGCCACGTCGTTGGCACCGCCGCTGCCGGGGAAGCGCACCTGGGGCTCGGCGTAGTCGCCGATGACGGTGGAGTTGACGTTGGCGAACTGGTCTATCTGCGCCCCGCCGATCATGCCAATGTCTATCATGCCCCGCTGGAGCACGCAGGCCAGGGCGTCCCGCAGGCTGCCCAGCTTGACGGCGCGGTACTGGATGCGCGGGTCCGAGACGGAGATGGGCGAGGGCAAAAGCTCTGGGTCTATGATGCCGGTCTCCACCACCGCGCACAGGTTGGGCGCATGGCTCTTCTTGGCCAGGGTGATGGCAATGAGGGGCATCCCCGTGCCCGCCAGCACCATGTCCCCATCATTGATGTGGCGGCTGGCCTCTATGACCATCAGCTCATCAGCGGTGTAGTCTTGAAATATACGCGCCATGGTCAATGCTCCCCTACCTGTACAGCGATAAGGCTCTCTAATCTAACTGGCTAAGGATTTGGGTATTCATCTGCACGTCCCCTTCGAACGAAGTTAAGTTCCGACCATAGACATCTTTAACGGTTAGCTTCAGATTGAAAGTAGGATTAGGCTCAGAGGTTTGCGAACCATTCGGCTCCCTAGCGTGAATAGACACAACATACCACAATCCTCTTGATTCGTTGGGCGGTATATCTATTGGTTCCATGGCAAGTAAGCACTTGTCGAAAGGCAATTCTATTGGCTGATCGTTGCCTGTCGCCGAAGGCAACTGGAATCTCACTTGGTTAGTATTGTTAACCCTGAGAGGAAGCAAAGGAGAGACCGTCTTGTTGGGAGACTCAAGGTCGACATAATAAAGCGTTCGCCCACGAGATGCAGGGTTCACAAGTGCAATTCGCAGAGCTATCCCAAAATATCTATCAACTTTGCCCGCACTGGGAATATCCTTACGGTCAAAAAGCTTCGTTTCCATTACCCGCATCTTTAGGGTAACACGGTAGCGCTGTCTTTCCAAACAACTGAGGAAGGAAGAAAGGCCAAGTCCAGCTAGGCCAGTTACGAATCCGGCTATTAGAAGTATATCCCCTAGCGAATAACCCATCACTACAATAGTCTTAGCGGTATCGGTCATGGAAGCGTCTCACATCATCCTGAGCATGGCCTGGCCCAGGGCATGGAGGCGTTTGACCCCCCCTACCCGCTCCAGGTAGTCCTCAAAGCCCTCGCACTTCAGCACGTAATGCTCCAAGTACTCCTGGTACTTGGGCCCGCCCTCCCGGGCGCAGGCCTGGTAGTGGGTCAGGTGGTCGCTGTCAAAGTCGTAGGC
>JACQOP010000132.1 GCA_016202485.1 Chloroflexota bacterium | reverse complement strand
ATCGGCGGCGGACTGCCTGTGGGGGCCTACGGGGGCCGCCGGGAGGTGATGCAGGTGGTGGCCCCCCTGGGGCCGGCCTACCAGGCGGGGACATTGTCCGGGAACCCGCTGGCGGTGGCGGCGGGCATCGCTGCATTGAAGGCGCTGCAAAAGGCAGGGACGTATGAGCGGCTAGAGGCGCTGGGGAAGATGCTGGCCGATGGCCTGGCGCAGGCGGCAAAGGAATTAGAAGTACCCTCTACTGTGAACCGCGTGGGATCCATGCTCACGGCCTTCTTCTGCAGGAGACCTGTCGCCTCCTATGCCGACACCCAGCGGGCGGACCGGGCGGCATATGCCGGGTTCTTCCATGCCATGCTGGAGCGGGGGGTGTACCTTGCGCCCTCGCAGTTTGAGGCTGCTTTCGTGTCCCTGGCCCACACGGAGGCGGACGTAGGGGCCACGCTGGAGGCAGCGAGGGCGTCGCTGGGGTAAACACCAGGGGCTGCTCACTTGACGTAAGGCCGATGCCCTGGCCCGCGGCGGACAACACAGGTGGGGGATGGGAGTTGATTTATTTTTCTGTGGAAACAACCTCCATGGGGCCTGTGTGAGGAGAGGGCTACACTGGGAGTGCAGGGCCAGGGTAGCAGAGGGGGTGGGGGTTGGGGAAGAGGGAGATGGCAGGGGATAGAAAAGTCTGCGACTACAGGGCCTCCTGGCCAACCAGCTTCACAAAGACCTCTTCCAGGGTGGGCAGCACCTGCTCGTAGCGGCGGAGGGTCAGGCCGGAGCCGGCGGCTGCGGTCAGCAACGCTCCCCTGGCGGCAGGATCGTCCGGGGCATGGACATGCACCAGGCCGGGCCTCTGCAGGTCCACCTGTGCGGACTCCACCCACGCCGCGGTCCTGCAAACGGCTGCGAAGGCCGTGGCATCCTCCTCAAACTCCAGCTCAAAGATGGGGGCAGCGTACCTCTGGCGGAGGTCAGAGGTGGAAGCGTAGGCCAGCAGGCGGCCCCTGTGAATGATAGCGATGTCGTCGCAGAGGCGCTGGGCGTCGTCCAAGAGGTGCGTGGAGAGGAAGACGGTGGTGCGCTGGTCCCGCAGGCGTCCCAGGATTGCCATGACTTCCAACCGGCCCACGGGGTCCAGGGCTGAAGTGGGCTCGTCCATGAGCAGCACCCTGGGGCGGTTGACCAGGGCCTGAGCGACGCCCAAGCGCTGGCGCATTCCCCTGGAGTAGCCGCCAATGCGGCGACGGGCGTCGGCTGTTAGGCCCACCAGGTCTAGCAGCTCGTCGCAGCGTCTGCCGGCTTCCCTCTTGTCCAGCCGGAACAGCTCTGCAACGAAGGCAAGGTACTGGCGGCCGGTCATCCAGCCATAGAAGGCTGGCGTATCGGGCAGGTAGCCGATGTTCTGCTGGAGGGCGGGGCTGTTGAGGGCCACGGGCTGGCCGGCCACCCAAGCCTGGCCGCTGGTGGCGCGGCTGAGGCCAGCCAGGATGCGCAGGGCCGTGGTCTTGCCTGCTCCGTTAGGGCCAAGAAAGCCGGCAATGCTGCCCTGAGGCACCTCCAGGTCAAGGCCATGCAGGGCCGTTACTGGGCCGAACCGCTTGGTGAGGCCACGGCAGCGTATGGCCGGCTCATGGGTTTTATTCATCTGGCAACTCCCTGCGGCCAAAAAGCAGGTAGGCCGCGGCCCCCAGGAGATTGCCCAAGATGATGAATAGCGCCCAGAAGAGCTTATTGCCTCCGGCCACGTGCTTGCGTCTGGACAGGTCTACCAGGGCGAAAATTTGCAGGGTGAGCTGGATAAACAGGATGGGGAGGAGCAGGAGGATAGCTATTGAAAGAGACATGCAAGCCTCTGGCAGGGACTCGCACTACTGTAGCGTAGGGACTGTGCGAAAGCAATGCGGCATCCCTTGTTGACGATAGCTAGCGGCGTACTATAATGGCAACAGTGTAATGGGATAATAAAGGAGTCCATCATGCCCTCTGTGGCATTCCACAAAGGCCAGTTTGTCCCCCTGGAGCAGGCAAGCATTGGCATTATGACCCACGCCTTCCACTATGGGACGGCAGTGTTTGAAGGCGTACGGGGCAACTGGAACGAAGAGCAGGGGCGCATGTTTATCTTCCGCTTGCGTGAACACTATGAACGCCTGCTGGCCGGATGCAAGATTATGCGCATCAAGCTGCCCTATAGCGTCCAGCAGCTCTGCGACATCACGGTGGAGGTGGTGGAACGCTCCGGCTTTACGCAGGACATCTACATCCGCCCTCTGGCTTACAAGGCTGAAGAGCGGGTGGCCTATCTGAACCTGGGGGGCCTATCGGACGACATTAGCGTTATGGCGGTCCCCTTTGGCCAGTACATAGATACCGATAGTCCGGCCAAGTGCTGCACGTCGTCCTGGCGGCGCATGGAGGACACGGTGATCCCGCCCCACGTGAAGATCAGCGGCCTCTATGTCAATGGCATCCTGGCAAAGACTGAGGCGATGGCCGCCGGTTTTGACGAGGCCATCATGCTGAACGACAAGGGGTATGCCTGCGAGGGGACGGGTGAGAACCTGTTCGTGTACCGTAACGGCCAGCTTGCCACGCCGCCCCTGGTAGACAATGTGCTGCCGGGCATCACCCGGAGCTGTGTGATGGACATTGCCAAGAACGAGCTGGGAATAGCGGTGGTGGAGCGTCACATCCCCAGGAGCGAACTGTACCTGGCCGACGAGGTGTTCCTTACGGGGACGGCGGCCCACCTGACGGCCGTCGGCTCCCTGGACAACCAGGTTATCGGCGACGGCACGATGGGCCGTCTGACACACCAACTCCAGAACCTGTACTTTGACATTGTGCGGGGAAAGAACTCCAAGTACCTGCACTGGTGTACGCCTGCCACGCCGCGGGTAGGGTGAAGGACCGCTCTATCTGTAACACCATTTCCCCATAGGGGCCAGGACGATGGAGAAGTTTACCTGGGACTACCTTCTGCTGAGCTTCGTCGCCTCCTTCGGGGTGCTCCTGTTCGTTACCGCCCGGAGCCGCCTGCGGGGGCTGTACTTGGTTAAGCGGGGGCCTGCCCAGGTGGTGGGAATAGTCCTGACGGCAGGGGCCTTTGGCTGGTTTTTCCTCTCCAAGCCTCGGAACATTCCTGATACGCTGGCGGGCCTGGACGGCAACCAGCAGGCGCTCTTATTCTCCGCCGGCGCTGCCGCCGCCCTGGTGTCGTTGCTCCTGCTGTCCTCGCTACGGAACCGGTCAATGACCAGCAACCGGGTGCTTCGGAACCTGAGCGCCCTACGCCATGCCAGCTATCTGCGCCTGATTGCTGATGAGATAGGTTCCAGGCGGAAGTCATGGAATATCTTCAAGTCATCACAAAAATAGATAAAGACGCCTTCCTGTGGCTGAATGGATGGGTGGGGCAGTATCCCTGGGTGGACGGGCTGATCCGGCTGGTGGTCAGCGACTACCTGGTGCCGCTGCTGCTGGCCCTGGCGCTCCTGGGGTTGTGGTTTACGGGTGAGACTATGACTGCCCGTACGAGGAACCAATATGGGGTTATCTGTGCGGTGATGGCCCTGGTCCTAGCCAACGTCGCAGTAGAGGTGCTGAACGGTATTTTTTTCCGGCCGCGGCCCTTCGCCTCGTTCAAGGTGTCTCTGCTATTTTACCGGCCAACGGATTCCTCCTTCCCCGCCAACCCGGCGGCCGTGGCCTTTGCCGTGGCCACTGCCGTGTGGATGTGGAACCGGAAGGTAGGCGCTGTGCTGATAGCACTGGCAGTCCTCTACTCCTTTTCGCGGGTGTACGCCGGTGTCTTTTACCCCTTGGACGTGCTGGGGGGCGGGGCCATCGGCGCCGGGGCGGGGGTGATGGCCGCGTGGCTGATCCGCCGTTTCAGGGTGATTCCCAAGGCTATTCTGCGGGTTGCTCGCAGGGTGTACCTGGCGTAATGATAGTAAAAGAAACTCCCCTTTCTATTCCTCAGTCAATCAAAACAAAAATCACAAAAAGTTTCAATTGCTGTTGGAGCAGAAAAGAAAGTTTTTAATCGCTGCCTGTAGGTTGAGATAGGCTGCCCTCCTCATTATCTTGAGGCCTACTCCGTCGTCACCGCCTGCACCAATTCCTCAGCCCTGGGCATGGCGTCCACGCGGTAGATTGTGGCCAGGGCAGCGGCGATGCGCTCCCTGGAGAGGCTGCCGGTGGCGCAATCCGTGAACTTCTCCCCCATCTCCTGGCGGCCCATGGGCCGGTCAGGCTGGCCGCGAGAGGTAAAGGCCTCCCGGGAGAAAGTGCGCCCGTCCTTCAGCCGCACCTCCACCAGGCTGCGCATACGCTCCGAGCCTTTTGCCTCAATCTCCGGGCTGTGGTAGGTCTTCACCCGGGCCATCATAGCGCGCACGTCCGGCGAGCGCACCACGTCGTCGGTGAACTCCCGGATGCCTGCCCGGCGGCGCAGGGCCAGGATACCCAGGCAGAAGTGCAGGCTGAACTTGGCCTCCAGCTCGTTCTGTGGGTCGGTGTAGCGCAAGGGGTTCAGGATGTTGTAGCCAGCCCCAAGGCGGATTTCCTCTATCTGGTCCGCCTTGATGTCATGCTCGGTGAGCAGGTCCAGGAGGGTATCCATAGATGGGTGGTTGAGAGAGCCGCAGGGGTAGGGTTTCACCGAGACGCCGGGCCGGCTGAGGGTGTAGGGATTGCCCAGGCGTCCGATAACGCGGGGGGCGTCCACGCCGCCGCCGGTGACCTGGAAGTAGCCCCACTGGCCGTCCAGGGCGTTGGGGTCGGCCTCGTAACCCAGGGCTGCCAGCTTTGCGGCCACGAGGCCGTTCTCCGCCGCAGCGCCGGCGTGGTAGGGCTTGGTCATGGTACCGAAGTTGACGCGGATGCCGGCGCTTTTGGAGGCGGCGATGCCGAGGGCGAAACGGGTCTGCTGGGGTGTCAGCTTATACAGCTTGGCCGCGCCGGCAACGGCTGCAAAGACGCCGAAGGTCCCCGTGGTATGGAACCCCTGGGCATAGTGCTGGGGGTTGATGGCCTCAGCGAGCTTGCACTCCACCTCCATCGCCGTGCAGAAGGCGGTAAGGAAGTCCTGGCCTGAGGCGCCCACCTCCTGGGCGACGGTGAGGGTGGACAGGGCAGGGGTGGTCGGGTGGGTGAGCAGGCCGTAGATACGGTCTGGGGTCTCGGCAAGCTGGGTGTCGTCATAGTCGTCGGCGTGGGCGGCGACGCCGTTGGCCAGGGCCCCCAGGGTGGCCGATGTCTTCAGGTTTGCGCCAATGACACTGCAAGGGCCGGTGACGCCGCTCTGCTGGATATACCGGTGGATGACGTGGGAGCATTCCGCCCGGGAGCCGGAGAGGGTGACGGCAAGGCCGTCCACCAGGCAACGGTACAGTTCGGTCTTGACATCTGGAGGGACGGCCTCGTAGGTCATGCCCTGGATGTAGTCAACGACGGCGCTGGTGATGGTCTGCGGGCTGGTCACGGCTGCCTCCCCTTGGGTTTGAGAATGAGGTGGGTACTACTATAACGGCAACGAGCGGAGAAGGCTACCGCAAGAGGGGCACACGCGTCATTCACACGCTGGGGTGCAAGGCCTTGCGCCCCTACGGGCGGGCTACTGCAGTATCCGGTGGCGATAGCCAGACAAGAAGTATCTTGCCAAGATGTGTACGCTATTGTAATACAATATGTTACAATTGCCCTGAGTAAATCGTATGTTTCGTGTGCTGCAATGGAAACCAGACCGGGTTGAGCATATCGCCAAGCATGGCCTGTCTCCAGAAGAGGTGGAAGAGGCTACATTTGCTGACCCAGGGAGAAGGCTGTTTAGAGGGCCGCGATCGGAAAGCGACCAGACGAGGTCCATCTATTACCTCTATGGGCGGACTCAGGCAGGGCGGTATTTGTTGGTGGTCCTCCTGGACCAGGGTGAGGGAAGGGCGCTTCCCGTAACAGCCCGGGACATGACACAAAAGGAACGACAGCGATACGGAGGATGACCATGACGACGTATCCACCACACACCCAGGAAATAGAGCGCTTGGCAGAGTTTTTTGACCAGGCTGACACCACCCAGTTAGCAGGGCTTGAAGAAATCCACGATGTCCCCGAGAGGGAACTGGTAAACGTGAGCTTGCGGCTTCCACGGGGTGACGTAGAGACGTTAAAGCGTGTGGCAGCTCAAGAAGGCCTGCCGCCCAGCACCTTCATGCGCTGGGTTCTGCACCGCTTCGTCAGGAGTTTGGGAGCCAGCCGACAGGAAAAGTAGGGGCGCAAGGCCTTGCGCCCCTACAGGGGAGCCCGCAGCGCCTGAGTTATCCACGGGCGCTGGCGACGGCGGCAAGCTGTTTCTGCACCCCATCGGTCACCTGGCGGTACTCCTCCATGACCTTGCGGCTGGAGAGGACCGCGGGGCGGTCGTCTTTGCGGTAGTCGGCGCGCAGCTCAAACCGGCCCAGGAACTGGGTGCCCATTTCCTTGGCGAGCTCCTCCCCGGCCCCTTTCCCGAAGACGTCGCCGGACATGTTCTCCACCACGCCCAGGATCTGCACGTTCAGCTTGCGGATCATGTTGATGGAGCGTTTGGCGTCCAGCTTGGCCAAGCTCTGGGGGGTGGTAACGATGACAAAGCCATCCATCTGAAGGGTCTGCATGATGGTGAGGGGAGCGTCGGAGGTGCCTGGGGGCAGGTCCACAATGAGGTAGTCCAGGTCGCCCCAGTCGGTGGACTGGAGGAACTGGCTGATAACGTTGTGGATCATGGGGCCGCGCATGATGATGGCCTCGTCCTCGTTCTCCTGGAGGTAGCCCATGGACATCACCTTGACGCCCCAGGCCTGAGCAGGGGTGAACTGGCCGTTGATATACTTGGGCTCCTCCTGGAGGCCGATGACGCGGTGGGCGTTGGGGCAGTCAATGTCCACATCCAGGAGGCCTACTTGCAGCCCCTGCTGGGCCAGGGACACGGCGATGTTCACGGCGACTGTGGTCTTGCCCACACCACCCTTGCCACTGTAGACCCCGACTTTGTGCTTGATGCGGGTGAGGCGGTCGCCGATCTGGCGGCGCTGGGCCCAGCTTTTCTTGATGGCATCCAGGCGGGCTTGCTCCTGAGGCGACAGCGTCCTGCCAGGTCTCTGTTCTTGTGTCATGATGCTCCTCTCGGCATGGTAAGACCCCACACTATTATAGCCAAAAGTGGGGTATCCTGGCACCAAGGCGCGCAGACGGTATAGGGATCTTTCATGCCCATAGCCAAAGGCACCCTCAAGGATGAAAATGCCTTTCAGTTGTTCGTGCACAGCACCGGCTTTGGT
>JACQOP010000137.1 GCA_016202485.1 Chloroflexota bacterium | reverse complement strand
GGCTCTCGCTACAGCCGCAAAAGGCTAGACCAAGAACAGCAATTGTTCTCCTGTCAGGACACTAGGGAACCACATTCCCTCACGGACAGTTGCACTGCTCAGAGTGGTGCAGCCCCCTGAGCCGGGGGCTAGCAAGGGGTGGTAGCCCCCGGCACTATGGGTGGGTGGGACAAAAGGCTACTGCTCTGCATAACCCTGGAAGCATGTCGGAGAGAAGAGAGGGGATGGGCCATGAAGCCCTCAGAAGGGTGTCCCTATCAGGCTGCGCATTTAAGCCAGGATGCCCGGGCTTGTAGAGCCTCGCCCAGCATCTGGTGTGTAGTCGCCCGTCCCACATTGGCTGCGGTCAGGTTCACGTTGGCCTGAGTTTCCCTTCCTTGGGCCAGGAGGAGCATGGCCTCTTGGAGAAGAGCCACGTAGTCCATCATGCGCTCCTTAATAGGAGCGGCGTCGGAGGGAGCGGGAAGTACAGAGACCTCAGCCAGGATGCTGCCCCATGCTTGAGTGAACTTCAGGAAGCGCTGGGTAAGCTGGTTCCGTGTCACCGGTCCTGTGTCCTGTAAGAACTGGTTCCACTCCTGGGTCAGGGCTCCTTCTTCGCTTTGCAGATTGGCCAGCGCGCACAGGCTTTGTCCCACCTGCTCCTCGGGGATCAGCTCTGCCAGCGCATTGACGGCAAAATGCTCCCATAGGTCTGTTGCTGGCGTTCCAATGGCTGCCTCAAAGGTCGCCAGCGTAGTCGCTGGATCCCTGGCATAGTCGTCCACCAGCCGTCCAAGCACGGTGGAGTCATGCGCCGCGGCGAGATGTTCCACCAGCAGCCATGACTGGGCATAGGCCAGTTCCAGGGTTGAGTAGTCCGGGGGAGCTTCCCAAATAAGGTCATGGAGGGCCTCAATGGTAAGCAGCCTTTCCTGCTCCTGGGCCTTCCGGACCAGCCCCCGTGCCTGCAACATGCGCCTCTCCCCTGCGCCTGGCTCCACCAGCAGGTCCACCCGGTAGGCAACGTACTCTGCGATGCCCTCCGCCAGCCACTGGGGTAGGGTAGGGGCTGCGATGTGCGTGAGTTCGTGGGCGGTGTTGTGCGTGATGCCCTCTGCCTGTGCGTTGACGTAGATGCGGGCGTTGACCACCTGGCCGTTAGCGAGGCCGTAGGCGGCAAAGCCGGCTAGCCAGGTTGGGTGCTGGAACTGGCTTTGCCCGGCGGCACGGATGAACTCGCTGTCCCAGGTGATGGAGATGGCAATGGGCGGCAGGTCGCTAATACCCAGCCCGCTGGCGAGTACCTGCTGCGTTGCAGCGAGGGTGTCCTTGATTTGCTGGACGGTGGTGTACTCAACCCAAGGCTCGTACTGCAGGGGGCCGAAGGACGTAACCTCTTGATAGAAGGGGCGCCCTTCTTTGATAACCACGCCCAGGTACGAAAGCACAGGCTCACTGGGAGGTGGGGTGGGAGAAGGGGTAGGCGTGCTGACTGCGGTGAGGGGTTCGCCTTGGCCTACCAGCCACTCACCCAGGCCCTGGCAGCCTCCGGCGACCAGCGCCGTCAGAACCATAAAGGCCAGGGTGAGGGTGTGCCGTGCGATGCTGTGCATGGGTAGTGCCGTCTACCCCCCGCCGGCGCGGGCAGCCTGGGCAGACGATCGCGATGCAGAGCGCTTCCAGAAGAACAGCCGGTCAAGCTCTCCCCGTTCCCAGGCGACAAGGAGGAGGCTGGCGACGCCGATGGAGGCATAGGTACCCACGGCAATGCCCATAAGCAGGGCCACCAGGAAGGGACGCAAGCTTTCGCCTCCAATGAACAGGAGGGCCAAGATTGCGACAAGTGTGGTCATGCCGGTGAGAAGGGAGCGGCCCAGGGTTTCCATGATGCTGTTATTCACCACCTGCGGCAGGGGCATCTCCGGCGAGCGCCCCGCGTTCTCTCGGATGCGGTCCATGACTACGATGGTGTCGTTCACAGCATAGCCAATAACCGTCAGGATAGCTGGGATAAACAGGGCGTTCACTTCCATTTTGATCAGCTTTCCCAAGATGGAGAAGGCGCCCATCACCACGAGCACGTCAAAAAGCAGGGCGACAACGGCAACCGTACCGTAGCGGACGGGCTTGGGCACCCGGCGGAATGACCAGCTAATGTAGAGCAGGATAGCCACAAGGGCGACGGCGACGGCCACGTACGAATTACTCACCGTGTCCCGGGCGATAACGCCCGATACTGTGGAGACCTCATAAGCCGTTACGGGGGCAAGAGTGTTTAAGGCATCGTTGATGCGCTGGCGCTCGGAGACAGCCCCTTCGCCCTCTGCGGCCTCCAGGGCGCGCAGGCGAATGAAGTACCCGGTGGAGCCTGCGGCCTGGATGATAGCCTCCGAGTGGCCCACCTCCAATAGCTTGCTGCGCAGGGTGGCCTCGTTCACTGGTGATGAGAACTGCACGTTGATCGTAGAACCGCCGGTGAACTCAATGCCCAGGTACAGCCGGGGCGTAATGGCAAGAGAAATGATGCCCGGCAGGAGTAGTACCAGGGAGAACAGGAGGAACCACCTGCGCTTGCCAACGATGTCCATGGGTTATCTCCTCGCTTCTGTTGGGGTAGAGGCTGCCCCAGTTTCAGGCCGCGCTGGCAGACCCAAGGGCTCCGGAGTAAACCAGGATCGCTTGTTGCCCAGGGGGCTGGCGGCAAACATCGTAAGCAGCACTTTGCTGATAAACACCGCGCTGAACATGCTGAGGGCCACGCCGATGGCCAGCGTGACGCCAAACCCTGCCAGCAGCGTAGCGCCCAGGCGCTGGCCGAACCAGATAAGGATGACGCTGGTCATGATAGTGGTGAGGTTGGAGTCCCAGATCGCCGGCCAGGCGCGGTTGAAGCCAATCTCAATGGCCGAGGCGAGGGTGCGGCCTATGCGCAATTCCTCTTTCATCCGCTCAAAAATCAGAACGTTGGCGTCAATTGCCATCCCGACGGAGAGGATGAAGCCTGCGATACCTGCCAGAGTAAGCGTCACGGGGATCAGCTTAAGCACGGCCAGGACAATGGCGAGGTAAATCATGAGGGCCATAGATGCTACAAGGCCAGAGGCCTTGTAGTACATGATGGCAAAGAGCATCACCAGGCCTAGCCCTACCGCGCCGGCGATGAGGCTCTTCTGCAGGGAGTCCTTGCCCAAGGTGGCGTCTATATCCTGTTCCTGCACCAGTTCCAGCGGCACAGGCAGACGCCCAGACTCTAGCTGGATGGAAATGGTGCGGACACGCTCAATGGTAAAGTCGGGGCCTTCTATGAAGGCGGAACCGCTGAGGATGGACTGGTTGACCACCGGGGCAATGATCTCATCCTCGTCCAGAAACACGACGAAGCGATCCGGTGTAGCGGTGATGTTGGTGGCAAAGAGCCGCTGGGTCAGTTCAGCAAAAATGCGGGTGCCGCGGGAGTTGAACTGCACGTTCACGATGGGCGTGCCCTTCTGGGGGTGGGTGCCGGCGTAAGCCCGCTCCAGGTCTTCACCGGTGAGGCCAGTGTCGCGGTCAATCTGGTTTTCAGGGATATCACAGGGGTAAAAGGTCTGACCGGTAATGGTAACAGGCACCGCCTCTATACACTCCCGCTCCTTGAACTCCAGGCGGGCGGTGCGGCCAATCAGCCGTTTGACCTCCTCCACATCATGGACGCCCGGTAGCTGGACAAGGATACGGTCCTCGCCCATGAGCTGGATGACAGGTTCCGAAATGCCGAAGGGGTTAATGCGCCGCTCAACTGTGTTGAGGACGCCTTCCATCTGCTCCCGAGTGGCGCCGGCAGGATGCTCTATGACTGTGAAAGCAGTGATAGCACCCACACGTTCCTCCAGGGCTTGCTTGAGGGCGTCGGCCTCGGACACTATGACAACGTTGCCGCCGGCATCTATGACGGCGGGGGCCAGTGTGTCCAGGGCGATGCTGTATGAGTTGCCTTCGGTGGGCCGTATCTGGGCGCTGGTCTTGCCGAAGTCCCGCAGCACCTGGCGCACCTGCTCCTCCCGGCTGATGGATTCGGCGGCTGGAATAGTGGCCTGGAACGTGACGGCAATCTGCTTCCCGCCGCCCTCTGTATCGCTCTCCACATAGGTGTTGATCGCCCCAAACTGCTCGGCCAGCCCTTGGCGAATGACGTCAGATTCCGACACTATGCCAGTCCCCGCCGGACGGAGAGAAGTTACGGTGATAATGGCTTCACGCTCGGCGGGGGAATCTACCGTTGCCCCTTGGGTCCCCAGTGCAATGAGGGTGTCATTGATAGTCTTGGCCCGTGCGGCCGCGGCGTTCAGGATAGGCGACTCCGCGTCCTGGAAGGTGACGTTGATCTCCTTGGTGCCCCTCGCCTGATAGACGAGGTGGCTGCCTCCCTGGAGGTCCAGTCCCAGGCGCATACCCAACACAGCATCGGAGCCTCGCTGGAACTTGATGCCCAGGAAGTTGATGTTGATGTTCTGAAAGCCGATGGCGGCCAGAGACAGGCTAAGGATAAACACAATAAGAAGCACCCGTCTCATGTTGACCCTACGCATAGTGGGCCTCCGGGCTGCTGGCGAGCAGTTGTTGGGCGAAAGCCAAGGCTTCCTCCTTGTTAGTGATTTCTCCGGTGGCCTGGGCCTCTTGGACCGCCTCCAAAAGGCGTCCTAGATTGGGCCCAGGGGATAGGGCTAAGGCATCCATCAACTCGTGGCCGTCCACCAGCCGGACCACGGCGGACCGCTCCCTGCGGTCCCCCGTCTCCAGGATATGGCGGATGATGCGAGTGTACGCTTCCCATTCCGCCTGTTCCAGCATCGGGCCACGGGCAGAAAGATAGTCTGACAGGTTCAGGTATAGTGTGTCTAGGGCTACCTCGCCCACGTCGCGAAAATACCGATAGATGGCTTTGGCTGTTGGCAGGTCCATCCCCTGGCTCATCTGGCCGGGGCGCAAGTGGTGCTCCACCATTCCCGCCACCATGACGGCCCCGCGCCGGCTGAGGCGCAGCCGATGCAGCGCGCCACGGGTCATCTCTGCCCCCAGGGTATGGTGTCCGAAAAAGCGGATGCGCCCGCTGGGCTCCAGGGTTTTGGTCTCCGGCTTGGCGATGTCATGCAGGAGGGCGGCCAGTTTCAGCAGGGTGGCGCGGCTATGGCCTTCCGCCGCCGTCTCGCCGAAGTACGCCGCCAGGGAATCGTCCCAGGGGACGTGGTCTAGCACCCAGGCGGGTTGGAAGCTGTGCAAGAGAATGCCCTCTGCGGCGCCCACCGTCTCTACGTTGTGGTGGAACACGTCCCAGTGGTGTTCCTTGGGCTGGGAGACTCCTTTCCCTTCCCCAAGTTCCGGGAACACGCGGCAAAGCAGGTCAAGGCTGTCCATCACGTAAAGATGGGCCATGGCCCCTTGGCAGGCGAGAACGGCCAGGAGTTCGTCTCGCTGGCGCTCCCCTGCAACGCCGTCCAGCCAGGGCGCATCGTGCCGGATGCCTTCAGCCGTCGCAGGGTCTATCTGGAAACCCAGGCGTGCGGCAATGCGTACGGCCCGCAGCAGCCGGATGCCGTCCTCCTGGAAGACACTCTCACTGACCCAGCGGACGAGCTTCCGCTGCAGGTCTTCTCTGCCGCCATGGGGGTCAACCACATGGGCGGCCCATGTGTCGCTCAGGAGCGCGGCCAGGGGCACGGCCATGGCATTGATGGTGAAGTCCCGGCGGGCCAGGTCTTGGGAAAGGTCTCCTTGCAGCGCGGCGACATCTATGTGCCAGGGCTGGCCCTGGTGATGAAAGGCTATGCGGGCTACTTGGCGCTCCTCGTCCAGAGGCACAAAGGCGCCCCCGAGGGCGTCGGCCAGGCGGCGGGCTATCGCTAATGCGTCCCCTGCCACAGCGATGTCCAGGTCGTAGCTCGTGCGGCCCAGCAGGGCGTCCCGCAGGAAACCGCCAACGGCATAGGCCGGGTCCCCTGGCGGCAGGGCGGACGCCACCTGCTGGACCAGAGTACGGATGCTGGTGTCCAGGGGTTGCAGGGTCATCGCGGGAGGGGCGCTCATGGAAGCGCCGCTCGCTCAAACAACGCTCGCCTCCGTCCCCACCTGCTGGGGCTGGGTCGGAGGCTGGTTATGGATATGGAGGGTCTGGTGCAGGCGCTCGTATGGCGTTGGTTCTTTCTCTTCCTGGTCTAGTTTCCACAGGTCTTCGTGTGCCTTGATGTGGTCTATGAAGAGGATGCCGTTCAGGTGGTCTATCTCGTGTTCCAGGGCCTGGGCCAGCAGGCCGTCCGCTTTCACCTTGACGGGCTTGCCATGACGGTCCAGTGCCTTCATCCTGACGGACTCAGAACGGAGCACATAGCCTCGGTAGCCGGGGACGCTGAGGCAGCCCTCCTCCACCCGGCGCTCGCCCTGGGCCTCTACGACCTCCGGGTTAATATAGACGCGGGCCTCCTCGTCCTCCTCAGGAAGCTCAATCACAATGAGCCGCAGCAGGACGCCCACCTGGGGCGCCGCAAGGCCGACGCCGCCCTCCTGGTGCATGGTGTCAATCATGTCGTCGGCCAGCCTCTGCACCGACGCATCTATGCGGCTGATCTTTTTTGCCCTGGCCCGCAGAATGGGGTCAGGCACGACTCTGAGTTTGAGGACTGCCACGGATGTACCTTGCTTGCCTGCTTACCAGGAGTAAGCAGTGGGACTATTCACGTATTATAGGTTGGCGATAGAGGGGGTGTAAAGGCGAGTCAGGGCCCGTGAGTGCTGCAGCCCTTGACCCCTACGAGTTCTAGCGTAGAATGAGGCCATTCTTGGTGCGCCTGCACCACCTGAGGCCCTGCATGACCAGCGACCGCACCCAACGTCAGGTCAACCGCCTTCTGGACGAAGCCGAAGCTGCCCTCGCCAAACGCGAATGGCAGCGCGTCCGCGACCTCGCCGGCGACACCCTCGCCCTGGACCCCTCCAACGCCGACGCCCGCTCCTTCCTGGCCGCCGCGGAGCGGGCGCTGGCGTCTGTGACAGCGCCAGGGTCTGCCGCTCCCACCCCTGTAGGGGCGCAAGGCTCCGATAGATCCAGAGTCTCCGACCTTGCGCCCCTACCACCTTCGCCAACGGCAAACGTTCCTATGGCCGCCCCTACCCCCGCGTACCCCGCCGCCTTTGCCGGCGGGCGCTACATCGTCAAGCGGTTCCTGGGGGAAGGCGGCAAGAAACGGGTGTACCTGGCCCACGATACCACCCTGGACCGGGACGTGGCCTTCGCCCTCATCAAGACCAACGCTCTGGACATCGTGGCCCGCAGCCGCATCACCCGGGAGGCCCAGTCCATGGGACGGCTGGGGTCGCACCCGCACATTGTCACGGTCTTTGAACTGGGGGAGGTGCACCCGCCGGAGGGGCAAGAGGGCCAGCCCTACATGGTGACGGAGCTCATGGGGGGCGGCGATGTGGAGGGGGCCATCGGGAAGGCGCCGGAGCACAAGCTGCCCCTTGAGCGGGCCTTGAAGATCGCCATAGAGACCTGCCGGGGCCTGGAGTTTGCCCACGGCAAGGAGGTGGTGCATAGGGACCTGAAGCCGGGGAACGTGTGGCTGACGGCTGACGAGACAGCGAAGATCGGGGACTTCGGGCTGGCGGTGGCCCTGGACCGCAGCCGGCTGACGGCGGAGGGGATGATGGTGGGGACCGTGGCGTATATGCCGCCGGAGCAGGCCACGGGGGGCGAGG
>JACQOP010000130.1 GCA_016202485.1 Chloroflexota bacterium | reverse complement strand
CTGCTGACCATCCTCAACGCCATGCTCGAACACCACGTCAGATGGCATCCCCATCATGCTCCTACCCCTTGACATTCAAGACAGTTGCTCTGCACTCCCCTTTTTCAGCGGTCTGCTAGGCCGGGAACGATTGCACCCCCCTGAGCGACGGCGACTGCAGGCAGCGTTCCCACAACGAGAATCATCAGCCACAAAGGAACAAACCTTAGCCACTGCATTACCCTGACATGATTCCCTGCTTGTCGTATTATGGTCGTATTACGACAAATGTATCTCCCTCCCCTAAAAAGGCGCAATCCCGTGTGATGACTAGGTTCTCTGCGTCTTTACACCAGGGCTTACTAGGCAAATCCACCAGAGCATATGGTGCATTCACTTAGCATTGCATTGTTTGGTTTTTCCTCAGCTACCATTACGACACGCGCCTATATATAAGACGAATAATCCAGGGACAATGTGACAACAGCAGACAAGTATCAGCTTGTCTGTCTTTCTCCGGCGCCCGGCATAACAAGGCGGTGGGAGTAGCACTGGGTAGTTGGGGCAGCCACCTGGGGGCGTGACTCCGAGGCATGGGGAAGGCCTGTCCCGTAACACATACGTAACATTCGGGAAACACCCGTGTAACACCCCCTGGGCATACTAGCCTCAACGAACTCAATACCGAGGTGCTCCACATGGAAATGCTCCTGGCTGGCCTGGCTTTCGTAGGACTGTTCACCGCATGGGTCATTGTCCCCAGCAAATTCCTGAAAAAGCGCGACTAGGCCCCTTCACCCCTCAGGTCCCTTCGGCAGCCCGAAGCCTCCGGCTAAGGGCTGCTTTTCTTTTGCATATTGCCGCGCCAGTTAACAAATCCGAAACAATTAGGGGCTATAATGCCCCCGATTCTCAATGAGGGGGTACCGTTTATGATAGACACAGGCGATACCGCATGGGTGCTGGCGTCCTCGGCCCTGGTGCTGTTCATGACGCCGGGCCTGGCGTTCTTCTATGGCGGCCTGGTGGGACGTTCCAACGTTCTGGGCACCATCATGCACAGCTTTGTCACCATTGCCCTCATCAGCGTGGTGTGGGTGCTGTGGGGCTATACCCTGGCCTTTGGACCTGACCAGGGTTCCTTCATTGGCGGTCTGAACTGGTTCGGCCTTAAAGATGTCACCGGCGAAATTGGTCCTTATTCCGCTACCCTTCCCCATCTGGCCTACATGGCCTTCCAGATGATGTTTGCTATCATTACCCCGGCCCTGATCACCGGCGCCATGGTGGGGCGCATCCGGTTCAAGACCTTCCTGGTCTTTACCGTCCTGTGGTCCACCATCGTCTATGCGCCCCTGGCCCACTGGGTATGGGGCGGCGGCTGGCTGGCAAACCTGGATGTCCTGGGCATTCCCGGACTGGAAGGCAGCGCCCTGGACTTCGCCGGCGGCACGGTGGTCCACATCAGCTCCGGCGTCAGCGCCCTGGCGGCGGCCCTGGTGCTGGGCAGGCGCAAGAGCTTTGGCCTGGAGCCGGATATCCCGCACAACATCCCCTTTGTGGTGCTGGGCGCGGCCATCCTGTGGTTCGGGTGGTTTGGCTTTAACGCCGGCAGCGCCCTGGGGGCCAACGGCGGCGCTGCCAACGCCTTTGTGACCACCAACACCGCCGCCGCCATGGCTGCCCTGGCGTGGATGACCATGAGCTGGTGGCGTACCGGCGCCCCCAGCGCCGTTGGCGCAGCCTCCGGAGCGGTGGCAGGCCTGGTGGCCATCACTCCGGCCGCGGGGTTTGTCACCCCAATGGCTGCCATCATCATCGGGCTGGTGGCAGGGGTCCTCTGCTATTTCGCTACCCAGCTCCGGGCCAAGCGGCGGGTGGACGATGCTCTGGACGTGTGGGCGGTCCACGGCGTGGGCGGCACCTGGGGCGCTCTGGCCACCGGCCTCTTTGCGGTGACCGCCATTGGAGGCAAGGACGGCCTCTTCTACGGAAACCCGGGGCAAGTGGTCAACCAGCTTATCGGTATCACAGCGAGCTGGATATGGGCCTTTGGCTGGACCTTTGCCCTTCTGAAGGTGCTGGACAAGGTCATGGGCCTGCGGGTCCAGGAGCAGGAGGAGGTACTCGGTCTGGATGTGAGCCAGCACGGCGAGCCAGCGTACAACATGTAGGCCAGCGATAGGCGAGGAGAAGCATATGAACAAAGTAGAAGCCATCATCCGCCCGGAGCGGCTGAGCATCGTGGTTTCCGCCCTGGCTGAGGAAGGGTTCCACGGGCTGAACGTTAGCCATGTGACCGGCCGGGGCGAGCAGCGGGGCATTGCCTACGTGGGCCGCGCCGGGCAGAGCTACGTGGTGGACATGCTGCCCAAGGTGAAGCTGGAAATCGTGGTGCGTGACCATGACACCCAGCGCGTCATAGATACCATTATTACTGCAGCTCGGACCGGAGAGGTTGGCGATGGCAAAATCTTTGTCATCCCGGTGGCCAACGCCATCCGTGTCCGCACGGGGGAAAACGGCGACGTGGCCCTGTAAAGGCCCCTCCTATGACGCCCAAGGGGCACACTATAGTGTGCCCCTTGTAGGTGTTCCAGGGCTGCCGTTAACATATTTGTAACATATTAGAAACAACGAGGTAACAGACTCCTTCTATTGTGTGAACAGCCCTCCAAGGAACATTGAAGGCCACTGGCCGAAAAGGAGCCACCTATGGAAGCGGTAGCACTGGTGAGCCTGGTAAGTTTTCTGGTAGTGATGGCAGCGTGGATAGTCCTGCCGATCAAGGCGCCCGTAAAGGACTAGCCCTCTTCAAAAGCATACGCTGTAAGCAGGGAGAGCCTCGTCAAGGAGGCTCTCCCTGCCTTTGTTTCATCCCTTCTACTGGCTGAAAACATAGCTGTACGCACATAGCAAGCCCATTCCCGAGAGGGGGCGACGAAAGTCGTCGTGCCATCAAAAAAACCTATGGCTCCATGACATACCATTGGCAGTGCGCGGCCAAATTGGGTGATTGAGAATTTTATCACAAACTATTTGACAAACCTATCACAAGCCCGTATGATAGCATGACCGTTCACAGTAGTGTACAATCTCCCTTTCTCTGAGGTTAATGTTGGTACGAGGCCCCGGCGAGATGAACCGGCAGGAACGTGACGAGGCGATTGAGTACGTAATGCGCACCGTGCGGGATAACGATGTGCGCTTCGTCCGCCTGTGGTTCACCGATATCCTGGGGAACCTCAAGGGCTTTGCCCTGAATGTAGCCGAGTTGGAGAGCGCCCTGCTCACTGGCAAGGGCTTTGACGGCTCCTCCATTGAGGGGTTCGCCCGCACCGACGAAAACGACATGGTGGCCATGCCGGACCCCACCACCTTCCGCATCCTCCCCTGGCGGCCGCGCCAGAACTCCGTGGGCCGCATGTTCTGCGATGTCCTCACCCCCGACGGCAAGGCTTTTGAGGGCGACCCCCGCCATGTCCTCAAGCGTAACCTGGAACGGGCAGGCCGCCTGGGCTATACCTTCCACGTGGGTCCAGAAATGGAGTTCTTCTACTTCAAAGACTCCGATCCCAGGAAATTCCTCAAGGCTGATGAGCCGGAGGACAACCTCCTGGACTTCAGCGGCTATTTTGACCAGTCTGCCTCAGACCTGGCTACCGACCTGCGCCGGGACACCGTCCTCATGCTGGAGGAAATGGGCATCTCGGTGGAGTACAGCCACCATGAGGCGGCGCCCAGCCAGCAGGAGATTGACCTGCGCTACACCGACGCCCTCACGATGGCCGACACCGTGATGACCTTCCGGATAGTGGTAAAAGAAGTAGCCCAGCGCCACGGGGTCTACGCCTCCTTCATGCCCAAGCCGGTGGCCGGGAAGAATGGCAGCGGCATGCACGCCCATATGTCCCTCTTCCACGGCGACCGCAACGCCTTCTTTGACGCCGAAGGTCCCTACCGCCTCTCCAAGCTTGCCCACTCCTTCGTGGGCGGCCTCATGCGCCATGCCCAGGAGATAACCCTGGTCACCAACCAGTGGGTCAACTCCTACAAGCGCCTCACCCCTGGGTTTGAAGCCCCTATTTATATCTCATGGGCGCCCGTGAACCGCTCGGACCTTATCCGTATCCCCACCTATCGGCGGGGGAAGGAGGAATCGGCCCGTATTGAGTACCGCGCGCCGGACCCTGCCTGCAACCCCTACTTGGCCTTCAGCGCTCTTCTGGCCGCCGGCCTGGAAGGGGTAGAAAACGAGGACGAGGCTCCTCAGCCGGTAGAGTCCAACGTGTACGCGATGTCCGACGAGGAACGCCGGCGCAGGGGCATCAAGACCCTTCCTGGCAGCCTTTTTGAGGCTATCCAGTACGCCGAGAACAGCGAGCTCTTGCGCAAGTCCCTGGGCGAGCGTGTCTTCAACAGCTTTATCCAGAACAAGCGCATTGAGTGGAACGATTACCGTTCCCAGGTTACAGACTTTGAGGTCAAGCGCTATCTGCCTATCCTCTAGGTAGCGTGCTTGTACCGGCTATCCTTCCTATCCTCTGTCGCAAGAGAAGAACTGTTTTTTTCTAAAAGGGGAAGGGACCTTGCTGGCCGTGGCTCCTTCTTTCAGGGCCAGGAGAAGGAGGCGGCAGTGAATACGAAATTCTTTAAGGTGGGACGCCATGGCTACAGAAGGACCAGAGAGCTACGGACTCTACCGCCCGGAGACGGAGCACGACGCTTGCGGCGTCGGCATTGTCGCCGACGTCCTGGGGCGCAAGTCCCACGGCATTGTGGAGATGGGCCTGGAGGTGCTGGACCACCTGGCCCACCGGGGGGCATGCGGCTGCGACCCCAAGACCGGCGATGGCGGCGGCATGCTCCTGCAACTGCCCCACACCTTCTTCAAGGAGCGCGCGGCAGAAGCCAGCGTCACCCTGCCGGAGGCCGGCTCCTACGGCGTCGCCATGGTCTTCCTCCCCTGGGAAGCCCAGGACAGGGCCGCCTGCCAGGCTATCATTGAGCAGACCGTTGCTGAAGAGGGCCAGACCTTCCTCGGCTGGCGGGATGTCCCTGTGGACAACAGGGGCATCGGTATCATCGCCCAGGATTCCGAGCCGGTCATCCGCCAGGCCTTCATCGCCCGCAGCTCCGCCCTGGCAAACCAGGATGCCTTTGAGCGCAAGCTCTACGTCATCCGCAAGGTCATTGAGCGTAAGGTTGCCAGCTCATCTATGGGGAGCAAGGATATCTTTTACATCCCCTCCTGCTCTTCCAACACCATTGTCTACAAAGGCCTTCTCATGCCGGAGCAGGTGCGCGGCTACTTCCTGGACATCTCGGACCCCCGCATGGAGTCCTCCTTTGTCCTGGTCCACTCTCGCTTCAGCACCAACACCCTGGGCTCCTGGAAGCTGGCCCACCCCTACCGCTACATTGCCCACAACGGCGAGATCAATACTCTGCGGGGCAACATCAACTGGATGACCGCCCGGGAGATGGTCATGTCCTCACCCCTCTTTGGCGAGGACATCAAGAAGCTGCTGCCTGTGCTGACCCCCGGGGCCAGCGACACCGCTACCATTGACAACGCCTTTGAACTTTTGGCTCTCTCGGGGCGCTCCCTTCCCCATGTCATTGCCATGCTCATTCCCGAGGCCTGGGAAGGCGCCGCGGACATCTCCCCAGAGCGCCGCGCCTTCTACCAGTACCACTCCTATCTCATGGAGCCCTGGGACGGCCCGGCCCTCATCGCCTTTACCGATGGCAAGCGCATCGGTGCCAACCTGGACCGCAACGGCCTGCGCCCCTTCCGGTACACCATCACCAAGGACAACCTCATCGTCATGGCTTCTGAGGCCGGCGTCCTCCCCATCAAGCCGGAGAACGTGCTGTACAAGGGCCGCCTGCGCCCGGGGCGCATGATGCTCATTGACCCGGAAGAAGGCCGCGTCCTGGATGACGAGGAGATCAAATCGGAGCTGGCCGCCCGCCAGCCCTACGGCCAGTGGCTTGCCGAGAACGAGGTGCGGCTGGAAAACCTGCCCGACGCCTCAGGCAGCGTCCAGCCTGACGACTACAAAACCCTCTTGCAGCGCCAGCAGGCCTTCGGCTATACGCTGGAAGAGTCGCGCATGATTATGCAGCCTATGTTTGAGTCCGGCGCTGAAGCCATCGGCTCCATGGGTACGGACACGCCCCTGGCCGTGCTGTCCGACAAACCGCAGCTTGTCTTCAACTACTTCAAGCAGCTCTTTGCCCAGGTCACCAACCCTCCCCTGGACGCCATCCGCGAGGAGCTGGTCACCTCGTTGGAGATGACCTTCGGGGTGCAGCGCAACCTCCTGTCTGAGACGCCGGAACACGCCCGGCAGATCCGCCTTTCACACCCTATCCTCTCCAATGAAGAGCTGGAACGCATTCGCCACATCAACCAGAAGGGCAACAAGGCCGTTACCTTGAAGGCGCTGTTCAACCCCCATAAAGAGGGCAACCTGGAACAGGCTATGGAGGACCTGTGCGCCCAGGCAACCAAGGCCGTTCACGATGGCTTCACCGCCATCATCCTTTCCGACCGCGGCGTTGATGCCGATCATGCGCCCATCCCCAGCCTGCTTGCCTGTGCTGGCGTTCACCATCACCTCATCCGCCAGGGTTTGCGTACCCACGCCGGCTTGCTGGTGGAGTCCGGCGAGCCGCGAGACCTGGTCCACTGCGCCCTGCTCATGGGGTATGGAGCCACCGCAGTCAACCCCTACCTGGTCTTTGAGACCATCAAGGACATGGAGAAGCAAGGCGTTCTCCAGGGTGTTGACGCCAAGACCGCCCAGAAGAACTTCATCAAGGCCGTTGAGAAAGGGATTCTGAAGGTTGCCTCCAAAATGGGCATCTCCACCGTCCAGGGCTACCAGGGCGCTCAAATCTTTGAGGCCGTGGGGTTGGGCAAGGCCGTCATTGACAAATACTTTACCTGGACGCCTTCCCGCGTGGGCGGCGTGGGCTTAGAAGTCCTGGAGGAGGAGGCTCGCCAACGGCACGCTCGTGCCTATGCGCCTCCTACCCCGTCTGCCCTAGACCTGGACCTGGGCGGCCAGTACCAGTGGCGGCGCGGCGGTGAGTACCATATGTACAACCCCGATACCATCGCCCGCCTGCAGATTGCCAGCCGCACCAACAACTACAAGCTGTACCGGGAGTTTGCAGACCTCATTGACAGGCAGGACCAGCAGTTCAGCACCCTGCGGGGCCTCCTGGAGCTCAAGCCCGCCGATACCCCTATCCCCCTGGAAGAGGTGGAGCCAGCTTTGGACATTGTCAAACACTTCGCTACCGGCGCCATCTCCCTTGGCGCTATCAGCAAGGAGGCCCACGAGACGCTGGCCATCGCCATGAACCGCAT
>JACQOP010000129.1 GCA_016202485.1 Chloroflexota bacterium | reverse complement strand
TCCGTAAGGCCCTGGTGGAAGAGGGGACGAGCGTACCCGTAGGCCAGGCCATTGCCGTCGTCGCCGGTGCAGCGGAGGACATCAGCGCCTTCCTGCCAGAGGCGTCTCCCACCATCTCTGCTGCACGACCAAGCCGGTCTGTGTCTGCTCAGCCAGATGCTCCCACTGCTCCTGAAGGGGACCAGGGAGCGCCTCCAGCCACGCCGCCTGAGGCAGTTGAGCCGGCGGCGGCCTCTGCAGGCGCTGTACTTGCTTCGCCTATGGCGCGCCGCATAGCACGGGAGAATGATGTAGACCTGCGCCTCATCAAGGGCACCGGCCCTAACGGGCGCATCGTGCGGGAAGACGTGGACGCCTTTTTGGCCCAGCGGACGTCCCAGCCTGCTGCCACTGCACCTTCACAGCCCTCGCCCACGGCTCCTCCTCCCACCCGGCCGGCCGTATCGCCAACGCCTCCAGCCCCCTCCGGCCGTATAGAACTGTCCCGTATGCGGCAGGCCATCGCTCGCGCCACCGTCCAGAGCAAGCCCGGCATTCCCCACTTCTATGTAACGATGGAAGTGGATATGACTGGCGCCCTGGCGCTGCGCTCTCAGATCAATGAAAGCCAGGCTCGCGTCACCATCAACGACCTGGTGTTGCGTGCTACTGTTCTGGCCCTCCAGAAGTTTCCCAACCTCAATGCCTCTTTCCGTGATACCCACGTTGAGGTGCATCCCCATATCAACCTGGGCATCGCTATCGCGCGGAATGAGGGCCTGGTAGTACCCGCCATCATCAACGCCCACGAAAAGTCCCTGGTGGAGTTGGCCCAGGCCAGCAGGGACCTGGCGGAACGCGTCCAAACCGGACGCTTGCGCCAGGAAGAGTACAACGGCACCTTTAGCACCAGCAATCTGGGCATGTTCGGCGTGGATGAGTTCAGCGCCATCATCCTCCAGCCCCAGGCCGCCGTCCTGGCCATCTCGGTTGTTAAGAAGCAGCCGGTGGTGCGGGATGACCAGGTGGTGGTTCGCTCCATCATGAAGCTGACCATCTCCGTGGACCACAGGGTGTCCGATGGGGTGGAGGCCGCCCAGTTTATGCAAGAGATGAAGCGCTTGCTGGAGCAACCTATCACCCTCCTGCTCTAAAGTCCCTTCCTTGGGTCTACCTGCCTCCTTTTGTCCCATTTCTGCTATCATACCCACCACGATAGCCGGTGGGAGATAGCACCCAGTAGGGAGAATGTAACCATGACGGCAGCACCCCTCAAAGTGGGCATCATTGGCGTTGGGTTTGGCAGTACAGTACACATCCCCGGATTCTTTTCAGAGGGTGCCCAGGTGGTGGCGGTATGTGCCCGCCGCAAGGAGCGGGCAGAAAAAGCCGCCACGGATTTTGGAATCCCAAACGTGTTTATCGATTACCAGGAAATGCTCCAGATGAAGGATCTGGACGCCGTTAGCATCGTCTCACCCCCGCCCCTGCATTACGAGATGTCCATGGCTGCGCTTGCTGCAGGAAAGCACGTCTTGTGCGAGAAACCCTTTGCCCTGGATCAGTACCAGGCCAAGGAGATGGCCGATACGGCAGCCCGTACAGGCCTCACGGCTATGGTGGCACACGAGTTCCGCTATGCCCCGGGGCGCGCCTACGTGAAAGAGTTGATCCGTCAGGGGTACGTGGGCAAGCTCCAGTCGGTGCACATATACCTCTTCCGCGGCCCTACAGAACAGCGTACCCGAGTCCCCAACCGGGGCGCTACGGCAGCGGAAGGCGGCGGCTTCCTCTGGGGCCTCGGCTCTCATTACATAGACGCCCTCCGTGATTGGGCAGGCGATGTAGCCAGGGTCTGCGGAGGGGCCTTTGTCCAGGACCCTAACCGTCTGGACCCTGCCACCGGCCAGACAGTGATGACTGACGCAGACGACGCCTTCAGCTTTGTGGCAACCCTGGCTAGCGGTGGCTGGGCCTCTATGTCCGCCAGCTCCCAGGCGCCCTTTGGCCCGGGCGCATTGCTCCAAGTCTACGGGACCGAAGGGACCCTGCATACGCCTCAGCCAGGTGTCAACCCACCCAGCGACGCCAAGGTCCTGGGCGCCCGCTTTGGTGAAGGCCAAGGTCTCCATGAACTCCCCGTGCCCCAGCAGTTTCGTCCCTTTGTGGACCCCAGAGACGACCGTCTGCTGGCGTTCCGCCTGTTGGTGCGAGAGTTCAGGCAAGGCATTGCCGAGGGTATATCCCCGTCTCCTAGCTTCTACGACGGCTACCGCTGTCAGCAGGTGCTGGACGCCGTGCGGAGTTCCATGAAGGGCGATGGCTGGGTTACGCTGGCTTAGGAGATCTCTGGCTGCAGGAAAGGGCTGGTCCTATTGCTGGCCTCCCGTGTGATAGCATGGCTCACCCTAAGCCTCCTGTGCCTTGCCCTCGGGTGCGGCAGCCGCCCCCTTTCAGGCATAACGCTCACCGTCTCGGCGGCGTCGGACCTGCGCTTCGCCTTTCAGGAGATAGGCGAAGTCTTTGAACAAGATACGGGGATCAAGGTGACATTTAACTTTGGCTCCACAGGGCAGCTAGCCCAGCAAATAGAGCAGGGCGCGCCGGTGGACGTGTTCGCCGCCGCCAGTGTGTCCTATGTAGCGGACCTGGTGCAAAAGGGGTTCATCATTTCGGAAACGCAGGCCCTGTACGCCAGAGGGTCCATTATCCTATGGACACGAGGAGACAGTCCCCTGCGAATTGAGCGCCTTGAAGACTTGCTCCTCCCCAGTGTAGGGCGTATCGCTATCGCCAACCCTGCTCATGCCCCCTACGGTATGGCCGCCAGGCAGGCGATGCAGACAGCGGGTGTTTGGGACGCAGTCCAGCCCAAGCTCGTGCTGGGCGAGAACGTCAACCAGGCCTTCCAGTTTGTCCAGACCGGCAATGTGGACGTGGGTATCATTGCCCTCTCCCTGGCCATGATTACAGAAGGGGGGAGGTACATTGTCATCCCCCAGGAAATGTACAACCCCATTGACCAGGCCCTTGGCGTGGTGAAGGCGACAAAGCATGAGAGGGAGGCCCGGACTCTCGCAGAGTTCGTCAACGGCTCCGTAGGTAGGCCCATCATGGAACGGTATGGCTTCGTCGTCTCCCAGGGATAGCATCTGTGATCTCCGACGCCATCTGGCAACCCCTGCGCCTCTCTCTCCAGGTTACAGCCCTGGCTACACTTCTCCTGTTCCTGGCCGGCCTTGTCCTGGGGGTCCTGCTGGCAAGGGTACGGTTTCCTGGCCGCATCATTGTAGAAACGGTTGTCTTGCTGCCTCTGGTACTTCCCCCCAGTGTCGTTGGCTACTACCTGCTGGTAGGGCTCGGGCGCGGTAGCCCCATCAAAGACTGGCTCGGCCTGGACATCCTCTTCACCTGGCAGGCTGCCGCCCTCGCATCTGCCCTCGTGGGCCTTCCCCTTATGGTCCAGGCCACCCGCGCCGCCATCGCCGGCGTCAACCCCTCCCTGGAGAGCGCCGCCCGCACCCTTGGCTCCTCGGAGATGGGCGTCTTCTTTCGGGTCACCCTGCCCCTGGCACGCCGGGGCGTCCTCGTCGGCCTGGTACTTGGGGCTGCCAGGGCTATGGGCGAGTTCGGCGCAACCCTCATGGTGGCGGGCAGCATCCCCGGCCGTACTCAGACCCTGCCTCTCGCCATTTACGATGCAGTCCTGGTCCAGGACTACGCCCTGGCCAACCAGTTGGTACTGCTGGTCACCTCCCTGGCTTTCCTGGGGCTATGGTGGGTGCGCCGCCAGGAGGAGAACGGCAAGCCAAGGCGGAGGCCCGAGCCCAGGAAGGAGCCGGAACCATGAACGGGCTCTCTCATCCCCAGCTCCGTGCCGATATAGTGGTGAGGCGCGACGACTTTCACCTCAAGATGGCTGTAGAGGTGGCAAGCCAGGTGCTGGTGGTCTTTGGCCCCTCTGGTTCGGGGAAGACCACCCTCCTCCAGGCTATTGCCGGCCTGGTCACCCCCCAAACAGGCACGATCACTCTGGAAGGCCAGACCCTGTTCCAACGAGAGGAGGACGGCCCACAGGTGGACCTCCCGGCGCGGGCCAGGCGAGTGGGGTACGTCTTCCAGGACTACGCCCTCTTCCCCCACCTGACCGCCCTTGGCAACGTGGCCTATCCTCTTTGGCGGAAACCCGATGCCCACCGCCGTTCCTTGGACCTCCTGGAACGCCTTGGGCTGGCTCCTTTTGTAGGCCGTTACCCCCACGAGCTTTCCGGCGGTCAGCAGCAACGGGTCGCTATCGCCCGCGCTTTGGCTTCCAGCCCCCGCGTCCTGCTCCTGGATGAACCTTTCGCTGCCCTGGACTTGGAGCTGCGACGCCAGCTCCGAGGAGAGCTGCGCCGCCTTCTGGCCGAGACCGCTATCCCCGTCCTGCTGGTGACCCATGACAGGGAAGAGGCCATTGCCCTGGGGGACGTGGTGCAAGTTATAGAGGAGGGCCGCACTATTGCTCGTGGGGAACCACTGGCGGTGCTGGGTTACCCTCCTCAGAGCTCTGTTGCCCGGCTCTCCGGGGTAGAGAACCTCTATCGGGGACGGGTCATCTCTCGTGCAGACCAGGAAGGCGTTATGGTCTGCCGTGTGGCGGGCGTGGACCTGGAGGCGCCTTTGGGAGAACAGGCGGTCGGCCAGGAAGTGGCCATTGGCCTCCGTTCCAGGGATGTGCTGCTGGCGACTCAGCAGCCCCATGGCCTCTCCGCGCGTAACGTGCTGGAAGCCAGGGTGACTGCCTTGGAGGCCCACAGCCCAGGCGTGCTGGTGGAAGTAACCTCCGGCGACTTGACGGTACGGAGCCAGGTAACTCAACAGGCAGTCACGGAATTGGGGCTGTCCGTGGATAAACCGGTGTGGGTCATTATTAAGGCTTCTTCCTTTTTCTTCGTAGCGCCCTGATTGTGGGAGCAATTGTCCCTCATACTCATTCTTGCCCTCCAGGCCGGCAACGACTGTCACCTTTCTCTATCTCCTTTTTCTTTCGCTACCCTGGCTTTTGCCTTGAGCCTCAACAACCCCCAATGTCCCTGCTAGGCATGAATTTCCTCAGTAGTTTGATTTGCGTAATTATGCGTAGTGCTTATCCAGTGATGTCACAACATGCACTACGGTAGCGCTCCTATTTGATATATCCGTCTATATTTCTTGAAGGAATCACGATAATCTCTGATATAGTAGTGCGGTGCAACAGAGCCTTTTCAGGAGCAACTGTGCCGGGCCTGAAGGAGGAAACGATGGCACAAGGTACTGGACCCCTCATTACTCCAGGGCAAAAGGAACCGACATCTAACACAACGAGCCAGGCGGAGGAGGTTGAGACGGGCAATGACCGGTGGTCCACGGTCCTTGGTTTCCTGTTCATCGGGTTGATCGCCGGGGCTATCTTTTTTGCGAACTGGGATGCCCCAACCCAGTTGAAATTCCTTTCTGTCATCGGCGTAACAATGGCGGCAGCAGGGGCCGGGCTTATCGCGCTTTTTCTGGTGTACAGGAGGAAGATCCCGGCAGTAGCCTGGACAGGAAACTTCGTTGCCCTCATGCTGGCCATCTTCCTTGTGTCAATCTTCCCTGTTGTGCTGTTTGGTGCGGTAGACCGCATTCTCGCCCTGAAGCTGGGGGCTATCCTGGTCCTTTCCCTTATCCCCGGATGGCTGTATCTCCAGTTCATCACTGCAAAGGGCAAAACCCTGAGAGAAGAGTACATTCTTAACTTGTACCGCCTGCATGTGGACGACTATGGCCATCTGCCTAAACCACCCACTGATTCCCTCTTCTACAAACTGTGGACAACCCACCGTCAACGTAATCGGAGTGGCAGCGCGCCGGCTGTGGGGGATGAGTCGGATAACCTCTACCTGCGGAAGTTTGATGGACTGTACGGTCACATTGCCGAAAACTCCTCCAGTAGCGCCATCCGTTTCCAAGCTGAAAACCTCCTGCCCATTTTCGTCACTACTGTGCTCCTCGCTGTCGGCTGGACAGTTGTCTTTCAGCCCGAGGTGACCTTCGGGTTGAGCTTTATCCCAGGCGTCGTAACCCTGGACAGCAGGCCAGTCCTTCCCACCGATGCCATGCGCTTCGGCTTTATGGGAGCATACTTCTTTGTTCTCCAAATGCTTGCCCGCCGCTATTTCCAGGACGACCTGAAGACCTCCGCCTATATCAATGCTACCGTGCGCATCATAGCCGTCATGATTCTCGTGCCGGCGGTGCACCTCCTCTGGCCCTGGTCTGACGACGAGTTGAACACAACCGCCTTTGTCATTGGTGTGTTTCCTCAAGTTGGCTTGCAGGCCCTTCAGACCCTCGCTACCTTGCCCCTCCAGAAACTCATGCCAAACATCAAAAAAGAGTACCCCCTTAGCGACATTGACGGCCTGAACGTCTGGTACGAGTCCCGCCTTCTTGAGGAAGGCATTGAAGACATGCAGAACCTCGCCACCGCCAACATCGTGGAGGTCATTCTCAGGACCAGGGTGCCTGTAGACCGACTGGTGGACTGGATTGACCAGGCCCATCTCTACTTGCGCGTTCCCAAGGAGAGTCCTGACGGGCGTGCCGACCTGAGGCGCCTCGGCATCCGGTCCGCCACCGACCTTGAAGACGTATTTGGCTCTGACCAGAAACGCCGTCAGCTCCCTGGTCTTCTTGACAAGCTGGGCCAGGAAAAACTCCAGGCCATTCTGGCAACCTTGGAAAGCGAACCGAACCTCCACCATGTTCGCCGCTGGAAGGAATATACCAAGGAGCTAAAGCGGCAGCACCCTGAAACAGCAGTCCAGGATTCCCTCTAGTGTCCTGATCTAGGAATTCGCTTGATAACTCTGGGGATTCACAAGGGGTTCGCTCCCCTTCTGCAGGGGCTGTGGGGGGGGTGTCCCCCCACCTATAGGCGGGTGGGCGGGAACATTGACGTATGCCTCAAAAGGATTGGATAAGGACTTCTGGTCAAAGGCACGAGATCAGCTTTGCAGAAACTCCTGGTATTCTGCCCGCTCAATGGTATAATTGCGAGGGTTTCCTTGTTCTATGGAACCTAGAGAAGATTTCTTGAGTCGCCCGTTGAGGAGGCAGCCGATGCCAAAGCGTCCCTTGGAAGGCATACGCATTATTGACTCTACCTACGTCTTCGCCATGCCCTACGCCTGCGGCATCTTAACCGACCTGGGCGCAGAAGTCATAAAGGTGGAGGGCATCCAGCACCCCGATAGGGCTGCTTCGGTAGGTGGGTCCCCGGACGGCAACGCCGGCGATGACCCCTGGAACCGCGCCCCGGCTTTTAACCAGCTCAACCGCGCTAAGCGCTCCCTTACCCTGGACCTTTCCCGCGAAGAGGGCCGCCAGGCCTTCAAAGACCTGGTGAAGGTCAGCGACATCGTGGTGGAGAACTACACGCCCCGCGTCATGCGCCGATGGGAGATGGACTACCCCAACCTGATCAAGCTCAAGCCGGACATCATCATGCTGTCCAACACCGGCTATGGCCATGGCGACGGCCCCTACAGCATGTACCCCGGCCAGGCCACCACCATGGAAGCCATCCACGGCCTCTGCTGGATCACCGGCTACAACAACGACATCCCCTCCAAGGCTGGGGCTTCCTATGTGGACTTTCTGGCCTGCTGGACCGGCCTCTTCGCGGTCGCCAACGCCCTGCGCTACCGCAACCGCACCAGCAAGGGCCAGTGGATTGACCTGGCCATGTACCAGCTTGGCTGCTACTGGACCAGCGAGTACATCATGGACTACCAGGTCAACGGGCGCCTTAATGGCCGGCTCGGTAACCGCCACCCCTGGAAGGCCCCCCAGGGCTGCTACCCCTGCAAGGAAGAGAACAACTGGTGCACCCTATCTGTTGGCGATGACGACGAGTGGGTAGCCCTGTGCAACGAAATGGGCAGGCCCGAACTCATAGATGACCCCCGTTTCAAGACAGTCCTTGGTCGCCAGCAGAACCACGACGTCCTGGACGATATCATATCCGAATGGTCTCACGAGCTGGACAAGTTTGACATGCAGGAACGCCTCCAGGCCGCTGGCGTTCCTGCCGGCGCTGTCCATGACTTCAAAGACACCAACCTCTCCAAGCACTACTGGTCCAGGGGCTTCTTGGAGCGTGTCACCTGGCCTGAGCACCGACGTGACATAGGCACCCGTGTCCTCATGGGCCGGCCCTGGCAGCTTAACAAGACACCCCTCCGCATCCAGGAACCTGTCCACACGCTGGGCGAGGATAACCGCTACGTCTTGCAGGACCTCCTCCACTACAGTGATGAAACCGTCGCCAAGTTGGAGGAGACCCAGATTATCGGTGATAAGCCCATCGCAGGCGCCCGGAGGCAACCCTACGTCCCGCCCACCCCTGGGGCCGGCCAGTCAACCCGCACCGCACGCTTGACGACCTCCAATGGCTACCTAGACCCAAACTACAAGGAGTTGCTAGGTCTTCCTTAAGCCCTGGTAAGTCAGCTAGAGCAGCACCTCTGGGTACGAGACGCCTCTCCTGGGACGTCTCGTACCTTTTCCTTTTCCTCCGTCCGCTGCTATGTGTAAGAAGCCAATTGCCTGTAGGGTGTGAAGGTGTGGTATTCTCCCCTGGGGGGCAGGGGGTGTCTGCCCAACGTCATGAGCGAGTGCATGGGCAGCCAAACGCAAGTGTCCCGCCCCAGAGACTTGTTTAACCAAGAGTGGTGAAAAAAGGCACAAAGCGTTGACGATAAAAATCGTCTTGCCTATAATGGCTGAGTCACCACTGTTGCTTTGGAGTTAAGCTTTGGCCAACGAAACTGGAAAGCGTTACGCCTGTCCCAAATGCGGTGCGGAGTTCATTGTCACAAAAGGGGGCGACGGTACTCTCAAATGCCACGGCGAACCCCTAGTGAAAAAGTAACGGGTCGCCAAACATCTAACGAGGACTGACATGGCAAACCAGCTCGGCAAGCGGTACCAATGTTCCAAGTGTGGGACCACCATCCTGTGCACCAAACCAGGCGATGGGGTAATCCACTGCTGCGATGCAGAGATGGAACTCCAGCAACCGCGTAAATTGCCTTCCTCAGACTAACCTAAAAAGGAAGGGCGACTAGACATCAAGCCTAGCCGCCCTTCCTCTGCTTTTCTCCCTTGCGGGTTTAGGTTAGATTGCGCAGGACACCCACCACCTTGCCCTGTACCTCCACGTCCTCTGCATTGGCATAGATAGGCGCCATCTGCGAGTTGGCCGGCTGCAGCCGCACCTTTGCCCCCTCCAGGAAGTATCGCTTCAAGGTCGCTTCCTTGTCCTTCTTCAACCACGCCACCACCATATCGCCGTTGCGGGCTTCCCGCACCGGTTTCACCAGCACCACGTCCCCATCATCTATAAGGGCGTCAATCATGGAAACGCCCCGTACTCGCAGAGCATAGACCCCCTTTTCCCCCCGCAGCATACTGGTGGAAATGTCCAGGGTATCCATGGGATTGGCCTCGCTAAAATCTTCAGAGGCCAGGACCGGGATGGGCTGGCCCGCGGCAATCTCACCGAGTAATGGCACAGGAATGGTGTCCCTACGTCTGCGGCGCCCCAGCACCTCTATACCCCGGGAAATATCAGGAAAGCGCCGGATATATCCTTCCCGCTCAAGGATGCGGAGGTTGTAGTCCACCACCGATGTGGAACTGATGGAGCAGGCATACTGGATATCCCGAACCGTAGGGGGATAGCCCCGCTCATCTAGAAAATCGCCAATGTAACTGAGAATATGCTCCTGCCGCTGGGAGAGCTTCTTCACGGCAACCTCCATGCCAACTCAGGGGAGCTGTGCTAGTACGAATGTTCGCTGGCCACACTCTAACAAAAAGCCCCGCCCCTGTCAATGCGAAAAATAGCCTCGGGCACACATTCCTCTGTAGACAGCGCAGCTTCACCCCATTCGGGCTTTCTAATAGGGAGGACAGGCCCTCTTGGGTAGGATAGCATATCCTGCCGGCTGACCTTGGCAGCAACGAGTACCTGGCAGAGGAAGGCCATTGGCAACTCTCCAGCCCTGGCTTGGACGTAATCCCAGGAGAGTGCAGGGGCCCTGGTTCCTGCGGGAGGCTCTCCCTGCGGAATCGGAGCCCTCTATGTGGGTGGGGAAAGCCCCCGTTGCCTGCCTTGTAAAAGGACTATCGGCTGGCGTCCACCCTAGATAGTGGGGTTGCTCGCCGTGGAGTGAAGCTGCTTGGCTAGGCGAGACTTGCGGCGGGAGGCGTTGTTGGGGTGAATGACTCCCGCTTTGGCGGCCCGGTCCAATGCGGAAGCAGCGCGGTTATACGCAGCCTTTGCCGCCTCCCCATCCCCCTCTACAATGGCTTTGCGCGTAGCAGTGACCGCCGTCCTCGCCGCCGTCCGGCGGGGCCGGTTCTGCATCGCCTTTCGCTGCGATACCCTCAGTGATTTCTGGCTGGGCATGAGTCCTCTCGTTTACAACGCTGGGATGAAGTGCAGGCCCCATCCTTCTAGGAGCCTGCGGCTTTTCTTGACACAACGTTCTTATTCTACGACCGTTCACCCGCTTCCGCTAGTGCCCCGCTCTTGGACCCGCCGGCAAAGGCAGTGGATGCCGCCCGGCTCACGCCGGTGACCCCCTGTATCTCTTCCAGCTTCGTGAAGAGGCGGCTGAGCTGCTCTACCCCCGTGGTAAACACCGTAAGTTGGATGGTGGCAGTGCCGTCATCGTTTTCTCTAGTAATCAGGGAGGCTATGTTGATGCGTTCCCCTGAAACCACCGCGGTGATGTCCCTCAGCAAGCCAACCCGGTCCCAGGCTTCTATGGAAATGCGCACGGGGTGCAAGCTCTTGGACGCCCCCCAGTCTACCCGGATAAAGCGTTCAGGCTCGTCTTCACTGCCCAGGTTGCGGCAGTCACGCCGGTGTATGGTGATGCCCCGGGTCCGGGTGATAAAGCCGATGATGTTATCGCCGGGTAGAGGGGAACAGCACCTCGCCAGGTTCGTCAACAGGTCGCCCGTACCTAGGACCTCTATGCCCGAGGCTGGCCCCGTCAACGGCGGCGTATAGACCTCCGGAATGCGGTTTTCCTGCTCCGGACGCTGGGTCAGGCGGGTCACCAATTGGTTGACAGTAATACCCCCGCTGCCCAGGGCAGCAAGGAAATCGTCCACGGTATCCAGGCGGAAGAGCTTGGCTAGGTACTCTTCCGAAGGGTTCAGGCTTAACCGGCGTAGCTCGCGGGTGAGCAGGTCGCGTCCCCGCTGAACATTCGTACCCCGCTCCTGCCTGCGGAACCACGCCCGGATCCTGCCCCGGGCCGTGGCGCTGTGCACATAGCCCGCATTGGGGTTCAGCCAGTCCAGGCTGGGTCCCCTGGCCACCTTGCTGGTCAGGATTTCCACAGTATCGCCGTTCTTCAGCGTGTAGCCCAGTGGCACCAGCTTCCCATTGACCTTGGCGCCCATGCACCGGTGGCCCAAGTCCGTATGGACATGGTATGCGAAATCAATGGGCGTAGACCCAATGGGAAGTTCCTTAATATCCCCCTTGGGTGTATAAACGAAGACCTGGTTGGGAAGGATGTCCGTCTTGACGTTCTCCAGGAACTCCTCCGCCCCGGAGACATCCCGCTGCCACTCCAGCAGACGCCGCAGCCACGTCATCTGCTGCTCAAAGGGGTTGTCCTGGCTGTGGCCTTCCTTGTAGCGCCAGTGGGCCGCAATGCCGTACTCGGCAATCTGGTGCATCTCCTCAGTGCGGATCTGCACCTCCAGAGGCATCCCTTCCGGGCCCATAACGGTCGTATGTAGGGACTGGTAGCCGTTTTCCTTCGGCTTGGCAATGTAGTCGTCTACCTGGCCCGGCAGCGGGTCCCACAGATCGTGCACCACCCCCAGGGCCACATAGCAGTCGTTTTTCTCTTTCACCTTTACCCGCAGGGCAAAGAGGTCGTGAATATCGTCAAAGTCCTTGCCCTGGTCGGCATAGCTCTGGATTTTGCTGTACACACTGTAGATATGTTTGGCCCGGCCCGTCACCTGCACCCGCAGCCCTGCCTTCTTTAGCCCCTGGGTCAGGACATCCCGCACATTCGCAATGTACCGCTCCCGCTCATCCCGCCTTTGCGCCAGCAACCGCGATATCTCTTTATATTTCACAGGCTCCAGGTGGTGGAAAGCCATGTCCTCCAGCCGCCACTTGATGTCCCACATCCCCAGCCGGTGGGCTAGGGGCGCATAGATGTCCAGCGTCTCCTGGGCAATCGCTCGCCTGCGTTCCAGCGTGTGGGCCTGGAGCGTGCGCATGTTATGGAGCCGGTCAGCTAGCTTGATCAGGACCACCCGTAGGTCCTGTGCCATGGCCACCAGCAGCTTGCGAAGGCTTTCCGCATGTTCCCCATCGTCCGATTGCCGGTCCGGACCCTCCCACGAATCCACCCTGTCAGCCTTTACCAGGTCAAGCTTGTTCAGCTTGGTAACTCCGTCCACGAGCCGCGCAACGTCCGCCCCAAACTCCTCCTCAATTTCCTGAAAGGAGACCCCGCAGTCCTCCATCACATCGTGCAGCAGGGCAGCCGCAATGGTCGCCGCATCCAGTTGAAGGTCGGCCAGATAGTTGGCCGTCTCCACAGGGTGGATAATGTAAGGCTCCCCAGAGAGACGCATCTGGCCATCATGGCTCTTGGCCGCAAATTCATAGGCCCGCCGCACAAAGGCGACGCGCTCCTCAGGGAGGTAGGAAGCAATCTGGGTAAAGAGGTCCTTCATGGCGGCCCTCCCGTCTGGGTTAGGGCTTCTCAGGTTGTACTGTGAGTATATCCTACCTGGCAAGCCCCTCAAAGAGGGGGCATAGCTAGCGTTGATATTACATTTTTCGCCGTCGCCAGGTATGATAATCTCCGTAGTACCAGGGAGATGCCCATGTTCAAAGCACCACGAGGCGCTGTAGATGTCCTGCCCGATGAGCAGAACTACTGGCGCTACGTTGAGGAAAAGGCTGCCAGCTTGTGCGAGCGCTTCGGCTACCGCCGCACCGATACCCCTATTTTTGAAGAGGCCGGGCTCTTTGTGCGCTCCGTGGGCGAGGCCACAGACGTGGTGGAGAAAGAAATGTACACCTTTGAGGACCGCAGCGGGGAGTCCATGACTCTGCGGCCCGAAGGCACCGCCCCCGTCTGCCGCGCCTACCTGGAGCACGGCATGCACGTCCTTCCCCAGCCCGTGCGCCTCTACCTCAGCCGCGCGCCCATGTTCCGGTACGACCGCCCCCAGGCCGGGCGCTATCGCCAGTTCCACCAGCTCAGCGTGGAGGCCATCGGCGACCCCGATGCATCAGTAGACGCCGAGATCATCCAGCTCGGCTGGTCCTATGCCCAGGACCTCGGCCTTCGTGGCCTCTCCCTGGCCGTCAACTCAATAGGCGACCCGGCCTGCCGTCCAGCTTACTTGGTGATTCTGAAAGACTACTACCGCGCCCACTTGTCCCACCTGTGCCAGGACTGCCGCAACCGCTACGAGCGCAATCCCTTGCGCCTGCTGGACTGCAAGCAAGAGCGCTGCCACCCCTACATCGCCAGTGCACCTAGGTCTTCTGACCACCTCTGCAACGCCTGCAAGGAGCACTGGAATCAGCTCTTGGGCTACCTGGAAGCCCTGGGTATCCCCTATGGCGCCAGCCACCGGCTAGTGCGGGGCCTGGACTACTATACACGCACCGTCTTTGAAATCCTGCCGCCGGAGGAAGGCGGCCAGAGCACCATCCTCGGGGGCGGCCGCTATGATGGCCTTATCCAGCAACTGGGCGGCCCCCCTACGCCGGCCGTAGGCTTCGCCTGCGGGCTGGAGCGTGTCATCTTGAACCTGAAGCGCCAGGAGGTCCCTGTGCCGGAGATTTCACCCCGCCCTGTGGTCATTGTCCACATGGGACTTCCCGCTACCCACTACGCCATGGGCCTTGCAGCCCGTCTCCGCAAAGATGGCTTGACCGTCATCCTGGCCCCCGCCCAGCGCAGCCTCAGGGCACAGATGCGCTACGCATCCGCTGTCAGCGCCCGCTATGCCCTGGTCATCGGCGAGAATGAGGTGGAGCGTCGCTCGGCCTCCGTACGGGATATGGACGCCGCCAGTCAGTCTGAGGTGCCGGAGACTGACCTTGCTG
>JACQOP010000136.1 GCA_016202485.1 Chloroflexota bacterium | reverse complement strand
CTTTACCCCCGTCATCGTGGAGTTCGGCTGGAGCCGGGCGGCCACCTCCGTAGCTATGTCCCTGCGGAGCGCCGAGGCTGGCTTCATCGACCCCGTTCTGGGTATGGCCATTGATCGCTTGGGGCCACGCAAGGTCATGGTCTTTGGTGCAATAGTGACCTGCTTGAGCTTCCTCTGGATGAGCACCATGGACTCCCTTTTTTCTTTCTACGGTGCTAGTATGGTGCTGGCCATTGGCTTCGCCTGCATCAACGGGCTGCCCCCCCAGGTGGCGGTAGCCAATTGGTTCCACCGCTATCGCTCCCGGGCCATGGGCATTCTCATTGTGGGCAATGGGGTGAGCACCTTCCTGGTGCCGGGGGTGGTGCTCGTCATTGCTCTTTTCAACTGGCGAATAGCCATGGTACTGGTGGGGTTGGGCTTTCTGGTGGTGGGCATTCCTGCCGCCCTGTTCATGCGCCATCACCCCGAGCCCTATGGCTACTTCCCCGACGGGGAGAAGCCGGCTTCGGGCTTTGAGGGCGAGGCGGCGGATGTGGTGGGCCATGGCCACGGGCATGGCTCCGGGGCCGGCGGAGGCCTGACCGCCCGGGAGGCCCTGCGCACGCCCGCCTTCTGGCTGCTCTCCGTCGGCTTCGGGATCGGCCTGTCTTCCTTGACTGCAGTTACCCTGCATGCCATACCCTTCATGGAGTCCATTGGCCTGGAGCGGGGCACCGCGGCCTTTGTCGTGTCCGCCATGGGTGCGGTGAGCATCGTGGGGCGCCTGGGCTTCGGCTGGCTCGGTGACCTCTATAGTAAAAGGTATGTTATCGTCGTCTGTTTTCTGCTCCAGGTCGTAGGCTTCATGGTCCTGGTCCTCATGAACGAGATGTGGATGCTGGGCATCTGGGTGCTCATATACGCCCCGGGCTATGGCGGCTCCATCCCCCTGCGGCCTGCCATCACCGCCGACTACTTTGGGCGCAAGGCTTATGGCACTATCAGCGGCCTCATGATGGCCGCCTCGGTTATCTTCAGTTTCGCCAGCCCCATCTTCGCCGGCTGGATATATGACACCACCGGGAGCTACCGAGTGGCTTTCCTAGTGTTCGCTTTCCTGGCCGCCCTGGGCGTCCCCTTCATTTTCCTGGCGAAGCCGCCCCAGCGGGCGAAGGCAGGGGAAACGGCCGAGCTGCTGTCTGTGCCCGCCGCTCAGGCCGATCCGGCCTCCGAAGGCCAGAATTGACCACCCTGGCCAGGGCGGCGGGATAAAATGGCCTAACGCCCCTGGTGACAAAGAGGGAAAGACCTTGCCTATTGATACCGTAGCCCCAAAGAAAAAAGGCATCTTCTACGGCTGGTATATCGTCATCGGAGCCTTCATTTTAAATATATGGAATGGCTCCGTCTGGATTTACGGCTTCACTGCCTTCTTCAATCCCATCCGCACCCAGTTCAACTGGACTTACACACAGACCTCTTTGGCCTTCTCTTTCCAGCGCCTGGAGACTGGGCTGGCTGCCCCCGTAATAGGCTTCATGGTGGACCGTCTGGGGCCCCGCAAGCTCATGTTGATAGGTCTGCCCATCATCGCCATCGGCAACATCCTCCTGAGCACGATTTCCGACCTGGGGATGTTCTACGCCGCCTTCATGGTCATCGCCATCGGACAGAGCATGGGATCTTTCGCCATCACGACGGTGGCGGTGAACAACTGGTTCCGGCGCCGCCGGGGCTTGGCCTTCTCCATCATCGCCGTGGGGATTGGCCTGAGCGGCATCGGGGTGCCCCTGGTAGTGATGCTGCTGGACTGGGGGGGCTGGCGCACGGCCTTGTTAATCATCGGCATTGGGTGGCTGGTGGTGGGGCTGCCCGTCGCCAGCCTCATGCGGCAACGTCCGGAGCAGTATGGCTATCTGCCCGACGGCGACTCCCCAGGGGACGCCGCCCAGCCGGCCAAGGCTGCGGAGCGGGTGCCCATCCGCCAGGAGTACAACTTCACCTGGCGAGAGGCCATCCGGACCCGGGCTTTCTATTTCGCTGGCCTCATTGGCAGCACCCAGGCCGTCGTCATGGGGGCGGTCTTCGTCCATGAGATTCCGTATTTGGAGAGCATTGGCTTTGCCACCGGCACCGCCGCCTTCATCCTCTCGGCCATGACCCTAAGTAGCCTCATCGGTAGGGTGGGCCTGGGGGCCCTGACCGACTGGGTTGAGCCCCACTTCGTCTATATGATGCTCTTTGCCCTGGAGGGGGTGGGGCTGCTGGCCTACTCTTATATGTCTCCCGGGAACCTTTTCCTGATAATCCTCTTTCTGTCCACCTTCCCCATCGGCTATGGTGCCAGCACCCCGGTGCGGCCGTCCCTGCTGGGGAACTACTTCGGCAGGCGTTCCTTCGGGGCCATTCAAGGCCTGCAGGCCCTTATCACCATGTGGCCGGGGATGGTGGCCCCCCTCTTTGCGGGCTGGATGTATGACACCGTGGGTAGCTATCAGGTGGCCTGGCTGGTTTTCGCGGTCATGGCCTTCGCCTCTATCCCCCTGGCCTTCCTCACTACCCGGCCCCAGCTCCCGGCGCATGCCCGGGTTAAGCAGGCCGAGCGGGTAGCGCAAGCCGTGGGTGGCAATGCCGGTGGGGACTGAGCCTGAGTCGCGTTCTTCGGTCTCCCAGGGGGCTGCAGGGTACACGAAAATGCCCCAAGTGCAGGGCGCTGAAAAAGGAGAGATATTTGGCTACTGACACCGCTGCCCGAAAGAAAAAAGGCATCTTCTACGGCTGGTATATGGTGGGAGCCGGCCTTATCCTCAATATGTGGAGCGGGTCCATCTGGACCTACGGCTTTACCGCCTTCTTCAATCCCATTCGTAGCGAGTTCAAGTGGAGCTCCGCCCAGACTGCTCTGGCCTTCTCTTTCCAGCGCCTGGAGACCGGCTTGGCCGCTCCCATCATCGGGTTCGCCCTGGACCGGATTGGTTCCCGCAAGATGATGCTCATTGGGGTGCCCATCGCTGCTTTGGGCTTCTTCTTCCTGAGCCAGGTAACCAGCCTGTGGATGTTCTATGCGGCCTTCGTGGTTATAGCCAGCGGTACAAGCATGTGCTCCTTAGGGGTGGTCACCGTGGCGGTGAACAACTGGTTCCGGCGACGGCGGGGGCGCGCTCTGAGCATCCTGGCCGTGGGGATGGGGCTGAGCGGCTCGGGGGTGCCCCTGGTGGCGATGCTCATCGCCGGGGTGGGCTGGCGCATGGCCTTGGTGGTTGCGGCGGTGGGCTGGTTGGTGGTGGGGCCCTCCATCGCTCTGGTGATGCGACACCGCCCCGAGCGGTACGGGTATCTCCCCGATGGCGACCTGCCCAAGGAGCCGGTGGCCGTCTCTAAGGGGGCGGAACGGATACCGGTCATCGAGGAGTACAACTTCACCTGGAGGGAGGCCATCAGGACCCGTTCCTTCTACCTCATGGCTCTCATCGGCAGCACCCAGGCGGTTCTCATGAGCCCCGTCTTCGTCCTGGAAATGCCGTATCTGGAGAGCGTCGGCTACTCCACCAGCACGGCGGCCCTCATCTTGACGGCCATGACCTTGAGCAGCCTCCTGGGGCGGTTAGGGCTGGGCTCTCTCACCGATTTCATTGAGCCGCGCTTCGTCTATATGATGCTCTTTGCCCTGGAGGTGGTGGGGCTGGTGGCCTATTCCTTCATAGGGCCAGGGAGCCCCTTCCTGCTGGTGCTCTTCCTGGTCACCTTTCCCATCGGCTACGGGGCCAGCACCCCGACGCGGCCCTCCATGTTGGGGAGCTACTTCGGGCGGCACTCCTTCGGGTCCATCCAGGGCCTCCAGTCCCTCATCACCATGTGGGCCGGGATTGCGGCTCCCCCCTTTGCAGGGTGGGTCTATGACACCACGGGCAGCTACCAGACGGCCTGGCTGGTCTTCGCTGGCCTGGCTTTGGTCTCTATCCCCCTGGCCTTCCTCACCACCCGCCCCAAGCTCCCGGCGCATGCCCGGAGAAAGCAGGCGGAGCAGATAGCGCAGGTCGCAGTGGAGAGCAGCCCGGGCCACGGCCGCGCCTAACGGCCCGAAGGTAAAACTGAAGAGCGCTTCCTCGCTAGAGGGAGCGCTCTATACTTTGCGTTGTGTCTGGGGGCTTTAGAATGCCAGGCGGCGGTAGAGGTTGAGGATGCGGGTGGGCAGAGACTCGATTTCCGTCACCACCTCGTAGCCCATATCCTCGCACATAGTCTTGAGGTAGCCGTGGCCGGCCTTGTCCACGGTGAGGCAGAAGGGGGTGATTTGTTTCCTCTTGGCCTCGTTTAGAGCCATCTTGGTATCATGGATGGCGTATTCTTTCTCCACGCCGTCCCGAGAGTATCCCTGGTCCTGGGGCCGGCCGTCGCTCACCAGGAAGAGGATTTTGGTCTTGGCATCCTGGGCGGCCAGCTTGCTGGTGGCGTGGCGGATGGCAGGGCCCATGCGGGTGGCGTGCATGGGGGATACCTTGTCGATACGCCGTTTCACCCGGTCGCTGAAGGACTCCCCAATATCCTTGATGGTGTAGAACTCCACATTCTCCCGTCCGTAGCTGGAGAAGCCGTAGATACCGTAGGCGTCCCCCATGGTCTCTAAGGCTTTGATGAGGAGGACGATGCTCTCCTTCTCGACGTCGATAATGCGCTGGTAGCGCCGCTCGTCGCCGGTGCGCTGACCCTGGAGCCAGGCCAGGTACTGCCGCGGGTTGTCGGGGATGGGGTCAGAGCTGCCACGCTTGCTCTCGGTGATAATCTCCGCGGTGGAGGCGCTCATGTCCAGGAGGAAGGCGATGGCCACATCCCGCTCCACCTTCTTGCGCTGCCAATAGAGCTTCTCGCTGGGGGTAGTGCCTGCCTTGGCATCCGCCACCGCCTCGATGACAGCGTCCATCTCGTAATCCTCACCGTCGGGGAGGCGCCTGACCTTGCGCACGCCCTCGGGGGCCAGGAGCTCAAACTGGCGTTTGATTTGGGCCACCAGGCCGGAGTAGGTCTCCAGGGTTCGCTTGTAGAAATCGGGCGTGCCCTCCTCCATGGGCTTCTGGCGCACCCGGCACCAGCGAGGCTTATAGTCGCCCGCCCGGAAGTCCCACTCGTCGTAGAGGAAGGTCTGGGGCTCCTCCTGCAGGGGCTCTCCGGCGGTGCGGTCGGGCCCCTGGGGCCGGGGTGGGGCCTTATCCTCCGAGGTGGTCATCTTCTCCATGCCCATCTGCTCCAGGATGTTGTGGGCGAAGAGTTGGGAGATTTGAGACATGTCTCCGGAGAGATCCATGGTGATATCCAACTCGGCAGTCTTCTCCAAGAGTTGGCGAAGCTCCTCCTCGGTCATGGGGACGCCCGGTTTCTGACCCTGCTGGCCCTCGGCCAGCTTCATCTTCATCATGAGCTGGACCAACTCCGGCTTGAAGTCACCCCGGTAGTCCACCTCCGGGCGTTCCTGGTCAGGCTCGGGCTCCTCCTCCTGGCCCCCCTCGCCTTCCTGGAGCATGTCGAACCAGTGGGGGTCGTCGAAGTCCTGGACGGGGGGTGCCTCGGACTCCCCTGGCTGTGGCGCAGTCTGCCAGTCCTCCTGGGGCGCTATCTCGTTGGGCACCTGGAGCAGGATGGCGTAGAGGCGGATGGTGGCCTCGGCGGCGTCCTCCACGGTGGCTTGGGGCAGCTGGGCCTGGCTTAAAAGCTCCCGGCACCATTTTAGATGCGGCCGCACCTTGGGCGGGACATTGAACTGCTCCTCGCTGCCCAGGCCGATGCGGGTCAGTATCTCCAGGAAGGCTTCCCTCAGGGTCAGGCGGAAGAAGGGAGGCCTTTCCTGGACGGAGTCTCGCTGTACCCCTTGATAGGCCGGCCGCAAGCCCCGATATTCGTGGCAGACACGAGCGTCGATGCGGGCATCCTCTACCGTGGTGAAGACATCCTTGGCCAGCTTGCGCTCGGAGAAGAGGTCGAAGAAGCGCTCCAGGTCGGTGACATGGCCGTCCTTCTTGGCCCGTTTGGCCAGCTCGGGACGGAGGTTGCTGAAGACCAGGGCCTCCCGCAGGAAGTCGAACTCAAAGCTGGCGAACTCGATGTGGGCGGACTGGTGGGTGGAGGCCACCTTATACCAGGTGAAGTTCTCCTTTTTGGTCTCATAGCGCTCCACGAAGCCGGGCAGGAAGATGGACATGCCCTCGGTGGTGGGCCGATCCTGGGCGGTCCAGCCCACTCTCTTTTTTACCAGGCTGTCAGTGGTAGCCACCCCCACCTCCTTGCCGGTGAGGGCGGTGACATACATCTGCAGGGTGTCCACTATTTGGCCCAACTCCACCCGGCAGGAGAGATGGCTCAGCAGAGCCTCGCTGTGGGAGGACTCCAGCTTGAAGAAGGCCAGGCCCGCCTCGGGGGTGGTCTGGTAGAGCCGCACCCCCTCCTGGTACCAGGTGTCCAGGTCCTCCAGCTTGAGCCGGGAGATGAGGGCGGGGCTGTTCTTGAGGAAGGCGATGGCCAGGCCAGGGGCCAGGGCCATGAGTCTCTCCGCCAGGGACAGGAGCAGGGGATGGAGGTCCGGGGCTATCTCCCCCAGGGCCCAGGAGCCGTCGATGATGAAGGGCAGGGTATCGCTCCCGCTCTGGAGGGCCAGGCGCTGGGCCAGGGTGAGGAACCGGGCCCGCTGCTGGGGGGCCACCTTGGCGATGATTTTAGAGCCGGCCCGAAGGTAAGGCTTGACATCAGTGGGGCTGGTCTCGGCCAGGGCCGAGGCCACCGCCAGGAAGTGAAGCTGGTCCGGGCGCTCTACCTCATGGAAGACCTCCCCCGCGGCGCCCACGATGGACAGGGCCAGGTCCGGGGACTTCTGGGCTAGCTTGTCCAAAAACTGGACGAAATGGTCCAAGACCAGCATCTCAGTGTGGGGGACCAGGGTGTCGCTGGCGTCAAAGAAGGCGCAGGCCAGGGTTCCCGAGCGCCAGTTCCCCTGGTATAGGCTCTTGCCCAACTGGGCCCAGGTGCCCAGGTCATGGGGGGAAAGGTGGGATACCACCTTGATGCTGGCCTTGAAGAAGGAGCAGGCCAGGGTGGGTGACTCCCGGGCCAGGAGCTTCCCCCACTGAGCCCAGGCGGCGAACTCGCTGCTCGTCAGGGCCTGGGCCACCGTGGGGCTGGCCAGGAAGTACTCCCACCCGGCCTCCCAAGTCCGTGAGGTGGGGCCGGCGATGGTAAGGCCGTCCTGGGCCCAGGCGATGAGGTCGCTCTCTTCCAGTCGGGACTTCAGGGCCGGGGCCGCCGCCTGGAAGCTCTGGTGCAGCTGCGGGGAGAGCTCCTGGAGCTTCTTCTCGATGCGGGTCAGCTCAGCCTGGCTCATGGGGTGCTGCTCTCCAGAGCCAGCTCCAGAAACTGCTTGAGGATGAAGGCTGTAGCCCCCCAAATCTTGTGGCCCTGGTGCTCGTAGAAGAAGGTGTTTATGGTCTGCCCTCCCTGAGTGAGGAGGTCCTTGCGGTAGCAGCCGGGGGCGGCCAGGGCGGACAGGGGGATGCATAGCACCTCAGCCGTCTCCTGAGGGCCCATGGTGAAGCTGTAGGGATAGCGTATGGTGGCCACAAAGGGGGTGATGTGATAGCGGCTGGAAACGGTGCGGATGTCGTCCAGTGGGCCCAGGATTTCTATGTCCTCCCCGCGGACCCCGATTTCCTCATGGGTCTCCCGGATGGCTGTGGCCTCCAGATTGGGGTCATCCCGGTCCCGGCCCCCGCCGGGGAAGGAAATTTGCCCCTTGTGGTGCTCCACCGTCTCCGTGCGGCGGGTGAAGACCAGGTTGTAGTGGCCCTCCTCGCCGTAGAGGGGCACCAGCACCGCGGCGGGCTTGTGGCCATCCACTGCCAAGAGCTTCCGCTGGCGGCTATTAAGAATTTGTCGCAGGTGTTCTTTCATGAAGCCGCTTCACTCAAAGATGGAGGTGATGACCTCCTCGATGCTGTGCTGCACCTCAGTGTCATCGGTGAGAGGCCAGGTGATGGCCACCTGGCAGGCCTTCCGGGGCGCGATGCCCTGCTTGATAAGCTTGGCAGCGTAGATGAGGAGGCGGGTGCTCACGCCCTCCCGAAGCCCATGCTCCCGGAGGTTGCGCACCTTCTCCCCCAGCTTGGCCAACTCCCAGGCCAGCTCCTCAGCCACGCCGCCTTCGTGCTGGATAATCCTCTTCTCCGACTCTCGCGGCGGATAGTGGAACTCGATGGCCAGGAAGCGCTGGCGGGTGCTCTGCTTCAAGTCCTTCATGGCGCTCTGATAGCCGGGGTTATAGGAGACCACCAGGATGAACCCATCGCTGGCCTCAATCACCTGGCCCTTCTTCTCCACGGGCAGGATGCGGCGGTGGTCCGTGAGGGGATGGATGAGGACGGTGGTGTCCTTGCGGGCCTCCACAATCTCGTCCAGGTAGCAGATGGCCCCGGCTTTGACCGCCCGGGTCAGGGGGCCGTCAATCCAGCGGGTGGAGTCCCCTTCCAGGAGGTAGCGCCCCACCAGGTCGCTGGAGGTCAGGTCCTCGTGGCAGGCCACCGTCACCAAAGGCAGGGAGACCCCGTCTTTGGCCGAGTGGGCTCGGGAGCGGATGGCCGTCACGGGCCGGGCCAGCCGCCAGGCCATGTATTCCAAAAAGCGAGTCTTACCGCAGCCTGTGGGGCCCTTAAGGAGCACGGGTATCTTCAAGGAGTAGGCCGCCTCGAAAATCTCCACCTCATCGGCAATGGGCAGGTAGTAAGGCTCGGTGTGGAGGGTGTACTCCTCCACCATATGTTCCAGATAGTTGCCCCGGATTCCTTCTGTGGTCATGCCTTTGCGCCTCTTCTCTAGGTTGGGGGAAAATGTATGGGACTAGTTCCTCGCCGGGCCGTGGCCCTTGAGCCGCTCCCAGAGCTTGCGCACCTCGGCCTTGGTCGCGGCCAGGTCCTGGTCGGTGTTGATGAGGACGGTGGCGTGCTTGGCTCGCTCCTCCGCGGGCATCTGCGAGCGGATGCGGGCCCGCACCTGCTCTGCGGCCAGGCCGTCCCGGCCCGCCAGACGCTTTACCACTGCCTCCTCAGGGGCGGTGGTCATCCACACCTCGTCCACTAGGCCCTGCCAGCCGGCCTCGATGAGGATGGCCGCCTCCAGCACCACCATCTCCACCCCCTGCCGGCGCAGGCGGTCAATCTCCTGGGCCATCATCTGGGCCATCTGGGGGTGGATGATGCCGTTGAGGCGAGCCAGGGCCTGGGGGTTGCCGAAGACGATGCTTCCCAGCTTCTTGCGGTCAATCTCCCCCTCGGGAGTCAGGAGACCAGGCCCCCATGCCGCGACGATGTCGGCGTGGACCTTGGTCCCCTTCTTCAGGGCCTCGTGGCCCACCTTGTCAGCGTTGATTACGGCGGCCCCCCACTCCTGCAGGTAGCCAGAGACAAAGGACTTGCCCGTGCCGATGCCCCCCGTAACCCCAATGACTATCATTTGCCTCAATTGCGCCAAGGCCAGGGCGATTTGCTTCCCCTTCGGTTTGGCAAAAAAATCCTAGCACCTTGAGGGAGGCAAGTCAAGACGAAGGGCTTTTGGGGAAGTTGGAGCAAAGCCAAGGAAGCCAGGGTTCCTTGGGGATGCCTGGCTCGCCCTGACCGGGTGGCCAGGGCCTGCATTGACGCCAGGATTGGGGAGTGATTAAAATGGGTTGCCTTTTCCGTCTTGTGGGAGGTGCTCATGGATGCCATGGCAGCCGCGGGTGAAATCCCCAAAGCCTACGACCCACGCCCAGTGGAACAGAAGTGGTATGCCCATTGGGAGGAGCGTGGCTATTTCACCCCCCAGGTAGAGCCGGGCCGCCAGCCCTTCGTGATTATCATGCCGCCCCCTAACATCACCGGGGAGCTGCACCTGGGCCACGCCGTCACCGCCACCTTAGAGGACATCATGGCTCGCTGGCACCGGATGCGGGGGGAGCCTGCCCTATGGCTGCCCGGGGAGGACCATGCGGGCATCGCCGCCCAGAACGTCGGGGAGCGGCTCCTGGCCACCGAGGGCAAGAGCCGCCACGACCTGGGGCGAGAGGGATTCATGGAGCGGATGATGGAATGGGCCGTCAAATACCGTCCCATCATCGCCGACCAGCACCGACGCTTGGGGGCCTCCTGCGACTGGACCCGGGAGCGCTTCACCATGGACCCCGGCCCCAGCCTGGCGGTGCGCACCACCTTCGTCCGCCTCTACGAGAAGGGCCTCATCTACCGGGGGGAGCGCATCATCAACTGGTGCCCCCGCTGCGCCACCGCCCTCTCGGACCTGGAAGTGGAGCACCAGACGCATAACAGCTCCCTGTGGCACATCCGCTATCCTCTAGAGGACGGCCGCGGGCACATCACCGTGGCCACCACGCGGCCGGAGACCATGCTGGGGGACACCGCCGTGGCGGTGAACCCCCGGGACGGCCGCTACCGCAGTCTGGTGGGGAAACGAGCAGTGCTCCCCATCCTGAACCGGCCCCTCCCCATCATCCCTGACGAGGCGGTGGACCCCGCCTTCGGCACCGGGGCGGTGAAGGT
>JACQOP010000127.1 GCA_016202485.1 Chloroflexota bacterium | reverse complement strand
GACGAGGAAAGAGTCGGGATCAGGTGAGAAGAGGCAAACTCCCCCCGAAGAGGAGAGGAGTCGGGGTTGGGCAACCCCCTGGATGGGAGACGGCAGGGTGAGGGAAAGAAAGCCCCTGCTGAAAAGCAAACTGGCCCCAGTCCAGACCAAAGGTTTGTAAAAAATAAGAAAAGGTTGTTTATCCCATGCGTATTTATGAAGTAAGGGCACTCTCCCAAGAGGACCTGCAAAAGGAGTTGGAGGCCGCCTACAAGGAGGCCCTCAGCGTGCGCTTCCGTTTGGCTACCCGCCAGCTCAGCGATACCTCCCAGGCCAGTAAGGTGCGCAAGAAGATTGCACGTATCAAGACCGTCCAGCGCGAACGGGCCCTCCTGGAGCAGCAGTCATGACTACTTCAACCCAGAAGAGCCGCACCGGCCAAGTTACCAGCGTCAAAATGCAGAAAACGGTGATTGTTTCCGTGGTCTGGCGGCAGCGACACCCCCTCTACGGCAAAGCCGTACGCCGCATCAGCAAGTTCTACGCCCACGATGAAGAGGGCCAGTGCAAGCTGGGCGATACAGTCCGTATTGTGGGGACCCGCCCTCTGTCCAAGCTCAAACGGTGGCGTATCGTGGAGATTATCCAGCGCCACGAGGTGCCCGAGGTCAAGCCTTCGGAGATAGATGTCCCTTCCATAGAGCCCCCTGCGCCGGTACAGGCATAGGCGGCCCAGAGAGACTGTAAAGAGAAAGCAAGACCATGATCCAGCGATACACACGGCTCACCGTGGCCGATAACTCCGGCGCACGGGTCATCATGTGCATAAACATCCTGGGCGGCAGCAAACGCCGGTATGCAAGCATCGGCGACGTAATTGTTGCCTCTGTCAAGGAAGCTATCCCCAACGGCGCCGTCAAGGAGGGCTCGGTGGTAAAGGCCGTCGTGGTCCGCACCAACCACCCCTACCGCCGGCCCGATGGCTCCTACATCCGCTTCGACGACAATGCTGCGGTCATCCTCAGCGAAGCCAACACCCCCAGGGGCACCCGCATCTTCGGCCCCGTGGCCCGGGAGCTCCGGGAGAAGAACTACATGCGCATCGTATCCCTGGCGCCGGAGGTGCTGTAACATGCGTGTGCGTCAGAATGATACCGTGGTCATCATCAGCGGCAGAGACCGCGATAAGCGCGGCAAAGTGCAGTCGGTCCTGCCCAAGAAGGGACTCGTGGTTGTGGAAGGGCTCAACATGGTGAAGCGCCACCAGCGGCCCACCGCCATGATGCGCCAGGCAGGGATTATCCAGAAAGAAGCGCCCCTGCCTTTGGCTAGGGTGATGGTCGTGTGCCCCCGCTGCAACAAGGGCGCGCGGGTGGGATACCATACATTGGAAGATGGACGAAAGGTGAGGGTCTGCAGGAAATGCAAGGAAATGATAGACCTGTAGAGGGCCAGGCCCCCCGGGGCCAGCGCCGGCAGGGCGGACAGCAGCAACCAAGGCAGCAGGGCGGCCAGGATCAAGGCCAGCAGCGCCCCCAGGGTGGTCCCCAGCAAACCCGCTCAGGCGGCGGTCGCGCCGCCGGCCAGGCCCAGCCTGCCGCGCCCCAGGGGCCCCCGGCTCCGACAGTGCCCCGTCTCTTACAGCGGTACCGCGAGGAGATCGCTCCCACTATGATGCGGGAGTTCAACTACCACGTGCCCCTTCAGGCCCCACGCCTGGAGAAGGTGGTGCTGAACGCAGGCTTGGGAGAAGCCCTCACCAACGCCAACGTGATTGACAGCGTGGGCCAGATGCTGGCCACCGTGGCAGGCCAAAAGCCCGTGGTAACGACAGCCAAGAAGTCCATTGCCGCCTTCAAGTTGCGCGAGGGAATGCGCGTCGGTACTATGGTCACCCTGCGCTCCCGCCGCATGTACGAGTTCATGGACCGCCTGCTGAATGCGGCCCTGCCACGTATCCGCGACTTCCAGGGAGTCTCCCGCACCGCCTTTGACGGCCGTGGCAACTACACCCTGAGTATCCGGGAGCAGGTCATCTTCCCAGAGATTGACTATAGCAAAATAGATCGTATCCGTGGCTTCCAGGTTACTATTGTCACCAACGCCCGCAGTGACCGGGAGGCCTTCCGCCTCCTGGAACTCATGGGCATGCCCTTCGCCAAAGCATAGGAGGTTGCACCCCGACAGCATCGTACAGAAAAATATTCTTACTATCTCCCTCTCCCATTAAGGGAGAAGGATCAAAGGTGAAGCGCCTGCCTAACATGCGACAGCACTCCCCAAAGCCTCGTTCCCTCCAGAGGGGGCCGCTGGGGGTGTTCCCCCAGCGTGATGGATGGGCGGGTGGGAAAGAAATCACCTGCTGAAAACAGACCAACCGAAAAGGTACAATAAGAGGAAACCTGTGGGGCACTGGCCCCCCAACTCCAGCCATAAGCTGGCAGAGGAAAAAATGGCAAAAGAGTCTAAAATTGCAAAGTGGAGGCGCAAGCCCAAGTTCCCCGTCCAGTACCACAGCCGCTGCAATCGGTGCGGGCGGCCTCGGGCCTACATCCGCCACTTCGGCCTGTGTAGAATATGTTTCCGGTCCCTGGCGCTGAAGGGCGAGCTCCCCGGCGTACGCAAGGCCAGTTGGTAGGTGTACCTATGACAATCTCCGATCCCCTAGCCGATATGCTCACTCGCATCCGCAACGCCTATGGCGTGCGCAAGGATGTGGTGTCACTGCCCTCCTCCAAGCTGAAGAAGTCAGTCCTGGAGCTCCTGAAGACGGAAGGATATATCACCGACTATCAGGCGGCCCAGGAAGGCAACTGGGAGGTCCTCCGTATCCGCCTGCGCTATACGGACAAAAACCAGCCCTACATCGGCGGACTGCGCCGCATCAGCAAGCCCGGCCTGCGTGTCTACGTGGAGCGTGGCGAGTTGCCTCGCTTTTATAGCGGGCGTGGCATTGCCATTGTCTCCACCTCTCAGGGCATTCTTACAGGACGGGAAGCTTGGCGCCGGGGCATCGGCGGCGAGCTCCTGTGCTACATCTGGTAGGTGACCTATGTCCCGCATCGGCAGAAAACCTATCCCCATCCCCAACGGCGTTACCGTCACCGTGGACGAACAGACCGTGACCGTGCGCGGCCCTAGGGGGGACCTCACCCAGAGCTTCAGCCCTGCTATGGCCATTACCGTGCAGGACGGCGTGCTCACAGTGTCGCGCCCTTCCGATGCCAAGGAGCACCGCGCCCTCCACGGCCTCACCCGCTCCCTCTTGGCCAACATGGTCACCGGCGTCACCGAGGGCTTCACCAGGACCCTGGAGTTGGTGGGCGTCGGCTACCGCGCCCAGCAAGCAGGCCAGAAGATAAGCATGACGGTGGGCTACTCCCATCCCGTGGAGGTGGAACCCCTGCCCGGTGTTGCACTGGCGGTGGACGCAAACATACGGATCAATGTGACCGGTATTGATAAGCAGAAGGTGGGCGAGACAGCGGCCCGCATCCGGGCCATCCGCCCCCCCAACGTCTACACCGGCAAGGGCATCAAATACCAGGGAGAACAAGTGCGCAGGAAGGCCGGCAAGAGCGCCGGCAGAGGCGCCGGTAGGAGCACCAGATAAATGGCACGCCTGAAGACACGCATAGACAGGCGGCGGTCACGGCACACCCGGGTGCGCAAGAGCGTTTCCGGCACACCCCAGCGGCCACGCCTCAGCGTTTATCGCAGCATCAAAGAGATTTACGCCCAGGTCATTGACGACAGCGCGGGCCGGACCCTCGCCGCCGCCTCAAGCATGAAGCTGGCCGGCGATAGCCCCGAGGAGAAGGTCACCAAGACCGGCGAGGCCAAGCTAGTCGGCGCGGAGATCGCCCGCAAAGCCCGCGAGGCCGGCGTCACCCAGGTCGTCTTTGACCGCGGCGGCAACCGCTATCATGGCAGAGTCAAGGCCCTGGCCGAAGCTGCCAGGGAGGGAGGTCTGGAGTTCTAATGGTCAACCTGCCAACCCAGACAGTAGACGAAGAGTTTGAGCTGCAAGCTGCCACCGCAGAGAAAGTGGTGGACATCAGCCGCGTCGCCAAGGTAGTCAAGGGCGGACGGCACCTCAGCTTCCGCGCCCTGGTGGTCGTCGGCGATGGCAACGGCCGCGTTGGCGCGGGCGTCGGCAAGTCCGACGCCATCCCCGACGCCGTCCGCAAAGGCACCACTTATGCCCAGAAAAGCCTGGTCACCTTTCCCCTGAAAGGCAGCAGTGTCCCCCACCAGGTAGAGGGCCGTTTCGGGGCCGCCTATGTGATGATTAAGCCCGCTCCCCAAGGCACGGGCATCATCGCAGGCACCTCCATGCGCGCCGTCCTGGAGCTGGCAGGCATCAAGGATGTGGTGGCCAAGTCATTCCGCAGCCAGAACCCCATCAACGTCGTGCGGGCCACCCTGGAGGCCCTGCGGGACCTGAAGCCCCTTTCCAGTCCAGTTGTTTCCCAGCGGGGCGCCCTGTCCCCTGCCCCGGTGTCCGCAATCATTACAACGGAGGAAACACCCGAGGTCACCTCAGCTCCGGCGGAAGCCCAGGAAGGGGCTACGAGCGCAGAATAGAGCACTACGCCAGAAGGTCTACAGCACTCTTCAACAGGCCCACCCCTTCACCAGGGGGTTGCTGAGGGCGGTACTCCCCAGCGTTTCGGGCGGGCGGGAAGAAAAACGCCTGGTGAAAAAGATAAGCTGGTCTAAGGGCAAAACAAATGGCAAAAAAACTACGCATCACCTGGGTCAAAAGCACAATTGGCTACCACCAGCCCCAGCGTAAAGTGATCCAGGCCCTGGGCCTTCACCGGCTGCACCACACCGTGGAGCGGGCCGATAGCCCCACTATCCGGGGCATGGTCCACAAGGTCCAGCACCTGCTGAAGGTTGAAGAGGTAGAGTAATCCACCTCATCTTTCCCTCGTCCCGTTGAGGATGGGACTGTTAGGCAAAGGCAGTACAATGGTAAAAGCACACGAACTGAAACCCAACCCAGGAGCGCGCACAGACAAGCGCCGGGTCGGACGCGGCGATGGCAGCGGCATGGGCAACTACTCCACCCGCGGTCTGAAGGGCCAGAAAGCCCGTTCCGGCGGCGGAGTGCGCCGCGGCTTTGAAGGCGGCCAGAACCCCCTCATGAAGGGTCTTCCAATGCTGCGGGGCTTCACCAACATCTTCCGAGTGGAGTACACCGAAGTGAACCTGGAGCGCCTTGCCGCCTTCCCTCAGGGTAGTCATATCGCACCCGCGGAATTGGCAGCCGCAGGCATCATCAAAGACGCCTCCCAGAAAGTGAAAATCCTGGCCCGGGGCAGCTTGAACGGCCCCGTGACCATCGCCGCCCACAGGTTCTCCAAGACAGCCCGCGCCGCCATTGAGGCCGCTGGCGGCGCCGTGGAGGAACTCTAGCTTTGCGAGCCACCACTGCCAGGGCTCAGACTCCAGGCCGTCCAGCCCTTCTGCAAGCCCTGCTGGACGCTTTCCGAACGCCCGACCTCCGGGCGCGGATCCTCTTTACCCTCGGCATGCTGGTGGCCTTCCGCCTCCTGGCCCACGTCCCTGTGGTCAACGTGGACCCCGCCCTCCTGGCCAACCTCTTCAACCGGGGCGACGCCCAGAGCGAGCTCTTTGGCTTCCTGGACCTCTTCAGCGGCGGCGGCCTCCGTAACCTCAGCATTGTTGCCCTGGGGGTCTACCCCTACATCACCGCCTCCATCGTCATCCAGATCATGACTCCGGTCATCCCCAGGCTCCAGGCCATGTCCAAAGAAGGAGAGGCCGGGCGCCAGCGGTTGAACCAGATCACCCATTACCTGATGATCCCCGTTGCCATAGCCCAGGCCTATGCCCAGCTCAGCCTCATACAGCGCCTGGGCGGCTTGCCCCTCGGCGCCTTTGGCGGCGGGTTCACCCTGGAGACCATGGCGGTCCTCCTCTCCCTCACTGCCGGCACCGTCTTCCTCGTGTGGCTGGGCGAGCTTATCACCGAACGCGGCATCGGCAACGGCGTCTCTATCATCATCTTCGGCGGCATCGTCGCCCAGTTCCCCACCATCCTCGGCCAGGGATTCCTGGAGCGCAACAACCTCGGTGGCCTTCTCCTACTGGTCGCCATCGGCGTGGCTATCGTCTACCTCATCGTCCTCTTCAGCGAGGCCCAGCGCCGCGTCCCCGTCCAGTATGGTCGCAGCGTCTTCCGCGGCGGCCGCATGTACCGCCAGTCCGGTACTTCCTTCCTGCCCCTGCGCGTGAACTCCGCCGGCATGATCCCCCTTATCTTTGCCTTCTCCATCATGATCCTCCCCGCCACCATCGCCAGCTACTTTGCCAACCCTGCCAGCGCCTCCATCGGGGCGCGTATCGCCAACTTCTTCACTGCCAGCCTGTCCCCCCAAGGGGGTGTCTACTGGCTCTTCGTCTTTATCCTTGTGGTGTTGTTCACCTTCTTCTACACCCTGGTCATCTTCCAACAGCAGAACCTGGCGGAGAACCTTCAGAAGAACGGCGGCTTTGTCCCCGGCATACGGCCTGGCAAGCCCACCTCGGACTACATCAACCGGATTATCGTCCGCATCACCTGGGGCGGCGCTCTCTTTCTGGGCTTTGTGGCAGTCCTGCCATACTTCGCCACACTGGTAACCGATGTCCGGGCCATCCAACTCAGCAGCGCCAGCCTCCTCATTATGGTCGGCGTCGCTCTGGACACCATGCGCCAGATTGAGGCGCAACTCCTTATGCGTAACTATGAAGGATTCTTGAGGTAGACTCCCAATGCGACTTGTGTTTCTTGGCCTTGCCGGCGCAGGGAAGGGTACCCAAGCTCTGGTGCTCTCCGAGACCCTGGGACTCCCCTTCATCTCCTCCGGCGATATGTTCCGCTATCACCTGTCCCAAAATACGGAGCTTGGCCTACTGGCCAAAGGATATATGGACAAGGGTGAACTGGTCCCCGATGAGGTGACCATTCGCATGATCCTGGACCGCATCGGCCAGGAGGACTGCCGCAAGGGGTTCATCCTGGACGGCTTCCCCAGAACCCTGGCACAGGCTCAGGCCCTGGATGCAGCCCTGGACAGCGGCCCCGTAAATAGGGTCCTATACATCAAGGTAGGCGAGGAGGAGCTTGTGCGGCGGCTGGCAGGGCGCATTAGCTGCCGCAAATGTGGCACCCCCTATCAGCTTGACCTCCTGCCTCCTAATGCCAGCGAGTGCCCCCGCTGCGGCGGCGAGCTGTACCAGCGCGCCGATGACCAGCCCGACGTCGTGCGCCGCCGCATCCAGGTGCAGTGGCCCGAGATACATGGCCTGGCCAATTACTACGCCGGCCAGAAGAAGTTGGTGGAGATTAACGGAGAGCAGTCCGTAGAGCAGGTGGGCGCCGACCTCCTCAAAACTGTTAACGGCAGGATTTAATCCCAATCCTTTCCTTGGAGAAGCTGAATATCTGCCCCTCTCCCTTGACGGGCCTTGTTCCAAAAGTCAGGAGGATGCAAGGAACCCAGAGCCTGTCCTTGAGCAGAGCGAAGGATTCCTTGCCAGGGTCTTAGGGGTGTCCCCTAAGCCTAAATAACCTTTGGGGTAGGTGGGTGGGAAAACAAGCGCCTGCCTAGAGGAGACTTTTGGTGCAAAGCCCCCCTGACGGGAGAGGGGTACAAGGTGAGGGTGAAGCGCGTGCTTGCTCACCCACTGCCCAGGCACACCCGGAGGCATAGGGGCGAGATTTCACAGCCCCCAGGCGACCGGATGGGAAAGAAAACGCCTGCGGGGTGGCAGGCTATTTGGAAACCTGCCAGAGATGCAGTACAATAGGTCGTTATGGAAAGAAGTCAGGGACTCGTCCTAAAAGTGGATAGCCGCAACAACGGCATTACCATCAAGTCTCCCCAAGAGGTTCTTATTATGCGGGAGGCCGGTAGAGTCACGGCCGCCGCCAGGGATGCTGTCGTCCAGGCAGTCCAGCCCGGCATCAAGACCAGGGAGCTGGACGCCATCGCCGCCAGAGAGATCAAGCGGCTGGGTGCAAAGCCCTCCTTTAAAGGCTACCGCGGGTTCCCCGCCACCATCTGTTGCTCTATTAACAACGAAATCGTCCACGGCATCCCAGGCGACCGCATCATCCAGGAAGGCGACCTGGTGAGCATAGACGTGGGCGCCGTGGTCGGCGGGTTCCACGGCGATAGCGCCGTGACTGTTATTGCGGGCAAGGCCCCTTCGCCTCAGGGAGAGCAGCTTGTGGCCGCCACCCAGAAAAGCCTGGAACTGGGTATCCAGCAGGCTGTGGCCGGCAACCGTACTGGCGATATCGCCGCCGCAGTCCAAGAATACGCCGAAGGCCTGGGATACGGCGTCGTCAAGGAATACGTCGGTCACGGCGTAGGCCGCTCCCTGCACGAGGACCCCGCCGTCCCCAACGTAGGCCGACGGGGCGTCGGCCCCCTCCTCCGCGTGGGCATGGTCATTGCCATTGAGCCTATGCTGAACATGGGTACCTGGGCCACTCAAGTCCTGGACGATGATTGGACCGTCGTCACCGCCGATGGCAGCCTCTCAGCCCATTTTGAGCACACCATCGCAATTACGGAGCATGGCCCCTGGGTGCTCACCGTTGCAGAAGGGGCATGATCCATTCTGGCGTAACAGCAGATGCCACAGCAACATACCTTTTCCTTCTTGGGACAGTCTATAATAATGTGTCCCCCTTGAGGGGAGAGTCCTGGTAAGAGCCTGCCCGGGGTGGGGCGAATGGGGTGAAGCCCCGCCTATAACACAACAAAGCATACCCAAAAGGGAACGACCAGGTAAGCATGGCAAAAAAAGAAGCAATAGAAGTGGAAGGTACGGTCGTTGAGGCGCTGCCCAACGCCGTCTTTCGCGTGGAACTGGCCAACGGACATCAGGTGTTGGCCCACGTCTCCGGTAAGATGCGCATGAACTTCATCCGCGTCCTGCCCGGCGACCGTGTACTGGTGGAGCTGTCGCCCTATGACCTTACCCGTGGCCGCGTGACCTTCCGCTTCCGGTAGGCAAGGGCAGAATAACCGCAGAGTAATCTTGGAAGAGCATTGTATACTTGCCCTTCTTCCTTCAAGGGAGAGGACAGGGATGAGGGTGAAACAGTTCCCCACCCCTGGCGAGATCAGCAAAAGACAAAGGGCATTGAAATGAAAGTACGCGCATCAGTTAAAAAGCGCTGCGATAAATGCAAAGTCATCCGCCGCCATGGCGTGGTGCGCATCCAGTGCGAGAACCCAAAACATATGCAGCGGCAAGGCTAACCCAAGGCAGCTCAGGGAGGAGAATACGATGGCTCGTGTAGCCGGCATTGACATCCCGGATAACAAGCGCGTTGAGGCGGCCTTGACCCGCATCTACGGCATCGGCCCGGTGCTGGCCCTCAAAGTCCTGGAGCAGGCAGGGGTCACCGGCAACCCCAGGGTCAAAGACTTGCCTACCCAGGACCTGGACCGCATCCGCGAGGTCGTGGACAAGCAGTTCAAGGTGGAAGGCGACTTGCGGCGCGACATCAACATGAACATCCGCCGCCTCATGGACATCGGTACCTACAGGGGCGCACGGCACCGCCACGGCCTGCCCGTCCGTGGCCAGCGCACCAAGACCAACGCCCGCACCAAGCGGGGCGAGCGCAAGACCGTCGCCGGACGCCGCCGCACCGTGGGCAAGAAGTAAGTCAACTAAATCAGGAGCAACACATGGCGAGAAGGCCAGCCAGAAGGCGTGAACGCAAGTTTGTCCCCAGGGGCAAGGCGTTCATCCAGTCCACCTTTAACAACACCCTCATCACCGTCACCGACCCCGATGGCAACGTCATTTCCTGGGGCAGTGGCGGTACCGCCGGCTTCAAGGGCGCCCGCAAAGGCACCGCCTTCGCCGCCCAGCGCGCCGCTGAGGTCGCCGGACGCAAGGCTATGGACAACGGCCTCCGCCAGGTGGACGTCTTCGTCAAGGGACCCGGCGCCGGACGGGAAGCGGCCATCCGCTCCCTCCAGTCCGTGGGCATCTCCGTTACCAGCATCCGTGACGTGACGCCTATCCCCCACAACGGCTGCCGCCCTCCCAAGCGCCGCCGCGTGTAAGGCATACCGCCCCCCAGCAGGGGGCCATGCAAATCCAATCAAAATGCAAGGAAAGCACTCAAACAGTGCCCCAGTGCCCCCGGTGGCCATCATGGTGCTTAGTCGCCAGTATATCGGTACAGCAGAACATCAACACATCAGGAGCTAGCATGGCAAGGTATACGGGACCCGTTTGCCGGCTCTGCCGCAGGGCCGGAGAAAAGTTGTTTCTTAAGGGAGAGCGCTGCCTCACCCCCAAGTGCGCCATTGAAAAGCGGCGCCGCGCCCCAGGGGCAGGCACCCAGATGAACCGCCGCCGCCTTAGCGACTACGGCTTGCAGCTTAAAGAGAAGCGCAAGGCCCGCGTCACCTACGGCGTGCTGGAACGCCAGTTCCGCCGCTACTACCAGGTCGCCCGGAAGAACCCCCAGGCCACCGGCCTGGTCCTCATACAGCTCCTGGAGCGCCGCTTGGACAACGTGGTCTACCGGATGGGCTTCGCCGAGTCCCGCAACCAGAGCCGCCAGTTGGTCCTTCACGGCCACTTCACTGTCAACGATAGGAAGGTGGATGTGCCCTCCTTTTCCTGCAAGGCCGGCGATGTCATCGCCTGGAAGGCCGGAAGCCAGGAGAGCGATTCCGTCGCCGCCCTCCTCCAGTCCGTCGCGCGCCGGGCTGTCCCTGCCTGGCTCAGCCAGGACGCAGCTAACTTTAAGGGGAGCATCGCCCGCATCCCCGCAGCGAAAGACATGGACATCAACATTGACCCCCGCCTCATCGTAGAGTTCTACTCCAAGTAGGATGACGGAGGACCAGCCAACCCCTGGTCAGCGGGTGAGGGTGAGCGTACGCAAGCGCCGTCCCCAACAGTCTAAGCAACTCTGTGTCGGGTGGTGTTCCGAGGAGGGAGCCCAATGACAACAACAGCAATTAAAGTGGAAAAACCCCGGCCCGAAATCAAAATAGATGACGCCGCACCCGGTTACGCCAAGTTCAGCATCGGCCCCCTGGACCGGGGCTATGGCATGACCCTGGGGAACCCCCTGCGCCGCGTCCTCCTTAGCTCCATTCCCGGAACAGCCATCACCTGGGTCAGAATTGAAGGAGTCACTCACGAGTACTCCACCATCCCCCATGTTAAAGAGCAGGTCACCGACCTCCTGCTGAACTTCAAGGCCATCCGGCTGCGCTCCCTGGTGGACCGCCCCGGCCGTCTGCGCCTGGAGGTGCGGGGCGAAGGCGTGGTGACCGCCGGTGATATCATGACCTCTGCCGACTTTGAGATCGTCAACCCGGAACTCCACCTGGCCACGCTGGACTCCCCGGAAGCCTCTGTGTCCATAGAGTTTAACGTAGAGCAGGGCGCCGGTTACATCCCCGCCACCGGCGAGAGCGGCCTGCCCATTGGCGTCTTGCCCGTGGATGCCATCTACTCCCCCGTGCGCCGCGTCAACTACACCGTGGAGCGCATGCGCGTGGGCCAGGTGACCGACTTTGAGCGCCTGGTCCTGGAGGTCTGGACCGACGAGACCATCACCCCTATGGAGGCCCTGTCCCGGGCCGGTCAGCTCCTCCTGGACCGCTTCTACCTCTTTGCCAATGTAGCCAAGAGCCCCGAATCCGTCGGAGAGCCGCCAGCCATTGCCCTGTCCATCCCCGCCGATGTCTACAACGTCCAGGTGGAGAAGCTGGAGCTCTCTGCCCGTACCCTCAACTGCCTAAAGCGTGCCCACCTCAACCGCGTAGGTGAGATCCTGGAAAAGGACCGCTCCGACCTCTTAAAGATTCGGAACTTCGGCGAGAAGTCTCTTGAGGAGCTGTGCGACCGTCTGGAGCAGCTCGGTTTCCTGCCCCCGGAAGCAAAGTTGCGCCTCAGCCCCAGAAGCCGCAACGGAGACGAGGACGCTCAGCCTGAAGCCAACGGCGCCCTCCAGAATGAGGAGGAGGTGTAGCAATGAGGCATCGTATTGACGGAAGACACTTCAACCGTCCCTCGGACCAGCGCACCGCCCTGTACCGCAGCCTGGTGCGGGAGCTGGTCCTCCACGAGCGCATCCAGACCACCCTGGCCAAAGCGAAGGAAATCCAGGGCATAACGGAACGGATGATTACCTATGGCAAGAAAGGGACCCTGCACCACAGGCGCATCGCCCTCTCCCACCTGCCCGATAAAGAGGCAGTGGGAAAGCTCTTTGACGACCTGGGCAAGCGGTACGCTCAGCGCCCCGGAGGGTACACCCGCGTGTTGAAGCTCGGCCCCCGCATGGGCGACGGCGCTTCCATGGCCATTATTGAACTGGTGTAGTGCGGGGGCAGCCCCGCAACCTTAGAAGGTAGGGGAGAGCCCCCCTGGCACCCTCAGGGAGGGTGTCCAGCAGGCCATGATATTGCTTTAGGCCGCTGGAGGTGGTAACCCCCGGCATTATGGGTGGACAGGAAAGAAAACGCCCGCCGTATGGTAAAACGGGAACGATATGGCAACCCCCTCCTATGGAGGGAAGTGGAGTGAAGGTGCAGGTCCGCCTTCAATGGAGGCCAGCAGAAAAATAGCCCTGATTCTGGAATATGACGGTACCGGATACGCCGGCTTCCAGCTCCAGCGTAGCGCCTCCACCATCCAGGGCGAGTTGGAGAAGGCAATCGCCAGCCTTACTGGCAAGGCCACGCGAATACAAGCCGCCGGCCGCACCGATGCCGGCGTCCACGCCAGAGGTCAGGTGGCTGCCTTTCTGACTGCTGCTGGGCTGTCCTGCCAGCGCATCGTCATGGGGCTGAATCATTACCTGCCACCGGACATCGCCGTCCAGCAAGCCCACCAGGTGTCCCTGAGCTTTGATCCCAGGCGTCAGGCAAGGAGCCGCACATATCGGTATACTATACTCATGCGCAGGACCCCATCGCCCCTGCAGGAGCGGCTCGCCTACCGTGTCGCGGAGCCTCTGGATGCCGGGGCCATGCAAGCGGCCCTGGGCCTGCTCCAGGGGAGCCACGATTTTGGAGCCCTGGCTGGCTCGCCCGGCCCCGGCAGGAGTACAATCCGAGAGGTGTACGCCACACGGCTGTGGCAGCAGGAAGATAGACTGAACATTGAAATAGAGGCCAACGCCTTCTTACCTCACCAGATGCGCCGCATGGCCGGCATGCTGGTGTCAGTGGGGGCGGGACGCCTATCCCTTGAGGGGGTCGCCGCCTTGTTGGAACGGCGCGCCGGCGCAGAGCATGTGAAACTTGCTCCTACCCTCCCACCTCACGGGCTGTGTCTCATTGAAGTACGCTATAAGGACTTTCCTCCTCATGAACATCAAACGCAGCAAGACCTATAACGCCAAGCCCAACGAGGTAGGCGGCGACTGGCAGGTGGTGGACGCCGCCGGCAAGCCCATGGGCCGTCTGGCCGTGGACATTGCACGCATCCTCCAGGGCAAAGACAAACCCACCTATACGCCCTACGTCATCACCGGCGACTACGTCATCGTGGTGAACGCCGCAAAGGTGGAGCTAACGGGCAACAAGGCCGCCGACAAGGTGTACTACAGCTACTCTGGCTACCGCAGCGGCTTGCGGCGCACCAGCTATCAGGACATGCTTACTCGCCACCCGGAACATGCTATACGCCAGGCGGTGAAAGGCATGCTGCCCAAGAACAACCTGGCTTCCCATATGCTGAAACGGCTGAAAATCTATCCAGGCCCTGATCATCCCCACCAGGCCCAGGTAGCCGGCAACCAGAAGAAACTGGAAGCCGCCGCCTGATGCCCTCGGAGCGTTCGGGGGCTGCTGGGGCGTCCCCAGCCTTTCGGTCGGGTGAGTGGGACCGAAGGCGCTGGCTAACCAGCCAGAGACAGATGGAACTTTGACCACGGGCATAAGCCCAGGAGCGACAAGGACATGATGCAGCAAGAGCACTACTATCATGGCGTGGGCCGGCGCAAGTCCGCCATTGCCCAGGTGCGCCTGTTCACCCAGCCAGGGGGCATTGTTATCAATGGCAAGCCCCTGGAGGAGGCCTTCCCCTGGGAGGCCTGGCAGCAGCTCATTAAGGAGCCATTGCAGGTGGCCGATGCCCTGGACAAATATAGCGTCCAGGTCAAGGTCGTAGGTGGTGGCGTCGTAGGACAGGCGGGAGCCGTCCGCCACGGCATCGCCCGTGCCCTCGTGGTCTTGGACGAAAGCCTCAAGCCCTCCCTGCGCCAAAAAGGTCTCCTCACCCGGGACGCCCGGGTCAAGGAGAGCAAGAAATACGGCCTCAAACGCGCCCGCAAAAAGCAGCAGTACAGCAAACGCTAGGCCCATTCCGCACAGCAGATGCGGTATAATAGAGGCATCCCATTAGCTGGGATGCCTCTTTCCGTCTCGCCCCAAGAAGGGAGGTCTGCCATGAACCGCCGGCTACCCCTCCTCCTGGCTTCCCTGCTCCTCCTGGTGTCCCTGTCCCTCGCCGCCTGCGGGGGCGGCGCTTCCGAGTCTGTTCCCACCGCTACGCCCAGGAGCGGCCAGACCTCCGATAGCGGCAACGCCGCACTCCCCCAGGACCGCCTCATCGTCCGCAACGGCAGCCTCACCGTCTTCGTCAGCGATGTCGCCGCCGCCGTCGCCTCCCTGGAGGCCCTCGCTTCGGAACTGGGCGGCTATGTCGTCAGCTCTCGCCTCTCCGGCCAGGATGCCCAGCAGAATGCCCTTATCTCCTTTCGCATCCCCTCGGGCCGGTTCGGCGAGGCCATGGACCGCGTCCGCGCCCTGGCCGACAAGGTGGACAACCAGCAGACCACCGCCCAGGACGTCACCGAGGAGTACGTTGACCTCCAGGCCCGCCTGCGCAACCTGGAGAACACTGAGCAGGAGTTCCTTCGCCTCATGGAGCGGGCCGTCACTGTGTCTGATGTGCTTACCATGCAGCGCGAGCTGAACACAGTGCGGGGCCAGATTGAGCAGGCCAAGGGGCGGATGCAGTACCTGGAGCAGACCTCTGCTACATCCTTGATCAACGTGACCGTGTACCCGACGGTAGCAGCCCAGCCCATCGTCAGGGCCGGATGGAGTGCCCTGGAGACAGCCCGCGAGTCCCTGCGAGACCTCACCACCTTCAGCCAGGGCCTGGCCGATGTCTCAATCCGCCTCCTCATCTTCTCGCCCATCTGGCTGCCGGTCCTGGTGGCCCTGGTCTTCCTTCTGCGGTGGCAGTTGCGGCGGGAGCACGCCTCCGGCCCCCGCCCTGGGTGGACGCCCCCTCCACCTCCGCAAGGGCCGCTCCCTGGCCCCGGCCCAGCGGCACGTGCCTAGTGCCCCGTTCTTGCAATTCCCTTGAGAACTCGGGAAATTTACAAGGGGCTTCGTCCCCATGTCCGGGGGCTGCTGGGGCGGCAGCCCCAGCATTCCGGGTGGGCGG